>JAJZEE010000072.1 GCA_021805735.1 Bacillota bacterium
TGTGGAGCTTCGCTGGTTGGAATACGCGTACGAGGTGTACAAACAGGGCAGTTTTACGAAAGCCGCGGATCGTTTGCGTGTTGCTCAACCATCCCTCAGCCAGCAAGTGGCCAAACTCGAACGTGAACTCGGCACTCGGCTCTTTGTACGGGGGCACGCGGCAGCAGTTCCCACTGATCAGGGGCGTCGTCTTCTTTCCTATGCGGAGCAGATGTTGCGCCTGCGCAACGACTTGCTGCGCGAAGCTGCGGAAGCTTCCGAGGGGATGGACCGAACGCTGGCGATCGGCACGCCCGCGATCACTGGCGGACATGTGTTGCCGCCGCTGTTGCAGGCGTTTGCCGCCAAATATCCGGAAGTGCAGGTGCGCATTGTTGAAGAGACGACAGAATGCCTGGAGGAACTGGCTGTCAGTGGAGTGACAGATTTGTCAATCTTGGCTCTTCCCATCGGTGATCAGCGTCTGGAAACGCGACCGATGCTCACAGAACCACTTTATCTGGCCGTGCCTCCCGGCAAGGAGTATCAGTCAGGGAAAACTCCCAGTCGCCAATCTGACGCAACCCCCGCCTCACTGCTGTCCGACTATGCAACTGCGCCATTCATTTTGCTCAAGAGCGGCTTCGGCTTTCGTGGAACCGTTCTGGCCCTGTGCGCGGAACATGGCTTTCAACCCCGCGTCGCCTATGAGACAAGCAGCGTCGAAACCGCCCAGACCATGGTTGCGTATGGTCTGGGCGTGACTGTGATTCCGGCCATGGTGAGGCGATTCACTGCGCCCATGCCGACCTACCTTGGGTTAGGCAGCTTAACGACTCGCACACTTGTGTTCGCGTACCGTAAGGATCGCTATCTAAGCCTTGCCGCTCAAGCGTTTTTGAACGTCTGGCAGGATGTTGCCGAACGATCGTAGCCAACGCTCAGCAGTCCGTCAAGGGCAAGATAACGTATTGGCCCTTGATCGGTGAGAAGGGCCAAGTCATGCAGACTGACGTTCACCAGTTTGCCGCGAAATCGCCCGGCTTGCGTGAGAACGCAAACAGGTTCGCCAAGGAAAGAGTTGTGCAGATAGGAGAAAATGGTGTTCGCATGACCATTGGCGACGGTGGCTTGAGGAGCCGTTTCTCGGCCGACGCGCGACCGCCTGACTGTTTTTGTCTTTGGCGGGAGCGGCGCCGTCAGTGCGTTGGACTGGTCGTACGTCGCAAAGTCCTCCTCCCAAAAATCGGCATCGTGAAGAGTGACGTTATACGCCGTCGGCGTGGTCGGTTCCGCGGCTGCGAATGAAGTGTCAATGCGACCGGCGAGTGGATCGCGTCGACGAGGAGGCATGGGCAGAAAGACCGTCGGTCCAGACGATCGTTTGGTCATGGGGCAGCACCTTCCATCATGTCAGTGTGAGTGGTGTGCTTCAGCATATGCCGGTGCCCAGGTGTTTGCCCCAGATCAGTACATCTCCGCTCGGTGGTGTGGTGATCCTGACAGGCCTACAGCACAAGCGGATTCCATGCGCCACAGGAGCGCCTGACAACAAGAGTGTGGGGCACAAGATGCTCCTTGGGGTCGGGTGCAGGCCACTCAATCTGTTCAATGAGCATCTTCGCCGACTCTTGCCCTAACTCATAAATGTGCACATTCATGGTCGTCATCGGCGGATTCGCCAATTTGGCGAGTGGAATGTCATTGAAGCCGACGATCGCCAGGTCGTCCGGGATGTGATGGCCCAATTCCCCCGCAGCGCGCATGGCGCCAAACGCCAGGACGTCATCGGAGGCGATGATGGCGCTCGGACGTTCCGGAATCGCCAGCAACCTCATCATGCCGATGTAACCGCCTTCTTCCAGAAACTCTTCAGAGGTCACCAATCTCGGGTCAAAAGCGCCCCCGGCGTCCTGCAAAGCGGTGGCATAGCCCGATAACCGATCCATGGTCACGACCAACTCGGTGGAACCGCCAATGAATCCGATGCGCTTGTGACCCAGTTTCAGCAGATGGGTCGTGGCGTCATACGCCGCCTTTTTGTTGTCGTTATTGACCCAGGAGATCGTCGAAGGGGCGGCGGGACGTCCGATAAGGACCGCCGGAATGTGATTTTCCTCCAGTACGAACAGAAGCGGGTCCTCGACCCTTGCCGTTAATAGTATGACGCCGTCCACCCGCTTGCTGCGGACCATCTGTTCGAGGCGCTCGATATCGTTAAGACCATGCAGGGCTGTTGAGAGAAACAGGTCATACCCGGCATGCTGAGCCACTTGCGTGATGCCGCGCAGGACCTCTGGAAAAAACGGATTCAAAAAGAACTGCTCGATCGTATTCGGTATGAGCAGGCCAAGCGCCTGAGAACTCTGCTTCACAAGACTGCGCGCAATCGCATTGGGGTGGTAATTGAGTTCCTTCATAATGGCGCGTACCCGTTCCCGTGTCTCCGCGCTGATACGCGGATTGTTTGCGATGACGCGGGACACGGTCGAAGGGCTGACGCCAGCCCGAATCGCCACGTCCTTGATGTTGACGGCCATTCTAATCCCCCACCCGTATAAACATGATCGCGCTTTTCTCTCGCATGGTCAGTGTGTCGCCGCTTCTGACCAGTGGATTGTCTGGATTTCCGTATGCCGCCTCATAGAGTCCAGCGGGCAGCAATGGATCAGAACACGTAAAGGTCACGGGAACATCCGCGTTGTTCAGGACACAAAACACAGTCTCCAGCGCCGTGGCAGCGGGGTTCCCGGTTTGCGCTTGTCGCAGATAGCCATAGAGTTGCGGGGAGACGCCCCGAAAGAGCGGGCGATAGGAGCCTTGCCGAAGCGCCTGAAAAGTATGGCGCAAAGCCGTCAGGCGCAGGTAACGGTCCAACACAGAGCGGTCCTGCGCCCGTTCGTTCCACAGCATGCCGCCCCGGCACAGCGGATCGGCATCTCCTGTCATCCCTATTTCATCGCCATAATATATCATGGGAGACCCAAACGCTGTAAACTGTATAAATACTGCCAGATCGGCCTGCTCGCGATTCATCTGGCACACATTCAACAACCGAGGTGTGTCATGGGAATCTAGTAGATTCCATAAATAAGGGAGAACGGCTTCCGGATACTGTGCGCGGATCTGTTCGATGCGCAGGTCGAACTCCGTCGCGTCGATCATGCCCTTGCCCAGCCAGTCGAGCACCGCTCGCGCGAATGGGTAGTCCATGACCGTATCAAACTGATCGCCGCGCAGCCACGGGGTGGCCACCTGCCAAATCTCACCGCAAATCAGCGCGTCGGGGTTGGCTTTCTTCACGCCTTCACGGAAATGTCTCCAAAAGGCGTGTTCCACCTCGTCAGACACGTCGAGTCGCCATCCGTCGATGCCTGTTCGTTCGATCCAGTACCTGGCGACGCCGATCAGATAGTCCTCGACTTCTTGCGTGGCCGTTCGCCACTTTGGCATAGTGGCCACATACCCAAACGTCTCGTAGTTGCGTTCGGCTTTTGACAGCGGCCACGACTCGGGGTAGATCCAATCCGCGTGGCGAGATTTGGACCCCCGTTTCAGCAGATCGAGGAACACTGGATTGCGATCGCCCATGTGATTGAAGACGGCGTCCAGTATCACTCGAATGCCGCGTTGATGACAATCGGCGACCAGTTGCCGCAACTCTTCTTCCGTGCCGAAATCCGGATCCACGCTCAAATAATCGACAGTGTCATATTTGTGGTTCGACGGCGCGGTAAAAATGGGAGTCATATAGAGCACATCGACGCCGAGTTTTGTCAAGTGATCCAATTTGGCGCGAATGCCGGCCAGATTGCCGCCATAATAGCTGCCTCGCGTCGGCACGGTGTTCCATTTGGCCAGTCTTCGAGCGGCGGACACATCACCCGCCCGAAAAAAACGATCGGGAAACACCTGGTAGTAGACGGCGCCCGCAGCCCACAGAGGAGCGTCAAATCCGTCGCGCTCCCCGAGATACGGGATTTCAAACGCGTCATCCCAAGGAGGCGTGCTGTCGGTGAGACCACCTCGGCTAAAATAATGCGCGCGCTTGCCGCTGCTGACGCGAAAGAAGTATTTGAACCGCTTGGTGGGTTGGATCAGTTCAGCCTGAAAGAGTTCATGGTGAGCGCCGTCCAGAGCATAGTGTCGCGCTGTTGTCGTCACCGTTGTTCTGTCGGGCAGAAATTTGTCGCAGTGTACGACTTCAACTTGGGCAGCCAAGTTCCGGCCAAGGCGCAACCGTACATGGAGTCGGTTCCCGGATGCGTAGGCGTACGGTTCGACCGACTCATGATAGGTCGACAACTCCAACAGTTGGCGGGCTCTGGACGCGTTTACGCTTGTGCGCTGCTGTTGCGCGTTTGGCGGCATGCCAGTCTCTCTCCTTTCGCTAGCGATGAGCGATCATGTAGACCGCGTTTCTGTCGAGCAAGGCGGGAACATCAACAATCAGCGTGTTGTGCGCAAATTGCTGGACGAGCGGCGCCGGCGAGTCTCTCTCTGTGACATACGCATCGTGTTCCGCTCCGTGAATGGCCAGTCTCACAGTCCTCATTTCCGTGGGGTGATACCCGTTTTGCCGCACGGTTACGGCCAGTTGCCTGTCGCGGTCGGCGGTCGACAATCTGAATTCGACAGCTTGAAACGAACCATTCTCGTAGGCAAACGAGCGACCGTCATCGTCGTAATACACGTATTCCCCGTCGTCGCCCAGATACACGTGTATGGTCAGTGTAGCGGAGGATTGTCCGGTATGTTGAATGGGGTTCTGTTGAGCAATGATGGCACCGGCGCGAATATAGACGGGAATCTCATCGAGAGCCGCGGAAGTCAGGATGTGTTGCCGCCCGCCGTATGTCGCGTCCGTGCGTTCGTCGTACCACGCGCCCGCGGGGAGATAGACGCTCCGTACGGTCATGTCCGGACGGTAGATGGGGGCGACGAGCAGATCCTTGCCCAGCAGGAAACTGTCGCAGAGATCGCGGGTGTTGCGGTCGCCGGGAAACTCCAGCGCCAGCGCCCGCATCACAGGCAGTCCGGTCATCCGATGCTCGTAAAACAGGCTGTACAGGTGCGGCAACAGCGCATAGCGCCGCTCAATCGCTTTGCGAATGGCCGCTTCATATACGGGGCCGAACTGCCATGGCTCCTGACGCGCGGCGTCCATGCCCGAGTGATTTCGGAAAAAGGGAGTAAAGGCGGCCATCTGCGTCCAGCGAGTGAGCAGGAGTCCATCCGCGTCAAAGGCGAAACCTCCTACATCGGCTCCGGCGAAGGGCAACCCCGACAAACCCATATTGAGCAGCATCGGGATCGTCATCGTCAAATGCTCCCAGAAGCTGCGATTGTCACCGGTCCACACCGCGGCGTACCGCTGAGTGCCCGCATAGCTGGCGCGGGTGAGCACGAATGGGCGTTGCCCGTCCAGCAACCTGGCCAACCCTTCGTAGGTAGACTGACTCATGTAGTGGCCGTATGCATTGTGCAACGCGCCATGAGGCAACGAACGGCCGTTGTTGTTGTGCATGACGGCGACATCCATCGTTTTTGTCTCGGAAAAGACGGCAGGCTCGTTCATATCATTCCAGATGCCATCAATCCCTGCATCGACGTAACGTCGATGCAGATCTCCCCACCACTGGCGAACGCGCGCTTCCGTGAAATCGGGGAAGGCGCTTTCTCCCGGCCAGACGCTGCCGGTGTATACAGTTCCATCCGGATACGCGCAAAAGGCGTCCGACGCTCGTCCCTGTTGGTAGACAAAGTAGTCCTCGTCCTTCTTGACCCCAGGATCGATGATTGGAATCACGCGAAATCCGTCATTCGCCAAATCGCGAATGGTCGTTTCCGCTGTCGCATAGTGGTCCTTATGCCAGGTGAATACGCGATATCCGTCCATGTAGTGGATATCGAGGTACAGGGCGTCGCAGGGGATCTGGCGGGCGCGAAACTCCGCGGCCACCTCGCGCAGTTCCGTTTCCGTTTCGTAGCTGTAGCGTGACTGGTGATATCCAAGCGCGTACAGGGGTGGCTGCGGCGCGCGTCCGGTCATGCCGGTGTATGTGGCGATCAGGGTCTTCATGTCGGAACCGAAGAAACAGTAATAGTCAAAGTCGCCCGTCATTGCCGTTATGTCGTAGGAATGATCGCCTTTGAAGGAAAAAATCGTCTTGCCGGGGTTGTTCAGAAAGATTCCATAGGACAGTTCCTCGCCCACGACGTAGAACACGGGCACTGACACGTACAGTTCGCGGATCTCCGGAACGTGCGGCGCATAAACGTCGGAGTTCCACATCGACTGCTCGGAGTTCGCCTTGTTGAGGTACCCCGTTTTCTCGCCGAGTCCATAGACGGGTTCCCCGGCATATAACTTTTGACTGCGAATCCCCCCTTCGACCGTGAGAGAGACGCCGCCTGCGACGTCGGTGCAGATGTCCGCGCCGGACACTGTTCGGGCGTGCACCGAGAAGCGTGCCTTGTCGATGGTCAGTTTGAGACTGCCGGCGACCAGGCCATAGCAGGCCCCTTCATCGGAAAGCGCCATCGGATGCGCTTTCATCGAAGCGGCAAGCGGTACACACTCTTCTGCGGTCGGGATGTCGCGGCTGATTTTAACGCGAAATATACCGTCTCCCAGCCAAACGGCAACGGTTGCGCGCTCACAGAGGAAGAAAGCGGTGTCGTCCTTGATGTACGCATTCTGGACAGATCCAATCGACAGTGCAGCCTGTTCCTCTGACAAATGGACCTGATCGGGATGGATCGCCGCGCTTGTATCGTTCACTGTGCAAAACCCCTCGTCTGTGGGTGGTATGGGCATGGTTGACTGGATGGCGCTTATCACTCTACAGATGAACAAACGTTTGCGCGTCTGCAAGAAGGCGCTTTTTTCAGGTAATCGTATCAAACTTTCGCGAGTGAAGCAATGCACTTTAAAACATTCACTTTTGATTCAGGTGTATTTATCCGTTCATCAGGTGTATTTACGCATCTGTCAGCATGATTTTTTCGGCTATGATTCCGCGCTGCGACAAGGAATTTTAACCGAAACCAAGAGTTGTGATGAGTTCCGGACGCGGTTGCGCAAAAATTCCTCTTGCGCATTTGGGCGAGCAGGAATATGATTCTCCATGTGGAATGTCTATACCGTAGAGTTTGTGCAAACGATTGTCTGGTTGTCTCTGGTTGTCCTCAGTAACGATCGGGCATCGTGGCACGGGATGTAAGCACTTGCACAGATGTAAGCACTTGCAGCAGGATTTAAGAAGACACAGAAGGGAGTCAAAATCATGCAAAAATCCAAGAAACTCGGGCTCGGACTGGCGGCTACCATCGTTCTGAGCTCCGCTCTGGCCGGGTGCTCCAGCCAGCCTACCGCAGCACCGAAAGCCACTGCTCCTGTCGCGACAAGCGCGGCGCTGCCCAGGGGCGTACACCTGACCGTATGGTCCTGGTGGGGGCAACCAGAGTTCGGTGTTGTGCAACAGTATGCACAAAAATGGGCGAAAGCGCACGGCGACACGGTAACCGTCGTCAATCAAAGCACCAATCCCAACGGGTTTACCTTTTACTCTACGGCAGCTCGCGCCGGCAAGGGTCCTGATGTTGGGCTTGCCATGCCGCACGATAACCTTGGTCTCCTTCAGGAGGAAGGTCTGCTCGCGCCTATCCCTAGCAATATGATCAACTCGAACGCTTACACGGCGACCGAAATGAACGCAGTGACATTTGGAGGAACGGCTTACGCGTATCCGATGTCCGTGCAAACGACGGCCCTCTTCTACAACAAGGATAAAATCAAAACGCCTCCGGTCACCTGGCAGCAGTTCGTTCAGAACGCCAACAAGTTCGGATTTGGCTTCGCCCAGCATAACCTGTATTTTGACTACGCCTTTGTCGGCGGCATGGGCGGCTACATCTTTGGCAGCCACAATGGCAAGTTGGATCCGCAAGACATCGGACTCGCGTCGCCGGGAGCGATCAAAGGCTTCACGCTGCTGCACGCCATGGACTGGCAGTACCACTGGATGAATCCCAATACGACGGGCGCCATCTCTCTGGCGAACTTCACCGCTGGGAAAATCGGGATGTACATCAGCGGACCGTGGGACATTCCAAACGTCCAGAAGGCCAAGATCAATCTCGGCATCGCGCCGCTGCCCAAACTGCCTAACGGCAAACCAGCCACTCCGTTTATCGGCGTTATGACAACGTTGGTCAACCAGCGCGGACACAATATTCCGTCCGCCACGGCGTTGGCCCAGTATCTGTCGACGGCGCCGGAGATGCAGTATTTCCGCGTCAACGCAGATCTGCCTGCGCTTATCAACCTTCAGCGCGCCAAAGAAGTGCAAAGCAATCCATTTGACGCAGCGTTCCTGAAGCAGGCGGAAGTCGGTGTTCCGATGCCAAACATACCGCAGATGGGCGCGGTATGGAGCGCTATGGGCGAAATCGGCAACATCATCAAGGGCCAGGTGTCTCCGGCTGTCGGAGCCCGCGACTTTGTGGCGCAGATCAAGAAAGGTATTCAGGTACAACAGGGGTAATCGCCTTACGGAGGGGAGTGGGGATGGTCGCCGTTCGCGGCTGCCGCCCCCTTTTTCTCTCGTTGTTGAAGCGGAGGGATCAACATGTCGACAGGTCACATGAGTCTTGGTCACAAGACCAGGAAGCGCGGGATCGGGGGAAAGATGCAGTGGTCTGCCTACGGATATCTTTCGCCGGCTCTCATTACCATAGCAATTTTCAGCGTTGTGCCGACACTGTTGACCATTGTGGTGTCATTCACGAATGCCAGTGCCATTCACTTCACTAATCCATCGTTTGTGGGTTTCAAAAACTTCGCCGATCTGTTCAATATGAACGATCCCCTCGCCCAAGTGTTTATACCGACGTTCATATGGACCGTAACGTTTGCCGCCGTCTCAACGACTCTCAACTACTTTTTGGGGTTGTTTCTGGCTGTCCTGCTGAACAATAAGAACATGAAGGAATCTGCCATTTATCGATCCATCCTGATCATTCCCTGGGCCGTTCCCGGACTCATCTCGATCTTGATCTGGCAGGGGCTGTTAAACCAGAGCTACGGACAAATCAACGCGTTGCTGCACACCTTTGGGATCACCGATATTCCGTGGCTTGTGAGTCCGTTTTGGGCACGAGTCTCGGTCATCATGGTGAACTTGTGGTTGAGTTTTCCCTATATGATGACCGTCTGTCTGGGGGGACTGCAGGCCATTCCGGAAGAACTGTACGAGGCGGCCGGCATCGACGGCGCGACCTTTTGGCAGAAGTTTCGCTTCGTGACGATGCCGTCGATCTGGAAAATCAGCCTGCCGCTCCTTATCCCGGGATTCGCCTACCAGTTTACCAACTTCAATATCATATACCTCCTCACCGCAGGCGGACCCGGGCGCAATTCGACCCAGTTCGCTGGCTATACGGACAATCTTGCGTCAGCCATTTACAAGATGTCGCTGCAATTCAGCCGCTATGATCTGGGGGCCACGCTTGCCGTCGTGCTGTTTGTTCTTGTCGGTGTCTTCAGTTGGATCAACATGCGCGCCACTGGCGCCTTTCAGGAGGTGGACTGAGGTGGCCGCCGGAAAAAAACGCATGCGTCCTGGCGAGTTTGTGACACTGTGGATCTCTCGCCTGGTCATATGGATTGTGATCGTGCTGACCGTACTGCCGATGCTGTACGTTGTGACAGCGTCGTTTAACCCGACGCAGGCGTATTTCTCGTCATCGCTCATTCCCTCCCAGCCGTCTCTGGCCAACTACCAGGCGCTGTTTCAACAGGGGCAATTTGTGGTTTGGCTTCGCAACAGCACCATCGTCGGCCTCAGTTTGGGCGTTGGACAGTTGCTCATCACAGCCACGGCGGCCTATGCATTTTCCAGAATGCGATTCTTTGGACGCAAGAATGGGATCATGTTTCTTTTAATCCTGCAGATGTTCCCAAATTTCCTGACGATCTCAGTGATTTACTATGCACTGGCGCAGTGGGGGTTGCTCGACAATCTGTGGGTCTACATCCTCGTGCAGATGGGCGGCAGCGCCTATAACATCTGGCTGTTGAAAAAATATTTTGACACCGTGCCCAGAGAGCTGGATGAAGCGGCGGTTATGGACGGAGCGGGGCACTGGCAGATCTTCTGGAAGGTCGTTCTTCCCCTGGCGCGCCCGATGCTGGTGGTGATCTTCTTCTTCACGCTGATCGGATCGTTCAGCGAATACATTCTGGCGGGCACGATCATACAGTCGGCTTCCAACTATACGCTTGGCCTCGGGTTATATTCGCTGATAGCGAACCAGTTTGCGAAGAATTGGGGGGAATTCGCGGCCGCCGCCCTGCTGAGCGCCTTGCCGCTAACGATTGCTTTCGGACTGCTCAATCGCTGGATTGCGTCCGGTCTCGTTGCTGGTTCGGTGAAAGGGTGACGCAGGGCGACGGGTGCGCCGCCGCCCGTTCCCCGACGAGAGCTTGGCGATCGTGGCAGAGACATGATGACGGCGCCATGGGCGGGGGGACCACGACTATGAGAGGGATCAGGATCATCCAAAACGGGGATACAGGCCGGCGCAGGATGCCGGGGATGGGGATCGTCGTAATCTTCGCTGGGCTCCTCACCCTGTTGTCGACCGGGATGGCGGCGCCGAAGGGCACGAAACCGGCAGTCACCGACAAGTCGCCGATGAATCTGGCTACGCCGGTCAACTTTCGCGCTGGGGTGGCCCACCGATCCGCGACTATCGTGGAGGGGAACGCGCGGATCGAGGTGCTGGGACCAAGCCTCCTGCGTCTTGAGTACGCGCCGTCGGGCCGCTTTGAGAACCGGCCGACGGTGAACATTGTGGACCGCCGTTTTCCAGTGCCCAGGTACACCTCAAGCGTGCGCGCAGGGTGGCTGACCATCCGCACCTCTCAACTCACCTTTCGTTACAAGGTCGGTTCCGGGCCGTTCACTCCAGAGAACACCGTTCTTTCGTACTCGATGGGCAAGCGGACGGTCATCGTACATCCCACATGGGGCGGGGAGAGCACATTTGGCCAGGCCAGCCAGGCGGGAGCGGCGAGTCTGGCGGGCGGGGCCGCACTGGCAACGGACCATACGGGATACCAAAGCACCGCAGGATTCATCACCGGGCTGGGCGGCGCTCAGGGCGGCAATGGCGCCAGCGCCACCTGGAACGTATTGGGCGCGCCAGCCGGCCCAGCAAGCGTGACGATCCGTTACGCGAACAACGTTGGTCTTCTTGGTGGTCCCGCCTCGCGTACCATCGATCTCTCCGTGAACGGTCGTGTGGTTAAAACCCTCACGCTGGCGCCCACTGCGAGTTGGCACACTTGGGCGTCGGTGACAACCCCCGTGCTGCTGCGTAAAGGAACCAACGCTGTGGCTTTGGTCGCCGGGCATGGAACCAGCGGCAACGTGAATGTGGACACCCTGGCA
Source organism: Bacillota bacterium (assembly GCA_021805735.1). GTDB lineage: Bacteria > Bacillota > Bacilli > Alicyclobacillales > SLC66 > JAKADD01. Next base: position 11,439 of record JAJZEE010000072.1, read on the forward strand.
GTCGGGCCGCCCACCGGACCTGTACCGGTTGTGCCCAGGACAGGAAGACTCGGTGGATGGATCCGCAGCTTTGACAGCTATACATACGGAGAGCGGTATACCTATCCCTCTTCCAACTCGGTGTCGGCGCGGCAAGCTCAGGCAATACTGCCACCCCTGCACCGCGACGGACTTCTGAATCAAGCGGGCTGGAGGCTTCTTGACGACACCCACTCGGACGTATGGACTCACTCTGGTTGGGTGCGTCCGCGTTCGCCTCAAGGCGACGTTCAGGATGGCTACCTGTTTGCTTATGGTCGCCAGTACAAGTCGGCGCTTCGCGAACTGGCCCAACTCACGGGACCCGCTCCACTCCTTCCGCGTTACATCTTTGGGGTCTGGTTCTCTCGCTATTACCCGTACACCGCCGCCGATTATGAGCAGCGCCTCTTGCCCGATTTTCGCGCCCACCGCGTTCCTCTTGACACCCTCTCGGTGGACACGGACTGGAAAGCTCCAAACACGTGGAACGGATGGGAGTGGAATCCCGCTCTGTTTCCCCATCCTCAGGCGTTTCTCGACTGGGCGAAGGCCAACGGACTCCACGTGACGCTCAACATCCATTCGAGTATCGCCAAAAGCGACCCCCGCTTGGCCGAGGTCCGTCGCATCGCCGGCAACACGCTGGCATCGTCAAGTGGTTTCAGCGGGGCCAGCTACGTCTGGGATTGGAGCAACACTTTGCAGGCAGAGTCGAACTTCGCCCTGCAGCAGCAATACGAACAACAAGGTGTTGCCTTCTGGTGGCTCGACTGGTGCTGCGACAACTCGTTCGTCTCGATGCCCGGTCTCACTCCCGACAACTGGATCAATCATCTCTACGCCCAGGAGATGGTGAACCGGGCGCAGAGAGGGTTCGTGCTCGCCCGGATCGGCGCCTCGCTGCAACACCCGAATCAAGTGTATCCAGCGGGGCCATGGTCGGCCCACACCTCAACCATCCACTTCACGGGCGACACCTGGGGAACCTGGAACACGCTCGCTTACGAGACGATGCTCGCTCCCGCGGAAGCGAGCATCGGCGAACCATACATCAGCAACGATATCGGCAGCTTTCTCGGAACGCCGCCCGGCGGACCCATGGATTCACCGGATCTCTACGATCGCTGGGTTCAACTCGGGGTGTTCCAGCCGATCCTGCGGCTCCACTCGAATCACGGAGATCGCCTGCCCTGGGAGTATCCCCAGCCGGTGCAGGGCATTACAGAGCACTTCCTGCGCCTGCGCGAGGCGCTCGTGCCATACACGTACACTCTGGCGGCCCAAGCGCACTTCACCGGGCTGCCGATCACGCGCGCGCTCTACCTCGATTACCCGAACTTGGCCGCCGCTTACAGGCATCCGCATGAGTACCTGTACGGACCGAACGTCCTGGTGGCTCCGGTTATCACGCTGGGGAAGGTGGTCAAGCGTACGGTGTGGTTCCCGCCGGGACGATGGATCGACTACTTCACCGGCGCCACGATCAGTGGACCGGCGACGGTCACGCTCGCCGAACCGCTCGACCGCATGCCGGTCTTTGTCAAAGCCGGAGCCATCGTGCCTGAGCAGCCCTACATGAATCATGTAGGGGCCAAGCCAGTGAATCCTCTCATACTCCGGGTATTCTCCGGAGGGGACGGACGCTTCTACCTGTACAGCGACGCGGGCGCGGGTCTGGGCTATCAGAAGGGTCAGTTCACCGAGACCCCGATTGCGTACAGCGAGGGCGGCGGCTCGTCCGAGCCGCGCTCGACTCTCACCATCGGTCCAGTCCGTGGCCACTTCCCTGGGGAGATGACCAGCCGGCAATACCGCGTCGAGTTGACCGACATCTCTGCGCCGCGGCGAGTTTTCGTGGATCAGCGGCCGCTTGCACACATTTCCGCCGGCTCCGATCACCCCGGTTGGTGGTACGACAGCGGCACAGCCACTCTGATGGTCAACACCCCTTCGTTTCCGACGGACGAGAGGGTCGCCGTGAGCCAGTTCGGCGGTCGACCCGTCACTCGAAGCGAACCAGCTCAGCCCGCTGCAGTAGGGTTCAGTCTGAGTCCCTCGAGCAATGTGGCGCTGACGGCGGGGCGCAGCGCCGCCGTCACTGCCGTTGTCCACAATGACGGGCCTGGTTCCATCATCAAGCTCCGCGCCCATCTCAAAGTTCCTAAAGGCTGGACGGTCAGACCTGCGGCATTCACGTCCGCGCCTGATGTTCGTGTCGGCCAGACGACGGTTGTCCACTGGTTGGTGACACCTCCCCGAGGGCGGAAAGGCCAGGACTTCGTGGCCGATCTCACAGCGACCCTGTCTTATGTGAGCCAGACGACCAGAACAACGGGCACAGCCACGGTGGTCCAAAAACGGACGCCGGTGATCACTTCGGTGCAGCCTGCCCGCGCCAACGCGAATGCGGAGGTGACCGTGACCGGGGTGAACTTTGGAGCCAGCCAGGTCGCAAGCAACCTCGTGTTTTTGGACAACGGAACAAGTTGGGGCGCGCCGGACGACATCACTCCGTTCCACATTGACAGTTGGAGTTCCACCAGGATCGTGTTCACCGTGCCCACCCCTCAGGGGACCCCGTATCACGTCGTTCCCGGCACGATCGCGTCCATTACGGTGACGACCCCAGAAGGAACGTCGAACACGGTTCATGTGAAGATCTCGGGTTAGGCGAGCGGGGGTTCGCAGGGTCCGTCTTAGCAGGCACAGGCTACCGTATTTTTTTTAGCAACTTGCCTTCCGACAGGTTGCATGGTTGGCGGCGGCCGTCAGACCAGGTTGGTTTCGGGATAGACTTCCATGGCGCTTCGCGCCACCATCGGAAGAATGAAAGCCCGCTTGGCCAGAACCGTATGCTGTGCCGAGGCGAGTTCGGCGCAGCCGTGTTTGAGAAGCGGCACAGCATACGGTTCTGGCGGGCAGGAGCAATCGATATTTCGGGATAGACTTTCATGCTGCTTCGCAGCACCAACAACCGGGTCGAAAATGCGCCTGCGGCGATTTTCCGGGATGGACCGTCATGACTCATGATACAATCGACGCAACGAACGCAACAGAGGGGGATCACCGTGGAGAACACAGTCGTTGCGCACGGGGTCTGTCCCCATGACTGCTATGACACCTGCGGGCTTGAGGTGACGGCCCAGGACGGCGTCATCCGGCAGATCCGCGGGGAGAGGCGACATCCGGTCACGCGCGGGTTTTTGTGTTTTAAGGTCAACCACTATCTTGATCGGGTGTACCATCCGGATCGTGTCCTCCATCCTCTGCGACGGGTTGGCGCCAAGGGGAGCGGCCGATTTGAACGCATCAGTTGGGAAGAAGCGATGGGAGAAATCGGGGAACGCCTCCGCGCCATCGTGATCGAGTCAGGGGGTGAAGCCGTCTTGCCGTACAGTTTTGCCGGCAACATGGGACTTCTCAGCAGAACCGGCATGGACCGACGCTTCTTTCACTCGATTGGAGCCTCGGCGTTGGAACGTACGATTTGCACGGCGGCGGCCGAGGCGGCCTTGACGCGGGTCTATGGTCAACGGCTGGGGCCCGACCCGGAAACCCTGCCGTACGGACGCCTGATTCTCTTGTGGGGAACAAATCCGGCCAGCACCAACGTGCATGAACTGCCCTGGCTCGATCAGGCGCGGGACGCTGGCGCCGAAGTCTGGACGGTCGATCCCTTGCGGACGGAGACAGCCCGGCGATATCGAAATCATCTGGCCCTCAAGACCAACACCGATGTGGCCTTGGCGCTTTGTCTCGGGCGCGGGTTGATTGAAAGCGGACGCCATGACCGGGAGTTTCTAGACCAATATGCGCAGGGATTTGAACGCTATTATGAGCGCGCAAGGCTATGGACGCTGAAAAGAACGGTAGAAGTGACCGGGCTTGAGCCGAGAGTCATTGAGGCACTGACCGATCGCCTGGCCGCCATTCGGCCGCTCGTCATCCGCTCCGGGTTTGGCGTTCAACGGCAGGATCACGGGGCGGAGGCGGTGTGGGCTATCTCTGCCCTCTCGATCCTGACTGGATCCCACCGTGACGTGGGCGGAGGCCATTTGCTCAGCAATTCGGACGCCTTTCCCATCAATAAGGGAAAACTAGAAGGACATCATCTTCTGTCCCAAGGCGTGCGGCGCGTGAACATGGTGGAATTGGGTTTGGCTCTGACCGCTCTCGGGGACCCGCCCGTTCGCGCCTTGATCTCGTATAACTCCAATCCGGCGGCGACCGCGCCCGATCAATCGACTGTGCTGAGAGGGCTGGCGCGGGAGGATCTGTTGACCGTCGTGCATGAACAGATGATGACCGATACGGCCCGATGGGCCGATTTTGTGCTGCCCGCGGCCATGGGCATGGAGAGTCTCGATCTGCATGTCTCCTATTGGCATCGGTACGTCCAGCTCAACCAGCCGGCGACCCCGCCGGCTGGGGAGTCGGTGTCCAATGCCGAGTTCTTTCGCCGGTTGGCCCGGTCCATGGGTCTCCACGGGCCGGAACTCTATGCGTCCGACGAGGACCTCATTGGAGACGCCCTGGATTCTGACCATCCGTGGCTGGACGGCATCACTCTGGAGTCTCTGAAGCGCAATCCGGTTCAAAAGGTGCGACTGGACGCCCACGTTCGGCCGTTTGTGGATACGCCCATCCAAACTCCATCGGGTCGGCTCTGCCTGGAACCTCTCCCGGTTGGCGGATTTTCGGATCCGGAGGTCGATTCGGACTATCCCCTGTATCTCATTTCGCCGTCTGCTCGGGAAACCATCAAGTCGAGTTTTGGAAATATTGCCAGCGTACAGAAGCGGCGTTGGCCCGAACTTTTGGTAGCACCCGAGGACCTTCACTGGCTCAACCTCGCCCACGGCGACTGGGTGTGGCTCGAAAGCCGGAACGGGCGCACCCCCATGGTGGCGCTGGAGAGTACGGTGCCTCAGTCAGGCACAGTGGTGAGCTATGCCGTCCGCTGGAACGGTCAAGGCCAGGGAACCAACGTGAATCAGGTGACGTCCGCGCGCCTGTCCGACATGGGCGGAGGGGCGACATTCTATAGCGTGCGGGTCCGACTCGTTGCGATGGCGGAGGAGGAGATTCCTCATGACGAGGCCCGATCAGCGCCAGTCCGCCTTTGTTCGTCGGAGTTGGGGCCCGTCGGCCCCGTTCATGATAACGAAGCTCGTGGGGGATGACGTTCAGGGCGCTGCAAATCTGTAAACGCGTCTCAGACCTTTGGGATAATGGTTCTTGAGCATGCCGTCGCTGATTTTCCCCCATCCGATCCCTGCGCCAGCCATGGTCACAAGGGTCCAACCGGGCGGAGCGTCGGGAGGCGAGGCGATGGGTTCGCCTCTTAAGTAGGCGAGAATCGCAGGATCACCGTATGCGAACTGAAGCGGATGCAGGGCGTCGTTCGCTTTCAGGGCCATGGCGAGGCTGTGAATGGGCACGACATGTCGGTGCGCCGTCCGGACGAGCGGCAGACCGATCCTGAGGAAGAGCGACGAATAAGCGGACGTGGGATCCTCGCTCCGCAATCGCGCTGAAGTCCGGCGCCGACTGTCGGGAGGGCGTTGCTTGGACGGCGCGACGACAGCGCGAAGATGGTCTGCCAGATCGCGCGGCGTCGCGAATAACAGATCGCCTTGCGGCCAAAGGGTGTAAGCATCTTCGAGATGATGGAGGAAACTCTCGGACAGCGTGCGACCAGCAAATTCGCGAAAGAGAGCCACAAGCGGCGAGTGAGCGCCCCTGACCGTCGTCGCCCGTCGTCTGGCTCGCTCGCGCCGCGTGTTGCCGTTATCGCTGGCGGCATGATCCTCTGGCAGAAGCTCACGGCGACGATAAAGAACGGCCATGAAATGTCCTTCGCCGCGCGCTTGATGAGGGAAATACCTAGCGCACCGACTTGTATCGCAGATTGCCTTGGTGCTAAAGGCGCCATTTTGGCGGGCTTCTGGATGGCCGCCGCGGCTGCGGGAGTTGTCCGCGCCGCAGGAGCCGTCCGCGTTGCCGCTGGCGTCCGTCCGTTCCACACTGGCCAGCCAGTCATCGATGGGCTGTAGGCAGTGATCCAGTGGTTGATAGCTTGTCCTGATCGTCTGAAGTTCCTTGACAGTGAGTCCGGGTACGGATTGCGGCAAATGAATCTCGGCCAGCGCGAGTTCCGGGTGCCGCGCCAGGAAGTTCAGTACAACGCCTTCGTTTTCGACGGGATTGAATGTGCATGTGGCGTACAGGATGCGGCCGCCCGGCGCCAGCATGCTGTACGCCGCTTCAAGGATGTCCAGTTGTCGGCGGGCGTTTGCCAGCGGCAGTTCAGGGCGCCAGCATGCGCGAGCGTCGGCGTCTTTGCGAAACATCCCTTCACCGCTGCACGGGGCGTCGACCAGTATGGCCGAAAAGAATTGCGGAAACAGGGGCGCCAATGACGCTGGTTTCGCCTGTGTCACGGTCGTGGACAACAGTCCCATGCGTTCGGTATTCTCCGCCAATATCCGGCAGCGCTCCGGATTCGGCTCATTGGCGACGAGCAATCCACGGTTATTCACAAGAGCAGCAATGTGCGTTGTCTTGCTTCCCGGAGCCGCGCAGAGATCCAGGATGCGTTCGCCCGGATCGGGACTGAGCGCTGTGGCGGCCGCCATGGCGGAAGGCTCCTGAAGATAGACGCAACCGGCCGCATGCAGCGGGTCGGCGCCAATAGGCGCATGCGCAGGAATGTAGTAACTGTCTGCTGACCATGGCACAGGATCGCGCAGCAAGCCGGCCGCTTGCAACGCGTGGATGAGGGCTCCGTCGGCTTTGTGGGGGTTGGCGCGAAAGCCGCGCGCGGGCGGAGAGAGGAACGCCTCGCAGTACAGGCGCCACTGCTTCACGCCAAAACAGGCGCGAAACATGTCAGCGTATGCTTCCGGCCATTCGATCTCCATCTGAAGACTCCATTCATGGGTGCATTTCTTCACGCACAGTATAAGGGAACGGAAAAATAAGGGTCAAGTCGAGAATCACCCTGAGAGTCAAGTCAAAGGTCAAATCCGCGACCGCATTGGTCCTGCGCAGCGCCCCGCCGCTGAAACGCCGCAGCAACGGATCCCGGTTTGACAAGGAACGTCATCCGCTGGTACCCTATTGTCGGGAATAAGGGGGACTTTTTTTGGAGCGAGTACGGTTTCATTGGCCATTATACGCTTTACTGTTCGCAGGCCTTATATTTCGGCTATTTCTGTGGAAACGGACCGGCGTCTATCTGTATGGAGATATGTTGCGCTATGATGCAATGGCACAGAATGTCATCCTCCACGGATATCTGGGTCTAGGCCGTGGACCGAGCGCCTTTGTAACGCCTTTATATCCCCTATTTATCGCTTTTTTGTACAAGCTGTCGATGTTGCTGCACGGGGGCCATTTGTTGGCCCAAACGCGTCTGGTTCACGAGACGTTTCTGGCGCAGCAATTATTGTCGCTTGTGACACTGGCTCTTACCTACTATATTGGCACTGCGCTGGCGAACCGCTATGTGGGCTTTGCGGCGGGCGCCCTGTCACTACTCTATCTGCCAAACAGTTTTATCGGCATGCTGCTGCTTACAGAGGCGTTGTTCATGCCAGCGCTGTTTGCGACAGTCGCCGCATTTGTCCGGGCGCAACTCACGGGCCGCGGAGTGATGTGGTACGCCGCGTCAGGCGCTCTTCTCGGAATCACCACCCTGGTGCGCCCGACCGTGTTGCCGCTGTGGGCTGTCTTCCTGTTTCTGATGTGGTGGCAGAGGATGAGCGCCCGAAAACGGGGCGAAGACCTACCATTTTGGAGACCTGCGATCTGGATGACGGCAGCGCTTGTGGTTGTTATGCTGCCCTGGTGGGTGCGTAACTTCATTGACTTTCACAAATTCATCCCGCTCTCCACGGAAGCGGGGAATCCCTTGCTGGCCGGGGCCATTCCCTATTTTCGCGTCAATGTGAACACATTGATTCAGGCGTCGAGAGCATTGCACGAGACACAGCAAACGTACGCGATCCACTATATTCTGAGTGGTCTGTCGCATCACTTCCTCTATTATATGGGCTGGTACCTGTTTGGCAAATTGCCCTATCTGCTGTGGCAACCGTACCTGTACGACTATTTGCCCGCTTTTGTACTGTTTCATCAAATAAGTGTCATTGTGGGTGCGGTTGCGGCGTTTGCTCTGATTGCCAAACCGTTGGCGCGTAGTGTTGTCTTCACTTCACTATATCTGCTGATCGTGCAACTCGGATTTCTGCCGCTTACACGATACGGAGATCCATTTGTCACTTTG
>JAJZEE010000073.1 GCA_021805735.1 Bacillota bacterium
GGACGGTGGAAGAAACGACATCCGGTGCAGCTTGTTGTACACTCTGCACTTCAGCACCTGGTAATGTTGTACTTGCTGCTCCCTGTGCTGCCGTCAAATAATGTGCAGGATCAGCCGCCGCACTATGAGCTGCATTCACAGCGGCATCATGAGATGCAAAAAGCTCAACGGACAGCCATGTAAACGTGACAACCATTGCAAGAAGAAGTCCCGTCAGAAACACTTTTACTGGTGCCATAAATAAGGATTCCATACTTAGAGTCCGCCTTTCATCGAAACAATTTGCCACAGCAGCAACGCCAAACTTCCAACTGCGATGGCCGGGGCAAACGGCTTATGGAGACTCATGCGCCCTCTTGCGAATTCAATCAGAAAGACAATCACCTGCACCACGAGAGCGGTCATCAAAATATCAGGAACACCCGTCACGCCCGTATACGTACTAATCATCGCAAAGAGTTTTCCGTCTCCTCCACCGAACTTACCCGTCATCCAAAGCAGGCGTCCGATCACCAGCCATACGGCGCCACCGATGAGCGAAATGGGCAAGCCGCGCTCTCCTTGAAAAGCAATGTGTTCCGCAAAACCCAGAACCGCGCCGACGAGGACAAGGCTATTTGGTATGAGCCCCTTTCGCCAGTCCGTGATGGAGGCAATTAGCAACATAAGTAACAGAGTGCTCCAGAGAGTTAAAAAAAGCGTGTCCATGTGTAACGAGTCCTTTCGGTAGATGGATTTCGTGATAGCCAAACAAAACCAGCCCCGCCGCAAGAACGATAGCGATAACGAAAACGTGCAGAATGGTTTTAATCAGTTTCCAGGCGATCAAAATAATGAGTGCTGCGATGAGAATGGCGGCTATGAACCAGCGCATAAAAAACCTCCTCTGCAATGAGAGGAGGTCGTGGGAAAAACGATGTCTTTTTAATCGTTCATAAGACTTTTTTCCATAAACACACTTAATGGATCAGGGCCATATTCACCAAAGGGTTCCCTTTGTATAAAGCCGAATCGTTCATACAAAACCAGAGCGGAGCGGTTATAAATGCCAGTTTCGAGTCGGAGTATTTTAATACCCGTATTTTTTGCCGCATTTTCCATTACGCTTAAAATCGCGCTTGCAATACCTCGTCGCCTTGTTTCCGGCTCAACCCACATTCGTTTGATCTCTGCCCAATCACCATTCAAAACCAATGCCCCAGTTCCCAGCGGTCGGCCGTATTTGCTATCTCTTGCAACGTAAAAAAGCACATTTGGAGCAAGTAATTCATTGAGGGATAGGAAATGGTTGCTCTCAGCAGGATACAGACTTGCCCCAAATTCTTCACCAGCGTACAATAATCTCAAAATATCTGGTTGATTCGGATCTTCGGTGACGATTTGAAAATCCCTTGAATTATCTTCTATGCGCACACGCTCACTCCAACTCCTAATATTTTTGCCGACGTACACAAGCGTGAAGTGAATTTCAAGACTGAAACTGGAAGAGATTTATGATTCACATTTTTCTCTTAGGCCGCTCATAAATAACCCGGATTAAAAATGTCCAAAGTACAGCAAATAATATAGCTACCAATAAACCCTCCGATATCATATACCAGGTTTTGTACCAAACCGCATCAATTATTCCAAGAATAAATAATAGTGCACTGAAGTAATAACCAAATTTTCTGATGATTTTATACGCGTTGTTCATCTCCTAATTTAGACCTTATTCACTTAATAACTCATTATTAGTGATTATTCACTAATAATATCATATTTTCTTATATCTATTTAAATTGCTTCACTTTTGTAACATTTACAAAACTAATCGTGTCAAGGTTTCAAATCTGCACCATCGTAAATTTTTGATACACGTAATAAAACACGAACACCGACAACAGCCCGATCAGCGGCAGCACGATAAAAGCCCCCGCCTCAACCAGTGCCCGCATCCGTTTCCCCTCTGCCAATTTGTCGAAGTTGATCAGCGCCCGCTCCCGATCTTTCTCAGCCATCTTTGCCAGGCGCACATCAAGTGGCAGATTGGCATAATGAAATCCCTGGACCATCACGATCGCCAACGCGCGCAGACTGGTGAGTTGCAGTTCGTCGCTCATCCATTCAATCGCCTCGGCGAGTGTATCCATCGTTTTCGTCCGCGCTATTGCTTGATTCACATAGCTTTTGTACTCGCCATCTTCCAGCACGTCAGCCACGAGAGGTAACATTTCATCCGTTTTCACATGACGGGCATAGAGCTTTGCCATCATCCGTTTGGTCCGTTGAATTTGCATGACCATATCAAGGTTAAACTTTTTGCGCTTCTGACGCGGGTAGAGGATCAGACTCACGGACATGTATAGCCCCATCGCCAACCCTGCCACGCTGAAACGAGATGACAAAGAACCGAGAATCGCAAAGAAAACCGGGAAAAACAAGATCAATCCATACCACTGCTTGGCGGTCATCTTCACGTGCGAATACTTCAACCACTCGTCGATCTGATGCTCGAATGGCAGTACGATCTTGCGGGGCTTTGCACGAAAATATCTCCGCGACCACCGCCCTTCAATCCGCTCTACAATGCGAGAGAGCCACAGAAGGAACAGTGACCCGCTCGTGACAGTGCCAACTACCCACGTGTTCAACCAACCCCAGCTAAATGTGATCACTTAACGTCTCCCCCGATTCGCGCCTGTCGGTAAATTCCGATGGCCACCGATATCATCACTAGGCCAAAAAAGAACGGCATCATCCCGATCATCAGCGGTAGGATGAGGTGAAAATACAGTAAAAGCACCACCGCGAGACCTGCGCCAAACGCATAGGCACCGAGACGAATTGATGTTGTTTTCGAAAGTGTCTTTACACGGAGTGTCTCACGGTCTTCTAATTCTTCGAGAACATCGTTCCACGCCTCGCCAGTGTCGGCTCCGAACTGACGCATTTTGAGCGTATAGCGCGCTAACCACATATAGGCGGGAACGTCGAGTTGTTCCGCTCGAATGAGCATTGCCTCTTCGCACGGAAGGTGTAAGGATTCCATGACCGCCTTCACTGCCTTGAATTCGCGCAGCATTACTTTATCCCGGCTCATGCGCAGGATATCGTCGACGGCCTTCTCCGCTTTTCCCGTTGCCGTAAGCGTTTCAATCCCGATTGGAAGCGCCGACTGACATAGTCCACGCTCAAACCGCACATGAAACCTTAACCCATATAACCGAATGCCGAGGTCAAACGCCAGGGCGCCGAGTATCGCAAAAAGAACCGCGAGTTCCCACGGTTCGTGAAATAGAAATGGTAGCATCCACATCGCGTCCACCATGGCGAGCCAAGCGAAGACCAATTGAATCCGGCTGATCTCCCACCCCATCTTGGAGAGAACTTGTCGATTTTTGTCCAAGTACTCGGCCAGAACGTTCGTGTATTCACGGAAGCTAGTAGATTGAAACCACTGACGCATGTGCTGACGTTCCAGGTGCTGAATCGGGAGGGAGAGAAGCATGAGTGCGACGCCGTACCCGTACAGGATGAGCGCCGTCATGACGCGAACACCTGAAGCGGCAGTCCTGCCCGCATCGCTTTTGCTTTCACTCGATCCGACAGACCGTGAAACACCGTCTCATCCGTCACAATGTCGCGCTCAAACACGGTGCGCATCTGGATCTCTCCATTTTTAATCCCAGTTAATTCGATCACCTCTTGAATTCCCATGTGCTCACCTTCCCGCTTGAGATAGATGACGTGGGAAACGCCGCGGGCGATCATGTCCAAGACGGTTTCCTCATGAGGATGACTCTCTGCTGCTAATCCTAGTGTCTGGAGACGAAAGATGGCATCCCTAGCGGAATTAGCGTGTAACGTAGTCGCAGTCAAAAACAATCCTACATTTGTCGTGCGTAAATACTCCCAATTTGCACCTTCATCACGAATTTCTCCAACCGTCATTACATCGCCAGTCATACGGAGTGACGCACGTGTGTTTTTGATCATACTCATGAAGTGAAAATCGTCGAGTTCGCCTTGGTTCCAAAGCCTTAGCGTGATCCCACTGTACAGCGGTTGCATTTCCGGTGCCTCTTCGATCGTTATCAACCGAAACTGCGATGGGATATGAGCCGTCATCGCATTCAACAGTGTTGTTTTGCCCGCACCTTGGTTTCCGGCAATCACAAACGGTTCGCCCAGTTGTGGCAACCACTCCAGATACGTACGCATCCTATTATCGTAGACGATTTCATCCAATCGGTAGGGATAGATAAATCTGCGAATCGTCAAAATAGGCATGCGGCGTGTGAGCGCCTTACCATCCCCCCCCATCTTCGAGACACCAGCAGACCCCTGCATGATATGAAAGCGAGAACCATCCGCCAGAATCGCGTCGATCTCCGGAATATTCCTCGCGTAGTGGTACGTTGTACCAGCCAACTTCTTTTCTATAAATCGATACAAGTCTTCCACACTGCCAAATTTCTTCTCGTAGGGTTTGATCTTGCCGCCTTCCGCGTACTCGACCCCTATATTGCCGAGCACCCACACCGTTGTCACCTTTGGCCGCTTGAGCAGTTCGGTCAGCACATCGTACTCATAGATTTCTTTTAGGATGGCGTCGATGAGTGAGTCCCTAAGCGATTCCGGCACCGCGATTTCGCGCGCGGTCGTCGCCAAATGAAGGTTCATCGCTTGCGAATCAGGTGTCGTCAAAAGAAAGTCTTGATCCGCGCGATTTGCCGTGGTTAATCGTTCCTTCCAATTGGCAACGTCGCTTGAAGTATAATCCTGTCGATCCCCGTGACGTAAGGAATTCGCCTCGTCTGCCCGCCCCCACTTACCTCTTTCCTGCATGCGTAGACGCACCTACCTTTTGCTGAGAGTTATTACCATTCGCAAATGATGAAGTGGGAGATGGCGATTGATTTACCATCGGCAACGTAGTGGTCGTAGATTGATTTTGATTGACTGGAGGGCTCCCCAGCGAGTATTGCGTCGCTCCTACATTCCCCATCACGACTTGTGTGTTCGCCGAACTCATCAGCGCCTGCACAGTCGGCCACGGCGCCCCGATCATGAAGGTGAGCGGTGAACTGTTGCCACTTTGCGATGATGGATTGATATTCACGAAATTCGAGACAGCTTGGCTCACTTGTGATCCGATTGATGATGTGTTTCCGCTCGCATCCGTCACGCTCAACACCCAGACGTTGGGGTAGGTGATGCCATTTACAGAGAGGCTGATATGCTGACCTGGTTGCACCGCCGTGGCAAATTGGGTGGATTGGACCTGGATCTGTGCGAAGGATAAGTTGGGATGCGTCATATAGAGATGCTGAATCACCTGTGCCATGCTCCCTTGCTTAGCGAGTTCAAAACTCTGCACTTGATCGCCTTGCGGGATTGTCATCGCCGTCACTCTGCCGACGAGATTCCCCGTCACCGCATCTGTATCCAAATCCTTCGCTGAGATTTGCCTGGTCGTCACGTCGTTCGTTCCGATGGTCTGATAGGGTTCCAGCGTGTGACTCGGCACTTGGATGGTGACTCGATGCAGGGACTCGACCAAGAAGAGTGCATTCAATGCTCCGGATGCAACGACGCCAGTCAGGCCCGCATACCAAATCAGCCTACTCGTTTTTACCAAGGCCAAAATCCTCCCTTCTTCTTCGGCTCATCCTTCTTACTCTCGCGTTCGCCCAAAATCTCTCGTCCGATCTTCTGTACGGCCAATCCAAAGGGCCGTTTCGGTTGTTCGAGCGATGCCGCTTTGCCCAGTTCCGTAAGTTCGTACACTCGACGGTCTTCCATCGCATAAACAAACACCGCGTACCCATACTCGTCCTCAAAGAATTGGGGTGAATCCTTCTCATAAACTTTGTTCAGGACAATGTGAGGTACTACTTCCACCGTCTTCGTGTAATCCGCAAGTGTCCGCTGATACGCCTTAAACTTGGCGCGATCCCCAGTGCCAACAAGAAATATGTGATCCGCCTGCCGAAGTGCGCTGATAAATAGAGTTCCGGCCGGTCCACTGCCCAGATTCAAGATCGTCACATCGAATGCGTTCGCGAGCCATTGCCCCATATGGCGGATTACCTCGTCGGAGAGTACTTCATTCGCATGACTCGCGGGCATGAGCCAGAACTGAAGATCTTTCACGCGGATAAATGCTGATTTTACAAGGTCCGGAGTAAGCATCGCCCCCATAAAATGCTCCTGCCACATATCGACCGACAGCGTAGTTTCGATGCCGAATCGATCTTTGAGGGTACCGAAGGGGTCGAGATCCACAATCGCCACCGACTTTCCTTGCGCTGAGAGCCATGCAGCCGTGTTGATCGTCAGGATGTCTTTTCCTACCCCGCCGCCTGTCGGTAGGAGTCCGGCGAATGCCACGATGATACCTCTGTGCTCGACTTTGCGAATCTTTGGCCGCTCCCGCAACTGTTCTTTCACCCATCGTACTAACACTTCAGGATCAATTTCGTTCCCGATCATGGACACGGCGCCAACCACATCCGCATCTTCTTTCTGTTTCTCATCGACCCCGATAAGCATCACACTAGCTTGATTCGCGATGGCTAACCCCACGGTTTTCGCATTCCAAAATGGGCCATCGACGACCCAAACATCGCCCGACTGAGGTTCGGGGTAAGTGACCCCGGCCTCATGTGGGATCTCTCGAAAAAGTTCAATCAAGTCCTCCCAATCTGTCACCAGATGTAAAATTTCTCTCCCCCTCCTCTTCCCCAACGACGCTGAACCTCTCAATGAACTGTTCCCGCGTCATCGTTGCCGTTCGGTATGTTGAGGTTCCAATGGTATACCAAGACGTCCCCGGCTCTCGATCCCAGTTCTCCATATTCGCCCAGTAGAACCAAACAGCAGTGATTCGTTTAATCGGGGTATTTCGCTTCTCCTCGATCGCCCAGCCTTCCCGCGTGTAGTCGATCCACATACTTTCACTCCGAATGGTGTGAATGTGGGCAGGCAATGATTGCGCAATCCAGCGGTACGCGATCACTCGGTTCATAAAGAACGAATGCTTGTGTTGTCGATACAACCCGAGCGGTTCATGGCTAATTGTGAGCACCCCGCGTACTTCTCGTGTCACGTAATAGCGAGTAATCCTTCGTGAGTGATGAAGCCATTTGTCAACAGCCGCGAGCACAATATAAAGCGCGACAACGATGGCAAGTAAAACGACCTCTAGCGGACGAAAAAACCGATGACTGCGCCCATCACCGCGCCGAAGATAACCCCGACAACAATCCGTTTAATGACTTTCTTTTGGCCCCTACCCGAATCATTCTTAAGCGATTTGAAATAATGGCGAAAGTTCGTTCCACCCATAAAACCGCCAACTAATGACCCAAACGCCAACATGCCCCAAAAAAAGTGAATATTCATCGATTCAATTCCCTCTTTTCACTCGAATTAAGTAGCGGTACCCGAACCTGTGTACGATGTTGAACCGCTCGAGTAGGACAACGAGATGGCGCTGCTGCTATTCATCGCGTTCGACACCGTCAGCGTTGCGACCTGTCCGCTGACCGATACACTCGACACCGTATCCGGCGTGTTGTTGACCGTCACGGTATAATCCGTCGTGGAGGTGGAAGGCGTGTACCCAGACGGGAACGTCACCGTGATCGTGGATCCCGTCCCTGCGACTGTCAATCCATTCAGCAAACTAAGCGTTGTGTTGCTGGTCGTTTGCATATTGGTTGCGACCGTGTTCATCATCGTCTTCGCAACCGGCCATACGACATTAAACAGCACGAGCATGGCGCCAACGCCCATCGCCTGCGCGACCCAGTGACCGAAACCTCGGCGGTCCTTCGTGAATCTTGTCGGTTCCTGATCGGGTTGCCAATCGTCAATGACATGGCCGAGATCATCAAAGCCCCATTTCTTCAAATTCAAGTTGCTCCCTCCTCTTGCGGGCATAAAATAGCCCCCTCTCACTGAGAGAGGGGGCGGTGGGAAGTTATTCATTAGCCGAGAATCGACTTCCAAAACTGCAGGGACGGGTTGTACCCCATGTCCGCGTACCATTTACCATTATGGGGGATCAAGAAAAACGGATAACTTTGTATTGCTCGATCGATCGGACTACCCGGCATGGCAAAATCTAAACCCTCAACTGGCCATTTGATACCGTAATAATGCCAGTCTCTCGCGAATAAAACCTTCGCCGCCTGAACCGTGGTCACGCTCATCGGAGGGAATGGCAAGTCCTTTGCGCCACCATCAAGACCCACACCGACAATTTGGAACTTGCCTAACCGATGATTGGCAATGAGTAGTTTTTCGGTCTTCGCACACCAGGGGCAAAATGGTGCTGAAAACAAGATCGGCTTTTTCACCTCTGCAAGTGATATACTCTTCCCCTGCGCAGTTTCAACTTGGGAATGGAACAAACTTTGCATCAAACTTGTGTTTACCTCCAGCAAGCCGTGCCACCTCACCGATGACTGTGCAGTTCTATTTACTGCAGCGTGTGACGGCAATACTGTCCAAATTGTGTTGCCCAAAATAGTGCCTACCGCGATGCCAATGACGGCAGCCGCGATGGCGATTCCACGCTTTCGCTTCAACGTCCATCTTCCCCCATCGATACAATTTTCACGATTCTCCATCGCTTTTCTGACACCTGCCATGTCTGCCACCAGCGGCCAAACAGCACACCTCCGATCACTTGCACTCTCTCATCATCCAGTTGCCGCCGCGCAAACTCCCCAAGATCATAGAATGTATTGCCTAAGTATACGGCGTGCTCGTGCATCCCTAACCCAATATCCGCCTTCAACTCCCGAATCAACTCTCGATCACTCATCGCTTTGCCATTCACATGAAGCGTGTAGCACTTGACCCCACTTGGTATCATCATCCTTTCGTGCAATATAAGTCGTACCAACCACGCCCACACTGGTATCCGTACCATGCGTTTGTATCCCGACGCGCGACTCTCGTGAACAGCAAGACGGTAGCGCAATTCGGTGGCGACGATGTAAAGCGTGATAATAAGAAGTGGGTAACGCCATAAACCTTGATCACACGTGAGTAAGACGGCAAGAAACCACCAGGGAATCAAAACGGCCTCCAGTTCTTTAAGGAACATTACCGTCTTACCTCATAATGGGTCTCTTCCTGATTAGGAAACCACGGTTTCCCACAGCCAGAGCAACGATCCACCTCGTCATCCCCCTCTCCGTGATCATCGCTGCCACAGTAAAGGCATATCTCGCTTGTTTTTGAGGAGCGATATAAATGCGGATCCTCTGCATCCTGCATAAATTCATCCGTGTCCCAAATGTAATAACATTGGACACAGCGTGTTTGTTTGGTTACTGCATCGTAATAAGACAGTTCATGACCGCAGTGATAACAACCAACCAATGATTTTGGCAATGTGGCTTGCATAGTTGCTTTTTGTGATTGCAGAAGTGTTGACAAGTGATGGGAATTGGTAGATTTCGCACATTTCGGGCCAACGCCTGCAGCAATAGAACTTGGCGATGTTAATGGACGATGGCACACCGCACATGTCGTCATAAAAAAAGCCCCCTCTCACTATGGAGAGAAGGTGTGGGAAGAATCTCGGTGTAGTTAAAAGCAATACAACAAATAAAGGAACTGACTGGCTCGACGCTATCACAGCACTCTTCGCATACCACAAGTTAATACCATACACTAAAGGCAACGCTAAGAGCTGAAAAACAGCGACCTGTTTAATTGTGACCGCATACTTACCGCCAACACCTCACAACAAGGCAAAAAATACCCCTGTTGCTATTACCATTGCAAATCAACCACCTACTAACATTTTAGATGTACTGGTAGTTACCACTTGCTTGGCAGTTTGGCTCGTTGAATTTTTTGTAACATGAGCCAGTCTTGTACCCGCCGCCTTGATCCCTTTCGCTGTTCCGTTTTTCGTATTGACCGTTGGGACCGTAGCTGTTGCACTCTTTTTTGTACCAAAATTGACAACACCTTTAAATGGATTCGGATCAAGCAGCACCCTCACTTTGCCTACCGTGATATCCCTAACCAACGAGAGCGCGTCCGCACGTGGAATAACCAGTATTACCTTAGAGTCAGCCGTATCTACCGCAACCACTGGCACACCAATGGCAACCCATTGGGTATACACCTGCTGATTTTGTGTGCCATACACGCCAACTAGATCCACCAAATCGCCAGGTTCCACATCCGTAATCGGCAAATCAGATGGATCCAGTTGCACGGTCGCGCCTACAAAATTCATCCCATACACCCTCACGAGTTGCCGTACCGTCGTAGCGGGAGCCACCACTGATTGTAGAATTGGCTCACCTTTCGCAATTGTGGCGTCCGCATATTTCCCGATGATCGACTGCGGATCCTGAATCACCCCGGACGGCACAACGGAAGCGGAAATGTTGACGCTGGCTATTTCACTCGCAGTAATGATCGTGTCATCCGGGATAGTCTGCGCCGCGACATACACTGTTGCCATCTTCTCTGCGCTATGAATCGATGTGCCGATCACATACGCCGTGACAAAACCCAACGCCGCAAGACCGACCAGCCAGATCACGCCCGGGCGGTCGCGAAGAATCGATTTCCCGCGTCGTTTCATCTCCTCTTACCGCCCTTCTTCTTACTCTTAGCTATTTTCTTTGACGCCGGGCCCAAGAATTTCGCAAACAAGCCACCAATGCCACTACCACCCCTGGAACTCGATTTTCTTTTCGACTTTGCTGATTTAGTTGAGTGAGATGATCCTGCGCTCTCCCTGCGCTCCTCTTTGCTCTTGTGAAGCATTAAACCTGTCACCGCTTCGGCCATACGTAAGAAAGCCTCCGGATAGAGTTCTGATCCCTTCATGTCACTGATCGGAACGAACTCTGGGTCATCGTCATAAGAGAGTTCTTCAACAAACGGGAGCGTGTGGTAGTGGTTGAACGTTTCTCCCAATACATCCTGAAGTCCCGTTCTGACCTTGCGAATGTCCGCTTCCCCGCGGTAAGCGCGATTGACCACGATGTGAAGGTTTTTCTTACTTACCCGCTGATGCAACAGTTGATTCAACGTCATGGAGAACGGGTAGAGTCGGCGGTCAGACGGAACGGTCAACGCGATCAACTTGTTTGCGTACCGCGATGCAAGCAACAATTCGGGCGAGTAGCCCTGGTGCATGTCCAGAATAATGACAGAGTAAAACGGTTTGTACGCTTGAATCGCCCGCTCCAACACCTCGCGCGGCGTTGGACCAACCTCTACTTGCGGGCAGGGTAAAATTTTCAATCCGTTTTTCTCCATCAAAAAACTTTCGATCAATGAGCGGTCATCAATTGGAATATCGTTACGAAAATCCAAGATGCTGTGTATCGATGGTTGGTTCACACCACGGAACCATTCGGCATCGTTCCCCTTGTAATCTGCGTCAATTAAGAGGGTGGAGATTCCGCGCTTCGCAAGCAGAATACCCAGTTGCGCGGCGACCGTCGTTTTCCCATCGCCACCCTTGCCGCTAAAGACGACGATAATTTGATCTTTGCCGACAGGTTTCCCAGGTTCCTCATTCCCCATGGTCGGTGCTGCTGGAGTGATGGTCGACACGGGCGCAGGCGGCAACGGATGCCCCAACTCGTCTTCAAGGTCGAGTTCAGCTTGCACTGCCTTCACGAAATCGTGTGGCAACGGGACCGGGATCGCGCCGGTGATGTCTAGACCGGCAAGTTGAAACGGAGAGATGAACCCCGCCAAATAGAGCCGGCTGTGCGGATACTGATGACGGAACCACGAGACACGATGCTGCATACCGTCCACCGGGACGCCGATGACCACGGCCAAGGGGTCGCCGTACTTTTCGGTGATCGACGTTACCTCGTCCGGTTTCCAAGCAGTACGCACCTCCCCGAACACTTCAAAATTCACCGCGAGACTCGGTTGTTTACTGTTTGGCACTACCAGCCAGTATGATCCCATGATGCGCTTTCCCCTTTCTGTTCAGCTTGCGGTTGCATCGTCTTCACGAGCGTTTGCCACTGTAATTGCGTCTCGCGATCCTGCTTCGTGATCCAGGGGATATGCGTATAGAGTGACAGAAGCGCATCTAGCCCACCGTCCGGCACCACCAGAGCGATGTCCGCTTTAACCACCTCGCGTGGATCGAACGGAAGATGGGAAGGCACCCGATTCACCACGACACGCGAACGCTCCGGAATCGGCGACTGCGCGGGATCGAGTGTTGTCACCCAAATTCGAATCTTGGCATGTACAAAAACAGGGTGCTGTGGATCGGGGCCACAGTCAACGATCAACCGCTTTTTCAAGACGGATTTTGGTGGAATGTGATTGGCTACCGTCCCATATGGTAACGTCTCTTCAATGGCTCGCTCGATCGGTTTGGCATCCCCAGTCCATCTGGCAAGACTCCCCGTTTGCCTGCCTTCGATCAGCGGCAAATGCGTGATCGCCGCCAAATTCCATGCCACGAAACTGGCGCCGCCGTGTCCTCCCACTGCAATCACTTGCGACTCTTCTTCAATGGCCGCATCATATTCACTGTTTTCGTTGGCCGCTTGATTCTCGTCCTCCATTTCCGTTCGTCTACGAATCAATTGGGGACGCAACGATGGTCGCGCTGGTTTCTCGGCCTCCTTTTGCTTTCGGCGCTCTTCTTCAATTTGTTCATGCATTTCGTTGGCTGCCGTCATCAAAGTTTCGGCGTCGAACTTTTGCCAATCACCCTCAAATGTGAAAGGATTTAGATCCTTGATTTGATCCACACCATCACCAAACCATGCGAACAAATGGCCTTCAACCATCGTGCGAATTTCATCTACTTGTCCGTCTCCATCGGCCAGTACCACGTACGCATCGGCCGGCTTCTCTGCGCCGAATAGTTCCTCAAATGGGAAGGCTTTCGCCTCCGAATGGATCCACGAGACCAATTCATCGTTTTGAAGCAAAAATGCGATTTTGGCCAAAAAGAAAAACCCCCTTTCCGTAAAGGAAGGAGGCGTGGGAAAAATCACGCTTATCATGCTTGACGTAACCCCTCATTTCGTAGAATGGAGGGCAAGCTAACGATCACTTTGAATCTAATTTCGACATCTTATTAATCACTTGTGGTTTCGGTGTCCAACAGTTGAATTGATACTTGGGGTTCGTATCATATCCGAGCCGTGAGCAGAATGTTCGTACCCCTTCATTTGACCGTTCTGCGCGGAAATTTACACATGTGGCGCAGCAATGAAAACGAGATTCTTTCATGTTCATTCCTCACAATAAATTCCGTATGAATTCACGATGTTTTTAGTTTTTTATGCAATTTACCCAAAAGCCACTATTGCGCATAAGCCCCCTTATGTGCAAGAAGTCTCCCTGGGACCAGTACTTATTACCTACGCTCAAAAGCAAGCCGAAAGGCCAGACTCGTCAAAACGCTCGCCATGAACCAACGCTGAATTTTTAACCATGTCGGATGTCCACTGAACCAATCAGCCATTTTACTAGCGGCAATCACAACCAGTAAATTGACAGTAAAACTGATCATCATCTGTGTTAGACCTAAAGCAATACCTTGAACAAGCATTGAACCTCGCGCGGGATTTTCAAACTGAGGCAATAGCGATACATACAACACCATGGCTTTAGGATTAAGCAGATTCGTCATAAAACCCATAAGAAATAATTTTCGTGAACTCTGATTAGGTAGCGACCGAGCAGCGAAAATCGATGCGGAACCGGGTTTCACCGCTTTCCATGCGAGCCAGAGCAGGAAGATCACTCCCAGCGACTTGATCACTGTATAGATCGCCGGCACTAAATTAAAGATTACGGAAAGCCCTAAAATTGTGACTGTAATATAAACAACGAAGCCGAGCAAGATCCCGAGTAAGGAGACAAACCCCGCCATACGACCTTGCGTGATGGAACGAGAAAGTAAGTAAATCATATTAGGTCCCGGAATACTGGCCATGCCCAGTGCCACGAATCCGAAAGCAAGCAAAGCGCCACCGCTGACCAACGCAATTCCTCCTTTCGGATGTTATCTGTTCCAGCCGATTTACACGATCATGTGACATTCTCTTGTTCCTATATACTGGCTCTCTCGTTATACTAAGCTTGACAGATGATAATGTAAAATTCATCGTATTTATGGTTTTCATGCACAAATGTAATCAATAAAAGGCAGAGGATTCAACAATGGAGTGGCAGCAACTTGAATACTTTCAAACCTTAGCCCACATTCAGCATGTAACACGTGCAGCTGAATCTCTTTGCATCACCCAACCAGCCCTTAGCCGATCCATGGCCCGATTGGAAGAAGAATTGGGCGTCCCGCTGTTTGATCGGAAAGGACGAACCATTAACATTAAACCGTTACGGACGACTCTTTTTGAAGCGGGTCGATCACATGCTGACGGAATTTAAGCTTGGTAAGCAAGAACTAGATGATTTGATCGATCCTGAACACGGAGAGGTGGCGCTCGGCTTCTTGCATACACTGGGAACCGGCAAGATTCCTGAGGTCATCGGCGCTTTCCGTAAGCAATTTCCGTCAATTCGGTTTCAATTGGCGCAAAATCACAGTTACTCATTGCTGGAGCATATGAATGCAGGAGAATTGGACATTTGCTTGATCGCCGAACCCACCGACACAAGAATTCCCATTCAGTGGATTCCGTTATGGAGTGAAGAGATTTTCGTCACCCTACCGCTAGCTCATCCTATGGCTGGAGATGAAACGATTTTACTCGACGAGATTGCAAATGAATCGTTTATCTTCCTAAAAAAAGGGTACGTTTTGCGCGATAATACCGATCGATTATTCCAACAAAATGGAGTTATCCCCAAAGTAAAATTTGAAGGGGAGGAGGTCGCTACCGTAGCGGGGCTCGTGGCCGCTGGACTCGGCATTTCCCTGCTCCCCAATGCCGAATTTGATAAAAGCAATATCGTGCAGATCAGTCTTCGCGAGCCAAAGTTCAACCGTGTAATCGGGCTGGCATTAATTGAGGAGCGATATTTATCACCAGCTACCTCACGTTTTCAGCAGTTTGTCATGGAGTATTTTCGCGGTATGGAATTGATTTGAATTTGGATATTTTATCAGATCTATTCCGCTTATCTCCCTTTTCCTTTATTAAACATTCTGGCCCAAAAGTTCCATAACCCACCATCAGTGATTGTCGTATAATTATGCATAAATCAATATCCGTATCTTGCTAGACCTGCGCCCTTGTTCGTTCAACAAGAATGCCTTTATAGCAACGCAAAGCTCTAACTTGCCACTAAAAGTCATTCTTACTCAATACTTGTCTGTCAACAATAAATCACATTCCTGATTGCGGTTTGGAGGGGTTCAAAGTCTCTATTTTTTTCCAAGGCTTTAATACCGAAATACTTATCACAAATAGTAAGAGGACAAACTGAACGGAACTCGCTATATGAATCATGAACTGATTTTGTAAAAAGGCAACATTAGTTAAAACTCCCGAAGCATTTTGCTGAATTGACGGTGCTAGGATACGCGAACCTATTACAATCTGAATGATAAGCACAATCCATTTAACCGTTATCCATCTGTGTTTAAAGAAACCCCATTTGGTAAAAATACCGAATATTAACCCTGTGATAAGCGTTCCAATAACAAGGGGCATGATGAGATATGTATCCAAGGCTTTCATCAGCAAATAGACTGAATGCACTTCACTCTTCATTAGTGTTGATCCGAGCCAAGATACGAAACCCAAACATAATCCCGAACCAACCCACATCGAAATAACGATCAAATGTAAAATTTTAACTACTTTCAATTTGCCTGCACTAATTTTGTTCATATCCTTCTGCCTCCTTCTTTAAGCCATGACAAAACGTAGCGACCATTGTTTCAACGAACTCTTCTCTTGATTCACGAATAAATAGCTCACCCCAAAATGCAGTTGAAGAAAAGTAACCAAACAAAGTTGCCATGAACGTTGTTGTTAGGGCGTTAGCGTCAACTTTCATCATTTTGTTTTCATTCTGCATTGTTACAAAATAATCGGCTAGCAGTTCTCTAAGCTGCCTGGTGTTATTCGAAATAACACTGGACAGTTCTGGCATGGTTGTTCGTTCTTGAATCGCAATCAGAAATATGGGCATGTTTCTTTGCATTTGGTCGAGGTACGTAGTGGCAATTAAATGGAGATCGTTTTCTAATTCATGGACGATTTGTTTCTCGAATATTTCCTTAAAGCTTGGGACAAAGGAGTATTTATTTATCGCCGCCTCCAGAACACCTCTTTTGGTCTTAAAATGACGAAACACAGTCATTTCACTGACATTAGCAGCTTGAGCAATATCTCGAATAGTAACAGACCGGAAACTTTTGTCTTGCATAAGTTTCAATGCTGCCAGTAGAATTCGGTTAGTCGTCATCCCATCGATTTCGTTCATAGACACACCTTCATCCTTCTCCCAATTGCCTACTGCCTTCAGTC
Organism: Bacillota bacterium; assembly: GCA_021805735.1. Taxonomy (GTDB): domain Bacteria; phylum Bacillota; class Bacilli; order Alicyclobacillales; family SLC66; genus JAKADD01. The sequence goes on from JAJZEE010000073.1 coordinate 16,464, forward strand.
TACGGTAATCGTATTTTAAGCATGATGATAGTTAGTAATAACTAACATCATGCGACAATTTTACTGCCTTAGTGTCATGTTGTCAAAAGACCAGGCAGAATTTCTTATGGCACATAACGGCCCGATTATGCAATTACACCCACAATTTGCACTTTGTATGAATATACATGATTTTACCATGTTAGTTTGTCTGCAGTGACAATCTTTCGTCTAAAATTTGATGAAGGCTTAGGGAACTAGTCCTAAGCCTTCATCAAATTCTACTGAACAAAATACCGTTGATACGATTGTTGCCGTGATGATCCACTGAGGGAAGCATACAACTGCGTTGTTTCTGGCTTATCGTGTCCTAAAATCGACTGTACCGTCACGAGTGGTGCCCCCTGATTGATCAACACCGTCGCCAGCGTATGCCTCATCTTATGCGGACTGACCCGATCTTCGATTCCACACCGCTTCGCAATCCGCTTGAAAATGTATTGAATCTCATGAATCGACATTCGATGCGGGTCTCGTACCGTGACAAACAATGCTCGATCTTCATCGATTCGTTGATTCAAATACCGTTGCAACCAGATTCTTGCCTTTGCCCCAAAATAGGCTTCTCCTTCCTTATTCCCTTTACCCAGCACTTTCTTAGCATTCCGATGCCAATCAATGTTCGCCATCCCCACGCATCCACGAGTACACCACCAATTGGGAGTCCGACAGCAGCCGTCACCACTCCGGCAATTTGAAGCGCACCAAGCACGTTTCCTGGCGGCTTCAACATCCCGGATGATTCTGCACGTCGACGAATAAGGAGCATAGCAGATGGATAGGCCGATGAAGTTCTAACGCCGATGAGAATTCGTGACACGACCAACATGGTCAAGTTTCGTCCAAATCCGCCCAATACTCCCCCCATTAGCACCATGAGGATCCCCGCCAGAAATACCCAGCGGGGTCCAAATTCCGCTGAAAGTTTTCCGGCGGTAGGCTGAGCGATTGTGCTTGCTAGGTAGAGAACCGTCACTAATATCGTGGTTTGGGCCACTGAGATATGCATAAATGTAGCGATCGGCACTAGAGCGGTGCAACAAATTCCCAAGAGAATGGGTTTCCACTTCGCATGCTCTGTTCACTTCCTCAGTCGATTGAATCTACTTCTGCGATCCAATCATCAACCGTCAACACATCCGCCTGACGAGGGAACACCTTCTCCATAAGCACGCGATGAACTTCAGGATCAGCATCACCGCACGCATCCGAAAGTACTTTGATTGCAAAATCCTTGTCTGACGCTTCGCGCAATGTCGACAGCACGGCCCCACTCGTAGCAATTCCTGTTAAAATTAAAGTGTCAATTTCTTTGGCACGAAGGATAACTTCCAAATTGCTTCCAGCGAAGGCGCTAACTCGATACTTCGTAACGAGCGGTTCACCATTCATCGGGCGTACGGACTCGTGAATTTGCGTCGCATGAGCCGATGTAGTCATATCACCAAAATTACCAATTTGTGAGAATGCCTTGTTTCTTGGGCCTATCTCTGGGTACCCTTCACTAAAAGCGACTCGTACGAAAACGACTGGAATGTTAGATTGCCGAGCCGTTGCCAACGCTTTTTGAACTGCGCGTAACATTTCCGAATTATCTAGATGGGATACGACTCCATTTTGTACGTCCAAAACAAGTAATGCGGATTTGCTCATGTGATTTTTACACTCCTTCGAATTGATATATAATAAGTGGAGATCTCTCCATATGATTGTAAGCGGGGAGTTCTCCACTTGTCAACAAGATTCGAAAATCTGATGTAGGGACTGTAAAGCGTGAAACGTAATGGGGAACCAAAGGGCAGAACAGAACGCCGGGATGCTGCTGAAAACCGTCAGCGAATATTAGATGCGGCAATAAAGCTTTTTGAACAACACGGTGTTGAACAAGTCAGTATGAACCATATAGCGATGGAAGCGCAAATTGGCTCGGGAACTCTTTATCGACGTTATAAAAACAAAGGTGATTTATGCCTGGATTTAATTAAAGACAACCTCGCAGTGCTCATCGAGGACATTGAGGTGTACTTAAAAGAGCATCAGCCTGCTCCACCCCGGGAGCGCTTAAAAGGGATACTCACCCTTTTTATGATCTTTCGCGAAAAGAAGCTTCAATTGCTGGCAGGCGTTAAAGAGGGTGCACTAGCACGTAGTCATTTTCAGTTCAATTTGCAAGAAATCATCACTCAACTATTTGACGAGATGAAAACAGATGAACAGACCGAACCGAACACTGTGTTTAGAGCCGATATGTTATTGTTGGCCTTAAGAAGTGATTCATATGTGTTTCAAAGGGATGTCCGTGGGTATTCGTCTGAATCATTTTTGGAGCAAATTTACTTGACCTTTTTTCCGGAGAAATAATGTATGACATTCACGCTTAATAAGTCTATCCATCTTGCGCTTAACGACCCGAGAGTCCATTAAGACTGCTGAGCCGGCGACCGCATATATATGCACGAAACATTGACCACTCACTCATAACTGAATTTGTGTGCCAAATAGCTGAAGATGCATAATCCTTATAAATTCCAACATTCTCGTGTAATACTATAAAGATTGTGGTCTTCCCATACTCCATTAATTTGTAGGTAATACGCAGAAAAACCGTCATATCGAAATCCTACTTTTTCAAGAACTCTAATTGAGCCAAGATTTCGAGGCATAACCGCCGCTTGAACTCTATGTAATTTCGCAGATCCGAATGCAAAACCAATTGCTAATCGAACAGCCTCGGTGGTAATGCCTTTTCCGTTATATTTTTCATCTAAGAAATATCCCATTGTACAGCTTTCCCAAGCTCCACGCACCACATTACTTAAATTAACTCGTCCAATAAGTCGGTCATCGTTGATCAGAAAAACCCAAATCCGTATCCAGAACCAGTTTCCCAATTGTCTTGCACTTTCTGCAAAATTTCTTGTTGTCCTTCTAACGTGTAATGCGAGTCTAAAGTAACGGGTTCAAAGGGCTTCAAGAAGTAACGATTTCGCACACGTTAATCCAGCAGTGCCTCAAGTAAGGTGGTCCCCTATGTCAAGACACGGTTTTTCAATTTATCGTTAAGTGACCAATTGTCTGTCCAGGAACCGTGGAATACCGCAGCGTAGCGAGGATATGCCGCGAAAGTCCTTGACGGACCGCAA
>JAJZEE010000074.1 GCA_021805735.1 Bacillota bacterium
CAACCAGTCAAACACATGCCAACCATGCCGCAAAGCCATACGGACAACACGCGAAACCTTCTCATAAACGCGGATGCACACTCCATGCGATGTTGATTCTCTCATTGTACCATTTGCGCAAATGGGTGCAACTCACTCTGTTCCTCTCTTGCGAGAATGCGCCCAAACAATCATAATAGGTTCGAGGTGTATGGGCATGAGTTCGAGTAGTGATCATCGTTCCGTGGCACAGGCGCTCTACCAGTTGGATTTTTACCTGCATACAATCCACGCTCCATTTTCGATCAAGGACCTTTATCGGGGAGCTTACGAAGAACGACGTGGAGAAAGATACGACGATGCTTGGCTCGATCATCTGGAAGATGATCCGCGCATTCCAGAGTGTCTGGAGCAGTCGTTTACCGCCCACACGATCGTGGAGACCCTTTTGCAAACGGGACACGAGGCCATTTTGCGACAGTTGATAAAACGGATTCGTAAAGAGGGCATCGGTTTTACCCAAGCCTATATTTCCGGAGCCGGCCGCCGCAAACCTTAGGGCATGACAGACAGTTTTCAAAACCGCTCCAGATGCGTTTACAGTCCTTGATACTGCGCAAATGCCTGCGTCGAATACGGGGCTGTGAAACGGTTGATGCGCTGTAAATCCCGCGTGAGCGCAAGACCTTCATCCGGTGCAAAAGTTTCCAGGGAAAGCGCCTGCGCCTCTTTGGCGCCGAGCCCCACGGCCATGACATACCTCCCCTGTTCCTCAGTGTAAAGCGCCGCAAAATCCACTTTGATCCCAGGGAGTCGATAGGCAGTCAACAAAAATCGGCTTGACGCGTCTGCGGCCACCGCGTAAATATGCGGAAACCCTCGCAGCGTGGCTGTTGCTACAATCGCAACTCCTCCCGTGGCGAGCCCCTGCACGTACACCTCTTCCAATCCGGGCACTGCCGTTGTAAGCGCACGCGCTATCTCCCGCTCCTGACTGTTGCTGACCGCTTGCGCGGCATACTGATCGTTCACAAGAGCAGACGGGGATGGCCCCACAGAAGGTGGTGCGCCTGCTCGAACCGCAAGCGGTAAAGCGCTGTGCTTCCCCCCCCGCGCGACCAACAGTCCATGCTCTTGCACCCACGCAACTGCAATCGCCAGCGCGACCGTTCCGGCCCACAACGCCAAAAACCGTCTCGATCCCGAATTTCTCGCCCCGCTGCGAAACCGCGCATGCCGGTTCATCACTAAACACCCCTCGCCGATGTTGAGGTTGTCCTCTTTTCATCTTACGCGGCAAAGGAGAGATCATGTCCGAATCATTAGCCAAGCGGCGTCTGGCGCGCTAACCACTCTTCTCTGGTCATCAATACTTCTCGCGGTTTGCTGTTTTCAAACGGCCCCACAATACCGAGCTGTTCTAACGAATCCACGAGTCTGGCGGCGCGGGCATATCCCACTTTCAGTTTGCGTTGCAGATACGATACCGACGCCTGCTCAGATTCCACAACCAGTCGCACTGCCTCTTCAAACAATGGATCCATATCATCGACGGCAGGCGACCGCTCATCGGCGAGCGCGCTGAAATCGTCCATGTACTCCGCTTCCTGTTGACGGCGCGCAAAATCCACGAGCCGCTCTACTTCAGGCTCGGACAAAAAAGCTCCCTGGAGGCGAACGGGTTTGGCGGCGCCGACAGGCAAATACAGCATGTCGCCGCGCCCCAGAAGCTTCTCCGCTCCCGTGCTGTCAAGGATGGTCCGTGAATCTACGCCGGAAGAAACGGAAAATGCGATCCGCGAAGGAATATTCGCCTTGATCAAGCCCGTGATGACATCGACTGAAGGACGCTGTGTGGCCACGACCAGGTGGATCCCGGACGCTCGGGCCATCTGCGCCAGACGGCAGATGGCATCCTCCACATCGCCGGGCGCCACCATCATCAAATCCGCCAGTTCATCGATGATGACCACGATCAGCGGCAGCAGGCGTTTTCCCTGTTTCTCCGCGTAGGCGTTGTAGCGTTCCAGATCACGCACCTTGGCCTGGCTGAATAGTTCATATCTGTGCTCCATCTCGACAATGACCTTGCGCAGCGCCGCAGCCGCCCTGCGAGCCTCTGTCACCACCGGAGAAAATAAATGCGGAATTCCATTGTATACGCCGAGTTCCACCATTTTCGGATCGATCAGGATGAATTTCACTTCATCTGGTTTTGCCCGAAAGAGAATGCTCGCGATGATGCCGTTGATGCATACACTCTTCCCCGAACCGGTTGCTCCCGCGACAAGAACGTGTGGCATCTTCGCCAGATCGCCAACGACAGTATGGCCTGCGATGTCTTTGCCGAGCGCAAAGGAGAGCAGACTTTTGGCATTCGTAAACGTGTCTGTTTCCACGACCTCACGAAAAGCCACGACAGAAATCTCCTTATTGGGCACTTCGATCCCAATCGCGGATTTACCAGGTATCGGCGCTTCAATACGGATATCGCGGGCGGCTAGAGCCAGGGCCAAATCGTCCGCCAGACTCAAAATCCGCGCTACCTTCACGCCAACAGCGGGTTGGATCTCGTATCGCGTTACCGTCGGCCCGCGGCTGTATCCCAGCACTCGGACCTCGACGCCGAAACTGGAAAATGTGTCCCCCAGCTTCTTTGCGTGAGATTGCAGATCTCTGGTCGCGGCAGCACCATCGCCGCGCTTTGCGCCAGACCGATCCAGCAGTCGGGAATCGGGCAGACGATAAGGCTTGATCCCCTCTCCCGAAGCTCCTGGAACCGCCCCCTGTTCCGTTCCTGTCTGCCGCGGCGGCGGATCCGGCGCGATCGGAGTCAGTATCGGCTCAGAGAGACGGACGGTCACCCGCGCCTGCGCCGGATCCACCGTGACGCCCGCTCGGTTCTTGCGATCCGGCGTCTCTTCGTCTAGAGGTAATGCGGGCTGCACAGAACCACCCACCAGAAACTCTTCAAACGGGGGATCATCCATGTATGGCGCGCCGAAGTCCGGAAAGGGAAACGAATCCGCGTTGGAGGCGTTCACATCAGCCAAGCTCACTGCCTGGTGCGGCTCCGCAACAGCCTCATCGTCCTGTTTCGCATGGCGCCCCCTCCGGCGTCGCCCACGCCCCTTTACGACCTGTTGGTCAGCGCCGCCGTCATCACCATCGGCCAAAAACTCAACAGAGTCATCCTCGCCAACAGATTCCTGATCTGAACCACTGTTCTTGTGACGGCCAGTCACGGATTTGCCCAAACGCCTCTCAGGCGAGTGTGTCGAGGATCCCGCAAGTGCGCGGGCCGCGACACGCATGGTCCGCGCCCAGCCGCGTTCAAAGCGCGTTTCGAAGAACTGCGACCCTTTCTCGATCGTACCCACCAAGGACTTCCGTGTCATCAGAACCAGAGCGATCAGCACAGTTACGATGAGAATCAACAGTGTTCCAGACACCGCGAACAAATATCTTAGGCCGGCGAAAAGGGCGTAGCCAATCATGCCTCCGCCGGCGTTCGCCGGGGGCAATACACTTGAACGGGAGATGACCAACACGCGCAGGGATTGGCTCAGCGAGGTAATCCCTACTTGCGTAAGATGCAGCAAATCGGGATGCTGTGTTCCATATTGGATGACACCCTCCGAATATAGATCGAGTTCACTCCACACCAACAGCGCGAAAAGAAGCAGCACAATACCTACCTGGAAACTCGTGTACCGGAATCTGTTTCGGCGCACCATGGTGATGACGGCCATCCACATCAGATAGATCGGTACGACAAAGTGCCAGTTGCCTGCCAGCATGATACACAAGTCATCGAACGCCTGGCCGACCGCCCCCAGATCGCCGAGCGTCACCAGACTTAGGGCCATCAACAGCAACCCCAGAATTTCATACTGCAACACGCGTTTTGCGTGGTCTAACTTAGCCATATCGCCTAAAGCCTCCAGACACAAACTCACAAGCGCACGGACGCCGCGCGTGTCTCATACTCCGCAGCAATCCCTCATGCTCTACAAGTTCGCCTCGTTTGGCGGTTTATCCTGCTGCCAACTCGCAAAAACGGATCCGCCGCAAGGAGGATCCGCCTGACTCTGTGCGATATCATAGATTCCCGGAACACATCCGAACGCAACCGTTCAGGTGAATGTGATCATCTGTCCCGGCGCCCATTCTGGCCGCAGGTAATCGCTCGCGCGCGGGGAGATAAGTCGATGAAGGCGAGCCTGGGCCGGCCCCAGCCACTCCACAACCATGGTGACGCCGTCCCGTTCAATGGTCTGCAGTTGCGGCAGACTTCCTGGTTCGCCAAACCCTTCGAACACCGTCTCCTCAGGCACCACAGACCACAAAATCATTGGACCACCCCTCTCGGCCGCTGTGATCGATAGTCCTCGATCATCTGACGCAGGTGATGCATGGCCGCCCCGAGCCCGCCGATGGCATCGATCAACCCATGCAAAACGGCGTCCCGACCAACAACGGTGGTGCCGATGTCGCGCGCCAGTTCCCCCGTAGTCATCATAAGATGTCGCAGATTCTCTTCAGAGATGCGCGAATGAGCTGTGATAAATTTGGTTACTCGCTCCTGCATCTTCTCCAGATACTCAAAACTCTGCGGCACACCTATGACTAGACCGTTTAGCCGGATGGGATGAATGGTCATCGTTGCACTCTCCGCGATCAACGAATAGTTGCTCGCGACTGCGATCGGCACCCCGATCGAGTGACCACCGCCCAGTACCAGTGTAACCGTCGGTTTTGACATGGAGGCGATCATTTCTGCGATCGCGAGGCCCGCTTCGACATCGCCGCCTACGGTATTGAGGATAATCAGCACGCCCTCGATCTTGTCGCTCTGTTCAGCCGCCACCAACTGCGGAATGATATGTTCATATTTGGTCGTCTTGTTTTGCGGCGGCAATACGATGTGCCCTTCAACCTGACCAACGATGGTCAAACAGTAGATGTTCGACTCATCCGTCACAGGATTCGTCTGACCGAGTCGCTCGATATTGTCCGCAATGGTATTTTGTGTCTGCGGGGGTTCAGTGAGCGCATCGGGTCGATCGCGTTCCGGCAGTTGCTGATTCAGGAATTCCTTGGCCTGTCCGATACCAGGTGGCAAAACGGTACGGCTCATGTCGCGTCACTCCTACATATGTCTCACTGGTAGTATGTCGCAACGATGAGGACCTATCCTGAAAAACGCCGCAGGCGCTTTTTCATCCCGGCCGTTGGTGACGCGCAAGTGAGATTTTGCTTCGCAAAACTCAGGCATGAAAGTCTATCCTGAAACACGGTCATTCCTGCCAGCCGGAATCGTATGCTGCGCCGCTTCTCAAACACGGCTGCGCCGAACTCGCCTCGGCACAGCATACGATTCCGGCCAAGCGGGTTTTTCCACTGATGGCGGCGCGAAGCGGCATGGGCGTCTGTCCTCGCATCGGTCTAGACTTCCATGATGATCGGTAGAACCATCGGCCGCCGCCGTGTCTGTTCGTACAAATAGCGACTCAGGGCATCCCTGACACCCGTCTTTAATCCCGACCAGTCACTGACATTGTCTGTCATTAACCGCTGCAAAGTGGCGGAAACAATCCGGCTCGCTTCATCCAGCAGCTCCTCTGACTCGCGAACGTACACGAATCCCCTGGAGATGATATCAGGCCCTGAAAGTACACTGCGCGTCTGTTTCGACAGCGTTACTACAACAACCAGTATTCCGTCCTGCGACAGCAGCTTGCGGTCGCGCAGCACGATATTGCCCACGTCGCCCACGCCAAGTCCATCAATCATGACGGCGCCCGCCTGAACTTTCCCGCCCAGACGCGCGACACCCCCCTGAAACTCAAGCACATCGCCAATATCCATGATAAAGATGTTGTCAGGGTTTACGCCAGTCGCCTCAGCCAATTGCGCATGTCGGTTCTGCATCCGAAACTCCCCGTGGACGGGCACGAAATATTTGGGTCGGATAAAATTCAGCATCAGTTTCAATTCTTCCTGGCTGCCGTGACCTGATACGTGAACTCCCGAAACAGACTGATAGATGACGTGAGCTCCGATCCGGAACAACTGGTCAATGGTCCGGGAAATTGATTTTTCATTGCCGGGAATGGGCGAAGAAGCGATGATCACCGTGTCGCCGGGATGAATTTCCACCTTCCGGTGCGTGGCGCGGGCCATCCGCGTCAACGCCGACATCGGTTCTCCCTGCGAGCCCGTCGTCAGTAACGCCACTTCTCTGGCATCGTACCGTGACAGGTCATCCGGTTCAATGAGCGTGGACGGCGCCACTTGCAAGTACCCCAAGTCCTTGGCCACGGTGATGTTGTTGACCATACTGCGGCCCACTACAGCCACTTTACGGCCTGTCCGCTCTGCTGCATTGATCACCTGCTGAAGGCGATGGATGTTGGATGCGAACGTGGCCAGAATGACTCGTCCTGAAGCGGCCCGGAATACATCGTCAATTGTCGCGCCCACCGTACGCTCGGACATCGTAAAACCGGCGCGTTCCGCGTTCGTGCTGTCCGAGAGCAACGCCAACACACCGCGCGCGCCGAGTCCTGTCATTTTCGCATAATCGGCGTGGCGCCCATCGACTGGCGTCTGGTCAAACTTGAAGTCGCCGGTCTGCACGACCACGCCCTCTGGGGTGTCAATGGCAAATCCAACCGCGTCCGGGATGCTATGGTTCACGTAAAAACAACTCACCGTGAAGTTGCCCAGCCTGATCTCACTCTCATTGGTAATCGGGATCAATTTGGCCTGATCCAGTATTCCGTGTTCACGCAGTTTGCCCTCGACCAGCCCCAAAGTAAGCCTCGTTGCATATACAGGGACCTGCAGGCTCTTTAACACGTACGCCAAGCCGCCAATGTGATCCTCGTGTCCGTGGGTCAAAAACAGCCCGCGAAACTTTTGCTTATTCTCCACCAGGAACGTAATATCAGGGATGACAATATCGATGCCCAGCATTTCTTCTTCCGGAAACTTCAGACCCGCGTCGACGACTATCATGTCATTGCCGTATACGTACGCGGTCATATTTTTACCAATCTCTCCCAATCCACCGAGAGGGATGATCAACAACTTATGTGTGTAATTCCTGTTCAACTGTACACCTCCACAATTTTCCGATCAAAAAAGAGGGCATTACCTGGCCGCACCCGTCTGGTAGTCCGATTATACATGACCGCAAGGTGCGTTCACAAGAATGCCCCGTCCGTTCCAAACCGCCGGATCTCAGTGTACCGGGGCCAATTCGACTATTCCGCCAAGCGTGCGGCGGAGTTCTCTTCGTTCCTCAGCTGTGGCTTGCGCCAGCGGCAGGCGCACTTCGCCGACAGGTACGTCAAGCATCTCAAGAGCCGCCTTCGTGAGTACGGGACTCGATGTTTTAAACAGACCTTCAAAGAGCGGCATCAGGCGATGATGCACCCGTCGCGCCTCTGCGAGGTCGCCTTCAAAAAAAGCCTGCAGCATGCCTGCCATCTGATCTCCGACGATGTGCGAAGCCACGCTTACCACGCCCACTGCTCCCAATGCCAGCATCGGCAGCGTATACTTGTCATCCCCGCTGTATACATAGAAGTCCTCAGGCGTTTCCCCGATCACTCGTGAAATTTGCGTGAAATCTCCGGACGATTCTTTCACGCCGACAATTTGCTCCACCTGGGCCAGTCTGCAGAGTGTCTCAGGCTGAATGTTGACGGCTGTACGACCGGGAATATTATACACGATCACCGGTTTTTGCACAGCGTCGGCGACAGCGCAGTAATGCTGGTACAGCCCTTCCTGCGATGGTTTATTGTAGTAAGGCGCCACAACCAGAAACCCGTCAACGAGCAATTGCTCCGCCTCGCGCGTAAACTCTACGGTGGCGGCAGTATCATTGGCACCCGTTCCGGCAATGACGGGAATACGACCGGCGCAAAGACGGGCCGTCTCTTCGATCAACAGCAATTTCTCCCGGTGGGACAGTGTCGGTGATTCCCCCGTCGTGCCGCATACCACCAAGCCAGTCGTCCCCGTAGCAATCAGGTGGTCAATCAGTCGCGGCAGTCTTTCGAGATCCAGTTGCAGCGATGAGTCAAACGGCGTCACCATCGCTGTAAGCAGATGACCAAACATCAGTCTGCGCCTCCAATCGAGTGCAAATCGAACTTGTTGTGAATGGCCCTCATCGCGCGCACCATCTCGCGTTCATGCACAAGACACCAGATCGTGGTGTTGGAATCCGCAGACTGCAGGATTTCTACACCTACATCCGAGAGTGCTTCCACGATGCGGGCCATCACGCCTGGCACACCGTGAATACCGGCTCCGACCGCGGCAATTTTCGCCACGTTCGGCACAGTGGTTACGGTGAAATCCAGATCTTGAAGCGTACTCACGGCCCGTTCAACTTGAACCGTCGGCACCGTGTATACCACTTCATCCGGAGTTACATTGAAAAAATCCACCGAGATCCCGATCCTCGCCATAGCCTGAAAAACCAGAGGCTGAAACCCGGTGTGTTCTCCGGCAGGTCGCACCCGAATCTGCGTGAGTTGAGAACTGTGCGTCACACCAGTGAGTATACGGTCATTGGCGGGGCGCGTTTCAAGAAAGTGCACGCCGCTCGTGACCAGCGTGCCGGGATCTTTGGAGTGTGTGCTGCGCACGCGAATGGGGATGTTCTTCTGCATAGCCAGTTCCACCGCCCTCGGATGGATCACTTTAGCTCCCTGAGAAGCGAAATTGCACATCTCCGCATAGGTCACGCGGGTCAATCGAGCAGCGTCGTCAATGATGCGGGGATCCGCCGTCATGATGCCATCCACGTCCGTAAAGATGTCGATGAGCTCAGCGTCGAGCGCAATGCCCAGCGCCGTCGCGGAGGTGTCGCTGCCGCCTCGTCCGAGCGTCGTCGTCTCTCCGGCGGCGGTGACCCCCTGAAAACCCGTCACCACTACGATGCGGTCCTCTTCAAGTTCTGCGAATATGCGTTCCGGACTGATCTCCTCAATCCGGGCGTTGCCAAAGTCTGCGGTGGTTCGAATGCCTGCCTGCGCCCCGGTCAACACACTGACCTGATGACCGCGACTGCGCAGCATCCCGGCAAAAATGACTGCGGAGATCGTCTCTCCGCAAGACAACAGCAGGTCCCTGTCGCGCGCGACAACCGCGTCTTCCCCACTGATGAGCGACAGCAAAGTATCGGTAGCATACGGTTCTCCGGAGCGCCCCATCGCGGAAACAACGACAACAACCGCATACCCATCGGCGAGCGCCTGCTCTATATGCTCCATCGCCAATTGCCTGACGGAACGGCTGGACACTGACGTTCCGCCAAATTTCTGAATGATGACCTTCATGGCCCGCTGTCCTCCTGACGGAGCCATAATTCTGCAATCTGTACAGCGTTTAGAGCAGCGCCCTTCAGGATGTTGTCCGCCACAATCCAAAGGGACAAGCCGTTGCGCACAAACAAATCCTCCCGCAGGCGTCCAACGAAGACAGGAAACTGTCCTGCGGCGCGCAACGGATGAGGGTAGACCTGTCGCTGCGGATCGTCCTCCAGGACGACGCCAGGCGCCTGAGCCAATAACCGGCGAACGTCAGCGATGGCAAACGGTCGCTCCGTCTCGATATACACCGCTTCGGCGTGCCCATACACAACTGGTACGCGAACAGCCGTTGGCGTGATCTGAATGCGGTCATCGCTGAAAATTTTATGCGTCTCCCGCACCATTTTCATTTCCTCGCGGCTGAATCCATTCTCTTCAAACACATCGATTTGCGGCAACACATTAAACGCAAGCGGATAATGACGCTCCAGTCGCGCCACTGGCAGTAACTGAGGATTCGGTTCTTCACCTGCCAACATGGCCGCCGCGCCGCGCTGCAACTCGTCAATAGCCCGCTGACCCGCTCCCGATGCAGCCTGATACGTCGACACTACGATGCGTCTGACGCCGTACTTGCGATAGATAGGGTTCAGAGCCACGACCATCTGAATCGTCGAGCAGTTCGGATTGGCAATGATGCCGCGGTGCTTCGCAATCTCCTGCGGATTGACCTCTGGTACAACAAGCGGAACCTCGTCGTGCATGCGAAAGGCGCTTGTATTGTCAATCACGAGCGCGCCTCTGGCCACCGCTTCAGGAGCAAGCGCCAGTGATACATCGCCCCCTGCGCTAAAGAGCGCAATATCGATGTCAGCAAAGGACTCTGGAGTCGCCTCTTCCACCCTGTGCGCGATACCGCCGACTGTTACATCCGTTCCTGCCGAACGTTTCGAGGCGAGCAGCTTTAATGACTGTAAAGGAAACTCCCTGCGCATAAGCGTGTCGATCATTGCCTGACCAACCGCACCCGTAGCGCCGACGACGGCAACACGCGCCCCTTGAACCACGATCCGACCATCCCCCCGCCAATCCTGTATCAGGAAGTCCGCCTGTACCGCTCGATCAGCAGCGGCTGGACCTGCCTCTTTTCTAAAGCCGCCGCGACTGTCGGCGTAATGAGATCCATCTTCGCAACGAGTGAATTCATTTTTGCAAAGGGATCATCCTGGCCAAAGGGAACAAAAAATATATTCTTCGCGACCAGCAGGCGCGCGATATTGGCCGCATTGAACCCCAACCCATCGTTAGTGGAAATTGCCAAAACAACTGGTCTGTCGTTGCGCATCGTCGCTTTTGCCGCCATCAGCACCGACGAATCTGTCTGTGCGTTCGCCAGGCGGCTGAGGCTGCTGCCAGTACACGGCGCGATCACCAGACAGTCAAGCAGGTGCGACGGGCCGAGTGGTTCTGCCTCGGGAATCGTGGTGATCGCCCGTTCGCCCGTGAGGGTCTCGATGCGCAAAGCCCAATCGCCCGCTTCCCCAAAGCGTGTAGACGTGCTCGTCATCGTATGGGAAAAGATCGGTACAACGCGAGCTTCTGCATAAACTAATCGTTCAATTTCCGGAAAGACTTCGGCGTAGGTGCAATGCGATCCGGTAACAGCAAAACCAATCGTCTTACCCTTGATGTCCACATCACATTCCTCCAGGGGTTACGGCCTGATTCCGCATCAGCCGCACAATCGTCTGTGCGATGATGCGTCCCGCCGTTTTGGGCGCCACGATCCCTGGTAGGCTTGGCGCCAGCAGCGCCTTGATCCCGCGTTTCTCAGCGTACCGAAAGTCTGTTCCGCCGGGCGCCGATGCAATGTCGATGATGACACACGACCGCGGAACACCCGCGAGTACATCCGAAGTCAATATGGGCGCCGGAATCGTGTTGAAGACAACGTCAGCATCGACGAGGGCGCGTTCAAGTTCAGTGAGCGGATACGCCATCAATCCCATTTCCTGAATCCGCGCCAAATCGGCCGGCTTACGCGCGCACACCCGGACCTTTGCTCCGATGCCCGCAAGCATCCGGGCCAGTGACACGCCGCACCTGCCCATACCCAGGACGGCGCAGGCGGACCCATGCAGTGTGATGTCCGTCTTTTCCATCGCCAAAGCGATAGCTCCTTCGGCCGTCGGTATGGAGTTGAGTATTGCCACTTCGTCGAGTTCCATCAAACGGATGAGATTCAGACCATGCTTGGCTGCCATGGACCGCAACCCCTGCCGCGCGATTCCGGAAAATATCGGAGTGGTCTTTGCGATAGCCGCAAAATGCTCATCACAAAGGCGCAAGGGTGTTTGCGCAAATGTCGCGTCCACCAACCCTTCATCATCCATTCCGGCGATCGGCAACACGACAACATCCATACCGCTAAGCGCTTCCGGCGTCAATTCAAGTTTACGCGTATCCGGAAACGAGACTGGCAGCTGCTCAAAACCAAACAGATACGCCGATGCGTCCAGGTCACTGACATAGCGCACCACTTCACCAATGCGCGCGTCGCCACCGATAAACGCCATCCTGATCCCCGTAAGCATCTCCCGGGTACCCCTTTCCACCATTATTACGCCAAGACGCGAAAATTACAAGGCGCC
Source organism: Bacillota bacterium (assembly GCA_021805735.1). Classification (GTDB taxonomy): domain Bacteria; phylum Bacillota; class Bacilli; order Alicyclobacillales; family SLC66; genus JAKADD01. Next base: position 11,966 of record JAJZEE010000074.1, read on the forward strand.
CAGTTCATGACACAAAGCCTACTGAGTCTTGGACTGTAGCATCATATGCGAACGCGTCGCCCATGGTGAGATGGCGAAAAGGTCATCGCTTCACATCCCCGTGGATCCGAAACCGCCCTGGCGAGAGAGAAGCGCCGGGCCATCGTCGTCGGTGACGCCCGCTCTCAGGATAATCCCTTGCGCTATCCGTTCGCCGCGCGTCACCATCACCGGATGCGATCCAAAATTCCAGAGTGGAATCATAATATGACCATCGTTGCCGGGATTCCCGAAATAGTCGGCGTCAATCACGCCGACACTGTTCGCCAGCATCAGCCGACGTTTGACAGCCAAACTGCTGCGCGCGTAAACGGCCAGAAATTCGCCGTCCGGCAACATAATGCGCAGACCCGTTCCCACTAGCTCGATGGCGTCAGAAGCAATCTCCGCATCCTCGATTGCGCAAAGATCATAGCCAGCCGATCCCGCCGTCTGCCTGATCGGGAGGACCAACCCGGTATGGTCAACCCCCGGTATCCACTCAAATCGTCTCATCGGATTACACCGCTTGCAAGATGGAGCGAATGCGTCTGCGGGCCCATCGCGACAAACGAAAACGGCCCCGCAAGCACCGATTCCGTGGTCGTCTCGATATCCTGTGCGGTCACGCCGTCAATACCAGCTATCGTCTCATCCAATTCAATCTGACGCCCCAACAACAATTCATTTTTGCCGATGCGAGTCATCCGGCTTGAGGTGCTTTCGAGACTCAGCAACAGTGACCCTTTGACCTGATTTTTGGCCTTCTCCAGTTCTGCCTCCGACACACCCGATTCGAGACACTCGCGGACGATTCCGCCCACCAGTTCAAGCACACCCTCCGCTTTCGTGGGCGACGACCCAAAATAAATGGTGAAAAGTCCTGTATCTCTAAACGATGTATGATAGGAGAAGACATTATAGGCCATGCCGCGCTCCTCGCGAATCTCCTGGAAGAGTCGCGAACTCGAACTCGAACCCAGTATGTTGTTCAGCAGCACAAGTGGATAGCTGTGCTCATCGGCAAAGGAGAAGCCTTTAACAGCCAGACACACATGCACCTGTTCGATTGGTTTTATCTGATAGACATCGGCTCCGGTAAAAGCGGGCGCTTCCTTTACATATTCCCGTCCCTGTCGCGAAAAGGAGCCGAACAACGGCTCAATCACACTCAGGACGGCCTGCGCATCCACCCGGCCAGACAGAGAAATGACCATATTATCCTGCGTGTAGCGCGCATCGATATAACTGAGCAGATCAGTTTTGGTAAAACTCCGCAAATGCGCCTCTGTACCGAGGATGTTCGCGCCGAGCGGGTGACCGGAAAACGTCTCCTCAAGAATCGCATCATGCACGGACTCCTCAGGATTATCCTCGTACATCTTGATTTCTTCGATAACAACGCCCTTTTCCAGTTCCATGTCCTCTTGCGCAAACACCGAGGCAAACAGCATGTCCGCGATCGTCTCCAGGGCCAGATTCACATGTTCGTCCAACACCTTCGCGTGAAAACAGGTGTACTCTTTGGCGGTGAACGCGTTCACCTGCCCGCCAATGTTATCAAACACTTCCGCCAGTTCTCGCGCAGATCGCGTCGCCGTACCCTTAAAAAACATATGCTCGAGGAAATGCGAGATTCCACACAGATGTGACGGCTCATCCCTTGACCCGGTTCCGACCCATACCCCCAGGCTCACAGAGCGAACGAAGGGAATCTCTTCGATGACAACGCGCAATCCATTGCTAAGTGTATGTCTGTAAATCAAAGAGTGCCTCCTTTGTGAACTGCCGCTTCCATCGTCCACTCAAACTGAACCCACTATATCAGAATACGGTGCGCTCCCTCAACTGTGCAACGCATCCTTGATGGTCGCGGGCACCGGTCGAACCGGACTCAGGAGTTGCGACACCGTGACCAGGCTGTACCCATCCCGTTGCAGGATGCCGATCAGTTCCGGCAAAGCCGCCACTGTCGTCGCGGTCGGATGCATCAGCACAAGCGCTCCCGGCGTCCTCTTTGCCGCCACTCGGGAGACGATGAGTGACGGGCTAGGCTTGCGCCAGTCAATCGTGTCAATCGTCCACAAAATGGTCTTCATGCCGAGACCTGCAGCGACGCGAACCACCATATTGTTGAAGTCGCCGGACGGAGGGGCAAATAAGTCTGCCTTCACTCCTGTCGTCCTCAAAATCGCCGCGTTGGTACGCTCAATTTGACTGACCATCTGGACACGCGTCAGTGTGCTCATTTGTGGATGAGTGTACGCATGGTTCCCCAACTCCATGCCCGCAGCCGCGATCATTTTGACCATCGCGCCACTCTTGGCCGCCCAACTGCCGTCGAGGAAGAAAGTCGCACGCACATGCAGACGCGCGAATATATTCAGAATCTTCGGCACATACTCCGTGCCCCATGCCACATTGACCATCAGCGCCATCTGGCGCTTTTGCGGATTGCCTCGATAAATTGGCTGCGCAACAAAATCCCTTCCCGTAATGGCGGGAGGAATCTGTTCAAACACGAGCGGCGCCTGAGAACCCCCAGTCGCAATTCTTTTCGCCGTCTCAGGGATATTTAGACGGACTCCGTTTAATCCAGGGATTAGCTTCCACACCGAATCGACGCGAGCGTCAATGGGCGGCGCGTTGTATCGTTTGGCTACCTCCTGCAACTGCGCGTACACAGTCTCTCCCGACAGTGGCGCTGACGCGTTGGCAACCAAGTGTACCGCAGATATTTCCGGCGCCACATGGGACAGATTGCCCCACACCGTTTCAAGAGCGCGCGCTGAAGGCTGAAACTGAGACAGCAACAGCACACTTCCCACGCACAGGGCGATGATGGCTGCTTCCCGGGAAATGGACATTACATACCACCTGGATCGTTTGCGCGTCATGCGTTCACCCCTCCATCTGCGCGCAGTCCGACGCGTCCATGCAAAGCGTCGGATTGCGCCCTCGTGGACAAGAGTATGCACCCCCGTCATCATTTAAAACTCCCTGAAGTCAAACAGGCCCAAAGACCGATCAAATCCTCACTTCACTCTCACGGCAAAATCGAAAAAGGGCGACTCTCTTCGCCGCCCTTCCACTCCACAGGATCGCGGGATCCGTGAAGACATTCCTCACACATGTTGTTTGTCAGTTCCTTGGCGCTCTGCTTATGTCTCGCACACCAGATTCCAGGTCAATCACGATGGGTCGGACGGCGCCTTGCGTTGCGCAAATTCCCTCGGACGAGATCCCTGGCTTCCGCGATCGCCGCGATCGGATCGTGGTCTGTCTCCCCGGTCAGGTCGATCCCCTCCGCGCCCGCCTCGAAACGGAGGTTTGTTGCGGTCTCCCTCGGGGCGGGGAGGCAAATCAACGATGGGAACGCCTTCATCCCGGAGCACTTCGCGATGAGACAGATTGAGACGGCCCTGCGCGTCCACCTCGGTAACCTTCACGCGCAGGGAATCGCCGACTTTGACGACGTCCTCTGTTCGCTTGACCCGGTCCGCTGCAAGCTGCGACACGTGCACGAGCCCTTCTTTCCCAGGCAGAACCTCGACGAAGGCGCCGTAACTCTCCACTCGCATCACTTTGCCCTCATACGTCTGCCCGACTTCCACCTCGCGTACAATGCCCTCGATGATACTCTTGGCCATCTCCCCAGCCGTGACATCCGTCGCGGATATGAAGACGCGGCCGTCCTGTTCAATGTCGATCTTGACACCTGTGTCCTCAATAATCTTGTTGATCACTCGGCCCCCTGGTCCAATCACCTCACGAATCTTGTCGGGATTTATGCGCAAGGTGATGATGCGGGGCGCGAACCTGGACAATTCGGCCCGTGGACGATCGATCACCGCGAGCATCTTGTTGAGGATGAACATGCGTCCAACATGGGCCTTCGCGAGAGCCGTCTCCAGAATAGAGCGATCAATGCCGCCAATTTTTATGTCCATTTGCAATGCCGTTACACCATCCGCAGTACCGGCGACCTTGAAGTCCATGTCGCCAAGGTGATCTTCCATACCCTGGATGTCGGTAAGTACAGCTACGCGATCACCTTCCTTGACAAGACCCATGGCAACGCCTGCCACCGGAGCCTTGATGGGAACCCCGGCATCCATCAGCGCCAGTACAGATGCGCAGATTGACGCCTGCGATGTGCTTCCGTTTGACTCCAGCACTTCCGCGACGAGACGAATCGTATAGGGGAAGCTCTCCTCATTCGGGATGATCGGTTCAATAGCCCGTTCGCCTAAAGCGCCGTGTCCGATGTCTCTGCGGCTGGGGGGACGAAGCGGACGCGCCTCGCCCGTTGAAAAAGGCGGGAAGTTATAGTGATGCATGAACCGCTTGCTTTCTTCCGGACTGATGCCGTCCAGGATCTGAACATCGCCTAACGCGCCCAACGTGCACACAGAGAGAGCCTGCGTCTGCCCCCGAGTGAACAGCCCTGAACCGTGTGTGCGCGGCAATACTCCCGCTTCGACGCTAATCGGGCGAATCTCGTCAAGAGCTCGTCCATCGGGTCGTTGCCCATGCAAGACAATCGCTTTACGCACTTCTTCTTTTATGATGTCGTGCAACACTTCAGCGATATCCGCCGAACCCTCAGGGAAGTCTGCGGCCAATGCGCCCTGCGTTTCCATGATAACCGCTTCCATCGCCGCTTCCCGGGCCTGTTTCTCCTCAGTTTGCACCGCCGCCCGAAGCTTGTCCGTCGCATACGTGCGGACGCTCCCGGCAATCGCCTCGTCCGGCGCGTGCAACGTGACTTCCATCTTCGGTTTTCCAGCCTGGGCAACCAGGAGATCGACGTTCGCAATGACTCTCTTGATTTCTTCGTGGCCAAACATGATCGCCTCAAGCATGACTGCCTCAGGCACTTCCCTGGCGCCCGCTTCAACCATCATGATTGCGTCCCGCGTGCCAGCGACGACCAGATGCATGTCACTCTGCTCCGCTTGCGCAGCTGTTGGATTAATGACAAACTGTCCGTCCACCCGCCCGACAATCACCCCTGCAATGGGGCCGTTAAACGGCACGTCCGACACGCTGAGCGCCGCGGAAACGCCAATCATGGCGGCGATTTCCGGCGCGCAGTCCTGGTCCACAGACATGACCAGCACAACAACCTGAACGTCGTTGCGAAATCCTTCCGCAAACAGCGGTCGAATCGGCCTGTCGATCAGTCGGCTTGCGAGAATCGCCTTCTCGCTAGGCCTGCCCTCGCGTTTAATGAATCCGCCAGGGATCTTGCCAACGGCATAGAGTCGCTCCTCATAGTTCACCGTGAGTGGAAAAAAGTCAAGCGGTTTCGGCTCAGACGATGCTGTTACTGTGGCCAGCACGACGGTTTCCCCGTACTCGACAAGCACCGCTCCGTTGGCCTGCTTGGCCAAACGTCCCGTTTCAAACCGCAGGCGTCGACCGCCCAGCATCATGTCCTGTTCGTGAATCAAGCGTCAGAACCCTCCTCTCAGAGACGGGGAACCTCTTGTCGCATGCCCCGCCTAACGTTGCTCAAGTTATGTAAAGGGAAGTAGTAAAGAAGGAGCGGGTTGCCCCGCTCCTTCTAGTGGCGAAGTCCTAACCGAGTGATTAAGGCTCGATAACGATTGATATCGTGTTCGCGCAGGTAACGCAACAGATGCGCGCGTTTGTACACCATCTTGAACAGCCCTCGCCGAGAGTGATGGTCCTTCTTATGGGTACGGAAATGCTGGTTGAGGTAGTTGATCCGCTCCGTCAAAAGCGCCACCTGCACCTCCGGAGACCCAGTGTCTCCCTCGTGCACTGCGAATGATTCGATAAGTTCCTGCTTGCGTTCCGGCGTCAGCGCCATGTGATTCCCTCCATAATGTCCCTAGCCATCGCTGGCAGCGCAGTGTTCGGCGGAGCACCGGAACACCGGGCTGTAGCTACACTTGCATAAGAGTGCAAGCTCGGGCAAATTCGTACAGCATCATGCGCAACCTAAGTTCAGTATGGCACAATCGTTATCAGTATACACACGGCGCACGCAGTAGTAAAGAAATTGGCCTCATTTTTTGTGGTCCTGTTCGGGAGGCTCCGGCCACCGCGCCGCCGTCGCGCGGTCCTGGAACAGTTGCGCCCTCAGCGCGTCAAGATCCGTAAATCTGCGTTCCTCGCGGATATAACTCAGCAGGTCCACCGTCATTTCGCAACCATAGAGGTCTTCTGCGAAGTCCAGCAGGTGCGCCTCGATAGTCAGATCGCCGCTTGCGTACACAGTTGGTCGACGACCAACATTCATCATCCCACGCACGCTCGCGCCCCGTACGTCGCACTGCACCGCGTACACGCCCAGTCGAGGAAGGACAAACGGGTCTGTCAACACAAGGTTGGCGGTGGGAAAGTCGATCATTCTCCCGCGCCCATCCCCTTCAACGACGTTTCCGCGCAATCGGTAGGGTCGCCCGAGCATCGCTGTGGCGGACGCCACCTGTCCGGCGGCAAGATGACTGCGAATCGCTGAACTGCTAACTGGCGCATCGGCAAAGTCCACGTGCGCGATGGTGTCCACTGTGATGCCCAGTTCACGGCCGATGCGGGTCAAATCGTCGGGACCGTACGCCCCGCGTCGACCGAAGCGAAAGTCATATCCCACCACCAAATGGCTCGCTCTCAGCGGGAGCAGATAGGTCTCGACAAACTCCTCTGCAGTCTGCCGGCGAAAAATCTCGTCAAATTGAGCGACAAACACGTCTCTCATCCCATATGCGCGCGCCGCGCGCGCTCTCTCGCCGAGAGGCGTCAACAGTCGTTCGTAGGCGGGGTCGCCGCTTAGCGCCCACGTCGGATGGGGTGTAAAAGTGAACAGGCACGGATCTGCGTCCGTGCCCTCCGCGACGGAAACCGCTCGTCTCAGCACAGCCTGATGGGCAATGTGCAGTCCGTCAAACTTGCCAATCGCAAACACCCGCCTGCATAGGTCGAGATCCGCGTCAGGAGGTCGAGACAGCAAATGATACGTTCCGTCCAAACTCATGAGCTCACCCCGCATCACAAAATACTTTTTTCGCTCGCAGGACCAGCCTGTCCTCGTACCCTTCAACAATCTCGTAAAGAGCGCACAGACAGCCAGTCGGCGCGTACATGCGCACGAGTTGCCCCAGCGCGTTCAGGCCTGCTCTGGTTCTGCTGTCTCGGTCCGGTTCCAGAACCGCCTTTGCGAAGGCAGTCCTATCCTGCCCGCTATCACCCACAAGATCAACATCGTCCACAAGACAACTCACCAGCTGTCCGTGTTGGACCGCCGACATTTGCTCCTCAGTCAGATGCAGCGCTGGGAAATGCGTTACGGCCGCGTCCGGCGCCAGAACCAGATTCCACCCTTCGCGCGCCACCTCTTCAAGAGAATGTGCCTCAGCAAGCGAAAACGGCCCGGAACATGTTCGCACAAGACTGCGCATGTGGGCGGGTACGCCGACTGCCGTACCAACATCGTGACAGATGGTGCGTATATAGGTGCCCTTCCCACACTCAATGGAAAAGCGGACGAAATAGTTTCCGGGATATAAATGAACGTCTTTTATAGACAGCTCAAATACGGTGATGGGAGATCGGA
>JAJZEE010000167.1 GCA_021805735.1 Bacillota bacterium
CGAGAAGGACAACTGTACGATGCGCGAAGTCAGCGCCGCGATTGGTTGACCGGGAATCTGGCGCGGCAAGTCGTCGGGTATGCGAAGGAACGCGGCGCCGGACTGGTCGTGGAAGATCTGAGATTTGTAAAGGATCAGGAAGTGAGTACGAAGTTTCGCCGGATCACCCATCAGTTTGTGTATCGCAAGGTATTGGTCGCAGTGGAACGCGAAGCTAAGCGGGAAGGCGTGGAGGTTCGGAGAGTACATCCCGCGTACACATCGGTGATTGGCCGATTGAAATACCAGCCACAGTACGGCATCAGTGTGCACGAGTCGGCGGCGCTGGTGATTGCAAGGCGCGGCGGGTTACAGATTCGGCGCGAAAACGTTCCAAAACCAATCAAGGATTGGTTGGTTGCCAAACAAGCGTTCAATGAGACGGCGTATCGAAAAACGGATTGGGGTATTTGGAATCAAGCAAAGAAACTGATTGAAAAAACCTTACAGGGGAAAGGAGGCAGCCTGGTTTCGTGGTTGGATCAACGCAAGGGACTGCTTCAAGGGTAACGAGAGGCTCCTGCCGCGTACACGTGGAGAAAGGCGCGGCGGGAAATCTGATCGGGACCGGGTAACACCCGGGAAGATGGCAACACGAATCAGACACAGGAAAGGGCAACTTTTCTGTTCTCTGGTCCGGCTCATCTTCGGTGGTGCGAGAGCAGCCTCCAAGCGGATGAATCCTGCAAGACCGCGGACTCGAAAGAGTCGAAAAGACCTATGAGAGATTATAGTAGGTTTTTTGAACCAGGGTTTCACGAATCAAGAAGATGGTTCTGCACGCTCTGACATCCGGAACTGTCATTGCGCTCATTTTTGCGCTCTCGCCCAAAGGGTTTGCGGGAGACACGGATACGGCCCGCAATTACCTGAGCACCATCGTGTCGTGCCTGTCGACGATCCTTGCCCTGTGTATTTCCATCACGCTTGTGGCCATTCAATTGACGGCCACTCGTTATACCCACCGCGTGCTGGATCTGTTTCTGAAATTGCCGTTCAATATTTCACTGATCCTCTTTTACTTTGTGACCATTATTCAGAGTCTGTTTCTTCTGTCGCGCATTCAGGAACCGATTCGGGAGACACTCCCCGGATATTTGCAGCCACAAATGACGGCGGACATGATTTTGGTGTTATTCTGCTTTGCCATCCTGATCGCATATCTGTATGCGGTCATGCAGCTGTTGAAACCAGAACGGATCGTGGCCGAGATTGAACGGGAATGCCGCTATGCCATTTTGCGCAAGCGGGATCGTGAGGCTCTCGACAAGGTGGAGCAAATTTGTGACATTGCGAAGCGAGCCGCCGGGGACATGGACTCCAGCACGGGACTAGTGGCGATCCGCGCGCTCGAAAAGGTGGCCAGCGAAGGATCGCGCGCGCCGCGAGCCAGTGTCACAAAACAATTTGTGGAGATCGCGGTCATCGCGGCCAAGGAACGAGAAGGCGGGATGCTTGGGAGTGTCATGGCCGCTCTCTATGCGCTCGGCAGTGAAGCCCTGGCGTCCGGTCGCATGCAGGATGCGCGCGATGTGATTCACGCCTACGAACGCATCGTGCGAACGGCCCTCGTTGGCCAGCGTCTTATACCATTCGTAGAAGAAGCGGTCGCCGCCATGTTTCGCCTGACTGGTCGCGCGGTGCACGGACAGGCGCAAACTGTCACAAAGGAACATGCGCTATTTGCCCAGAAGACTTTTCATGCCGTTCGCAAGATAGGGGAAGAGGTTCTGGCTTCTGAGGAAGATGGGGAGACTTTCGTAGCGCGTTCGATCCTGTCCGCCGCCTTCGGCAAGTTTTTGCGTTCGTTAGAACAGATAGCTCCGTTATTGCCCGAGGGGTTGTGGCCCGTGTATCTCGATTACGGAACCCTGGCTAAGAGGCTCATAGGAAAAGCAGAGCTGTCTGATCTGGCGCCCGTGACCACCTGGTTGCGCAGCGATCTAGGCAGTTGCGCAGGGGGCAGTGACAAGGGGCGCTGCCCGTTGGCGATCGCGGTCATGGTGTGCGCGCTTTCCCACGCAGCCGGGCGCCAGGAGGCGCAACGGCTGCTCGTTCACGCGGTCGCGAGTGTTGCGCCACTGTCGCCTGACGTTGTGTCCGACATGAGTGAGAACTATCGTTTATGGCGCCCACTGTTTGACTTTGCCGATCCGCGTCCACATCTGCAGGCGGCGGCTTCAGCCTGGGGCGACTATCGAAAGCTTGGGAGAATCGGCGTTGACAGCACTTCCATTCGCCCGGAGCCTTGAAGAGGTTGTTCAAAATGGGTCGAGAACTCCGCGTTGCGGTGGATCGGCTTGCGCCTATCGCCGAGCCGCCTGTTTTGTCTCCTGCGCCGTTTTAAGGAGGCACTCGACGCGCTCAGGATCAAGTCGAACCATCAAAGTCTGCTGGCCTTCAAACAGGACGAAACCAGGTCGTGCGCTGTTGGGCTGCCAGATCTGTTTCACTGGAACGACATCGACCGCCGCTTTTCCCGAGTGTCGCAATTTACTGAAGTAGGCGGCGAGCATGGCCGCATCGTAAATGGTATCCTGCGCCGGATCCGGGCTTGAAATGATCACGTGCGAACCGGGCGCGTCCTTGACGTGCAGCCACAGATCGGTCTTCCTGGCGATTCGCAGAGTCAACTGATCGTTCTCCCGATTGTTGCGGCCCACGAAAATGGGCGTGCCGTCTTGCGCAAAGTATGTCGCATGTCGCAATGGTTCGGTTTTTTTCCCAGTCTGCCCGCGTGAATTTGGCGTCTTCTTGAGGTAACCTGCCTCGCGCAGTTCCGCCTCAATCTGCGGTAAATCGGAGAGTGCGCAGGACTCCAGCTCATGCAATACACTCTCCAGATATAGCGTGTCTGTACGGGCCGCTTCGAGTTGTTCCAGCGTCTT
>JAJZEE010000075.1 GCA_021805735.1 Bacillota bacterium
TTCGAATGGCAAAGAAACCGTCGTGGTGTTGACGCATAACGAATACGCGATTGCCTACACAAAATCCATGGCGACAAAGAACCAACTGACTGCGCTTCCCGGCATCCATGTCAAGGGGTATGTCAATGTTCCGGCGGCCAACTCTCAGCAACTCGTTCCGGGACTGGTGACGAGTTGGGTCCAGCGGTATGGTCTCCCCCTATACGCCACGACGGTGGGAGACACCGATTGGGCTTTTGCGGCAGCAGCGCTTCGCGGCATGGGGGTGCAGCCTTCACAGGTCAGATTGGTTGGATCGGATGGAACACCAGGCGCGTATGCTCGCATTCGCCAAGGCAATGACTATCAGGTTGCAACGGTTCCAGAACCGGTTGAACTTCAGGCATGGCAGGCCATTGACGAGTTCAACCGCGCATTTCATAAAATGCCGCCGAGCAATTTCCTCCAGCCAGTTCACCTCGTCGTTCATAGCAACGTGAATCTGGAAGGCGGACGGCAAGGTTTCTTCAATCCTGCCAATCACTACAAACAGCACTACGAAAAGATTTGGGGCGTCAAATAAAGTCGGATCTGTCCAGAGGTGAGCCTGATGCAACAAACCCTTGAGCCCCTGCTCGACTTGCAAGGCATAATCAAGAGGTTTGCCGGAACCATCGCCCTGAATCATGTCGGCCTCAAGGTCTACCCCGGGGAGATTCACGCTCTGCTCGGTGAGAACGGCGCGGGCAAGTCGACGCTGATCAAAATCCTGTCGGGAGTTTACCTGGCGGATCAGGGTCAGATCACATTCAGGGGCAATCCGGTCAATCCTGCCAGTCAGACTCTGCCCATCTCCTTCATCCATCAGGATCTGGGACTTGTCGACAGCATGACTGTGGGGGAAAATGTTGCGATAGTGGCGGGGTATCAGCGGTCGCACGGGCTCATTTCATGGAAAGGCGTGAACCGGCGCGCCAGGGAGATTCTGAGCGGCATGGGGAGTGCAGTGGATCCGGAAACCAGGGTTGCGGACCTGTCTGCAGCGGAACGGTCGCTGGTCGCCATTGCGCGGGCGCTGTCCGTGGAGGCCGACCTGTTGGTTCTCGATGAACCAACGGCCTCCCTCCCCGCCACAGATGTCAGCCACCTGCTTGATGTCTTGCGGCAGCTCAAGCAACGCGGCATCGGAATTATCTACGTGACGCACCGGATTGACGAAGTCTTTCGCATTGCCGACACCGTCACCGTGCTGAGGGATGGAAAGAACGTCGCAACAATGCCGGTCACCGACACGAACCCGCAGGATCTGGTGTTCAAAATCGTTGGCAGGAACGTTTCCGAAGTGTTCGTGGCGCCCCCGCCTGCATCGATTGCGGATCGGCGACTGGAGGTCAAGGGACTCATTGCAGAACGGATGGGACCCATATCCTTTTCGTTGACCGGCGGAGAAATCCTGGGGCTTGTCGGACTGCGCGGCGCGGGCCAGGAGACCATCGGTCGCGTCCTGTTCGGCGACATGCCGCTTCAGCAAGGGGTCGTCCAGGTTGACGGAAAACGCATGCGTCCTGAAAGTTGTCTGCATGCCATTAAGAACGGCATTGGATATGTTTCCAGTAAACGAATGGAAGAAAATCTGGCCGGCGTGCTGAGTGTGAGAGAGAACCTGTTTCTGAATCCCGAAATTCAGCGAGGGGCCAAACGCCGTATTGACCGTAAGGCGGAAATGCAACTGAGCCATGATCTCGTCGCCAGATTTGCGGTTCGACCGCCCGACGTGGAACGCGTGGTCACCACGCTGAGCGGAGGCAATCAACAGAAGGTTATCCTGGCGAGATGGCTGGCCCTGAACGCGAAGATTTTGATTCTGGAAGAACCCACGGGCGGCGTCGACGTCGGAGCGAAAGCAGAGATCTATCGGTTGCTGGGAAATGAAGTGAAGGCGGGCATCTCGATTCTGCTGATCAGTTCGGATTTTGAAGAAGTATCTACAATCTGCCATCGCGCGCTGGTGTTTAACCGCGGACAGATTGTGGCGGAAGTTCCCGGACAGGACCTCTCTGTCCAACTATTGACCGGTTTGGCGACTGGTATGGACACTGATCAGAGTCAAATGGACACAGGAAAGGGGCGGATGATCCGTGGATGATACAAAACTCCTCAACTCCGCGGAGCCGCGCGAGAGTCGTTTCGGGTTGTCCGGCCTGTTGCGATGGTTGCCAAAGTACGGCCTCCTTGCTTTTACGGCCGCGCTGATCGTGGCGTTCTCACTCCTTTTGCCAAACACATTTCCCACGGCGTTTACATTCCGGTCCATCTTGAACGAAGAATCGGTGTATGCTCTGGCGGCGCTGGCTGTCATGGTGCCGATGGCGGCGAATCACTTTGATCTCTCCGTGGGATACATGCTGGGCATGGCGCAGGTCCTCGGCATGGGCCTGCAATCCATCATGGGATTGCCGCCCTGGCTCACCGTGCTTCTGGTGCTCTGCTTCGGCGCCTGTGTCGGGATCATCAACGGCCTGTTGGTCACGCGGGCAAAAATCGATTCCTTTATCGCAACTCTTGGTACGGGCACCGTGGTCTATGGGTTGAATCTCTGGTACACGGGCGGGCAGGAGATCACGGGCAATCTTCCCCAATCCTTTACCAACATCGCGAATTCCCCATTCGGAATCCCGCTGCCTGCAGTCTATGTGCTGGTCGCCGGATTAACGCTGTGGTTGGTGTTTGAGTACTTTCCGCTTGGACGACACCTGTACGTGCTGGGATCGAATCCTCGGGCCGCTGAATTAAACGGAATCTCCGCGAAGAAAAATGTGACGTTGGCATTTACCGTCTCGGGCGTCCTGGCGTCCATCGCGGGCCTTGTGCTGGTTGCGCAATTGCAGGTTGGCGAGAGTTCCGTGGGACCTGATTATCTCCTGCCGTCATTTACGGCGGCCCTTCTCGGCGCCACCACCATCAAACCCGGACGCGTCAATGTGTGGGGAACCATCCTGGCTGTGCTGTTGCTGTCAGTGGCCATAGCCGGGCTGCAACAGATGGGCGCCCAGTATTTTGTGCAGCCTCTGTTTGACGGACTGATGTTGATCATCGCCGTTGGCCTCTCCGGGGTTGTGATCCGCAGACGCAAGGAACGGGTGGTCAAAGTGTCGAAGGACGATACGGGCGATGTAGGTATTGACGCGGGATCGCAAGGGCAAGAGACGGGGGGAAACGCTTCACATGAGTGATCGGGAGCTCTTGGAAAAGCTTCTCTTACAGGAGAAGACGCTTCAGTTTGGCGAATTTTCGCATGACACTGCCTTTCAGATCGCCGAGAAAATTTATCGGAGAGCCCGCGAGCAATTGTGGGCGGTGACCGTGGATATTTCGCGATTTGGTCAGCAGTTGGTTCACTTTTCAATGCCGGGAACAGCCAGGGACAACGACGAATGGATACGCAGGAAATGCAGAGTGGTAGAGCGCTTTTCCCATAGTTCGTATTATATGGGCGTCTACTATCAGAGCATCGGAAAAACGATTGAATCAGAGTCGTTTCTCGATTCGCGCGAGTATATTCCGTTTGGAGGGGCGTTCCCGATCATCATTCGCAATACGGGAGTGATTGGAACGATGGCCGTGTCGGGGCTGTCGCAAGAACGGGATCATGGCGCGGTCATTGACGCTCTCAGTGAAGTACTGAACATTGGACAATGAAGGGCCAGCGATGTGGGCAGGGGATCAGAATGTTGACTGAAGCCTTCCGTCGCCGCAGAAACATAGTAGGGGCAAGCAGATCGACTTTGGGCCGGCAGGCGCTCAACGTCGATCTGTTTTCCTTACGGGATTCTCCTTGGCGCCTTGACGAAAAGCAGGGATTTTAATATATTGAATATTAATCGTAGTCGAGCTTATTGGACTTCTCATTCTGGTTGCCATAACGATTTGCACCTGCGCGAGGGAACTTTGGGGAGGAGTTCATAGTGGCCAAGGCGCGAATCATGGTCGTGGATGATGAATCGATTGTGCGCATGGACATCAGGGAAATTCTCCTGGAACAAGGGTACGAGGTCGTCGCCGAGGCTTCGGATGGAGAGGCGGCGATCGCGCAGGCGCTCGCGCATCGCCCGGATCTCATCGTGATGGATGTCAAGATGCCTAAGATGAATGGCCTGAAGGCTGGCCGCATCATCTACCAGAAAGCGAGCATTCCGCTTTTGGCTCTGACGGCCTACAGTCACGGAGAACTTGTGGACGAAGCAAAGACGTCGGGGATAATGGCCTATCTGGTCAAGCCTGTGACGGAATCTGATCTGATTCCGAGTTTGGAAATCGCGCTCGCTCAGGCAGATCGACTGAAGCGGATGAATGCGCAAATCGAGGATCTGAAACAATCCCTGGCGAACCGAAAACTGGTGGAGCGCGCCAAGGGCTTATTGATGGAACAACACCAGTTAAACGAAAGAGTCGCGTATGAGAAAATGAGGAGCTTTTGCATGGATAGGCGCGTGACCCTGGAAGAACTGGCGCGCACAATCATTCAGCTCGAAGCGTTTCCGGAATGAACAAGTGAACATGCAGGGCAATGGCGCCCACGGACTGAGACTATCAGTTTGTGGGCGTTTTTCAGTTGCGAATCATTTGGAAGGAGTGACAAACATGGCGTTGCTGACGAATCTGGAGGAATTAAACGCGTGCTACATTGACGGGAGGTTCATGTCACCCACTGGAGGCGTCATCGAAGTGTGGAACCCGGCTACCGGAAAAATTGCGGGTTACGTGCCAAACGGCGGCGTCAGCGAGGCGCGCGCCGCCGTCGCTGCGGCGCATGCCGCATTTCCCGGTTGGGCCCGTATGCTTCCGGCGGAACGCGCCGGGTATCTCAAGCGCTGGGCGCAGTTGATGCTTGAGCATGCCGACGATCTCGCGCACATTCTGGTTGCTGAACAGGGGAAGCCATTCGCTGAAGCGTACGAAGAGGCGGAAGGGTCAGCTTTATTTGCCGAGTGGTACGCGGAAGAAGGCAAACGCGCTTACGGAGAAACCGTTCCCCCTTCGGCGCCAAACAAGCGCATTCTGGTGATTCGCCAACCGGTCGGTGTGGCGGCGCTGATTACGCCATGGAATTATCCGGCCACAATGATTGCGCGCAAAGCGGCGCCCGCTCTGGCGGCGGGCTGTACGATCGTCATAAAACCATCCAGCCTGACCCCGTTAACAGCGGTCGCCTTGGCGCGACTAGCGCATGAGGCGGGTTTCCCAGCCGGAGTCATCAACCTGGTGACAGGCAGGGCTAGCGAAATTGGCGACGAATTCATGGCCAATCCGCATGTAAAGAAGGTGTCCTTCACCGGTTCGACGGAGGTTGGGAAACAGTTGATCCGCGCTTCCGCTGATCAGGTCAAACGGCTCTCCCTGGAACTTGGCGGAAATGCGCCGTTTATTGTTTTTCCCGATGCGGATCTTGATCTGGCCGTTGCGGCGGCGGTGGGCAACAAGTTCGAAAACTGCGGGCAAATGTGCAATGGAATTAACGTCATTTACGTACACGAAGAGATTATGGAAGCATTCACGGACAGACTGATGGACAGAGTGAATCAGCTCAAGGTCGGGCATGGCGATGAGCCCGACGTGAAGCTCGGCCCGGTGATCGATACGCGAAGTCTCGACAATATCCACGCGCTCGTGACTGACGCGGTGCAAAGCGGAGCCCGTCTGCTGACAGGCGGCCATCGACTGACTGGCGATGCGTACGGAGCAGGATCGTTTTATGCGCCGACCGTACTGGCGGGTGTCGAACCTGACATGAAGTTGGCCAATGAGGAGATTTTTGGGCCGGTAGCGCCGCTCATCCCGTTTAACGACGAGACTGAGCTGCTGTCTCGCGTCAACGATACGCCATACGGATTGGCGGCTTACGTATTTACACGTGATGTACGGCGGGTGTTCGAAATGTCCGAACGGCTCGAGGTTGGCATGGTGGCCGTGAACAGCGCTTCGCTCAGCGTGCCCCAAGCGCCGTTTGGCGGCATCAAGCAGAGTGGCAACGGCCGGGAGGGGGGCCATTTTGGGCTCGAAGAATTCATGAACGTCAAGTACATTTCGATCACACTTTGATGCTCGCGACAAGGAAGGAGAGCTTGCCGACATGGAAGCAAAAGGCAAACAGGGCGTCATAGATTTAACCGCATTGACGGCATTGGTGGATGCGGGAGCCATCGAGACCGTGATCGTGGCTTTTGCCGATATGCAGGGTCGATTGGTCGGGAAGCGGTTGACTGCCCGATATTTTCTGGAGCATACCACCGAAAGTGGAGCCCATTTCTGTGTGTATCTGCTTGCGACAGATATGGAAATGACCACGCCGTCAGGATTCCCGTCGATAGGATGGGAACAGGGATACGGAGACTGGATTGCGAAACCCGACTGGGGAACTCTTCGGATACTCCCCTGGCACGAGAAGACCGCGCTTGTTCTGTCGGATGTAGTCGATCACCAGGGTGAAATGGTCGAGGTAGCCCCCCGAACTGTCCTGCGACGTCAACTGGCGCGCGCGCAGAGTCTTGGTTTTAACGTCAACATGGCGTCTGAGTTGGAGTTCTATCTCTTACGGGAGACGTACGAGTCGGCGTACGCCAAGAAATACAACGACCTGGCGCTGGCCGGTCACTACAACGAGGACTATCACCTCCTGCAGGGCACACGAAATGAACCATTATATCGACAATTTCGCAAGTATCTGACTGAGGCTGGCGTGCCGATTGAAGGCACAAAGGGGGAAGCTGGCATTGGACAGCACGAGATCAATGTGTACCATGCCGATGCGCTGGAGGCCGCTGACCGCCACGTCCTGCTAAAACAGGGAGTCAAGGAGATTTCCATGCAAAACGGGTACGCCGCCACGTTTATGGCGAAACCCGACCATACCTGGACAGGCTCCAGCAGTCATTTCCATGTGAGTCTCTGGAACAAAGACAATAAACACAATGTATTCGATGATCCGACCGCACAGCAATACGGGATGTCCGAGGCCATGGGCCATTTTATGGCTGGTCTGGCGCTGCATGCGCGCGAGCTATCCATCTTTTTTGCGCCGTACGTGAACTCGTACAAACGCTACGCCAAGGCCAGTTGGGCGCCCACGCATATTGTCTGGGGATCGGACAATCGAACCTGCAGTCTGCGTGTGGTGGGAACGGGAAACGGCAAGCGTATCGAGAACCGGTTGCCTGGGGCCGATGTCAATCCGTATCTGGCCGCCGCCGCCATGATCGCCGCAGGACTCGACGGTATAGAACGACAGCTTCCGCTGCCAGTGGAATGGAGGGGCAACGCGTATATCGCCGCAGATACCGACAGTCTGCCGCAGTCACTCCACGAAGCGATCCGCGCCTTCGAGCAAAGTGACTGGGCTTGCGAGGTGTTTGGAGGCACTGTGTATGCGCATTATCTGAATGCGGCCAGGGTTGAGCAACGCACCTACGATCAAGTGGTCACTGACTGGGAAAAGAATCGTTATTTTGAACAAGTATAACCAAGGGGGATTTGCGGATGAGATTGAAGGACAAAGTATGTGTCATCACTGGAGCCGGCGGCGGAATGGGGTTGAAGGCCGCAGAAATGTTTGCGCTGGAGGGCGCATCCGTCGCCATCTTTGAGTTAAACGAACAGGCTGGAAGAAACGCGGAGACCATGATCCGCGGGTTGGGCGGACACGCAGAGTTTTTTCACTGCGACGTGTCTCGCGAGGAGAGTGTGAAACAGGCGGTCACTGCCGCCCATCACAGGTTCGGACGCATCGATGTGCTGTACAATAACGCGGGTATCATGCCGGAGAGCGACCACTCAGTGATCGATACGTCTGTCGAGGTGTGGGACCTCGTTATGGGAATCAATCTCCGCAGTATGTTCCTCACCTGCAAGCACGTGATTCCACACATGATCGAGCAGGGCAACGGATCGATCATCAACATCGCCTCATTCGTGGCGCTGGTTGGTTGCAGCGTTCCGCAGGACGCCTACACCGCTTCCAAGGGAGCCGCCATCTCCCTGACCAAATCGCTGGCCATCCAGTTTCGACCGCAGGGCATTCGCACCAATGCGATCTGTCCGGGACCGATTGAGACGCCGCTCATGACAGAGTGGCTGTTAAAAGATGAGGAAGCTCGTCAGATTCGACTGGGCAGGCAGCCCAGCGGTCGCTTCGGACGACCGGAGGATATCGTGAACTGCGCGCTCTATCTCGCTTCTGACGAGTCCGACTGGACAAACGGAGCAGTACTCGTGGTGGACGGCGGCATCACGAGCAACTATTTTTAGAACACATCGCCATGCCACAGTGCGGCGCCATCAGCGCAATGAAAGGCCTGCTTGTGAGGATTCATATGCTGTGCCCGTCGCGAGTTCGGCGCAGCCGTGTTTGAGCAGGGGCACAGCATATGAATCCGCTCGGCAGGGTCAGCCGCGCACAATTGGCGTCAACAGAGGGTGAGAAGATGGAACGGATTCGCGAACTGGCCGAACAGAAGATCGATCTGGAGACGGCGGACATCGAGGAACTTATCAAAACGGCGGAACAGTTGCAGGTCATGGCCGATTTGTCGGGGTCCGACGTATTCATTGATTGCCTCTGCAAAGGCCGGCTCGATCAGGCCGTCGTCGTTGCGCAGGCCAAGCCGAAGACGGCGCGCAGCCTATACTCTGAGTACATCGTCGGTCAGTTGATCCTGCGCGACAACGAACCCGGCGTCTTTTACAGTTTTTCTACCGGGGAATACGTAACGGGTACAAGGGCCATCACCAACGAGGTCGTCACCATCGAACAAAAGATTCTGCCGATCATCCGAGGGAACCGGGTGATCGGCGTTGTGATCATGGAACAGGACATCTCGATGCAGGTCAGCCGCGAACGCACTGTCGAGCTATTCCAGCAAACTGCCGACGAGTTGGGAGAAACCCTGTGGGAAGTCGCTGTGGCCGAAACGAATCTGTCGTCCCTCATTCACGAGGGCGTCATTCTCAGCAATTCGGAGTTTCTGTTCTCCTACATCAACCCGACGGCGCGGATGTGGTTTGAGAGATTGCACTTGCTCATTCCGCCGATCGGCACCGCGCTGTCGTCGTTTCACTCCGGCGTTCTTGAGCAGTTGCTGGTGAAAGCCTACGAGAGGGGGGTTGAGGCGCAGGAGTTTACATTCGGCGACAACGTCGTGCTGATCAAGGCAATCTCCATTCGCAGGGCGAAGCAATTTAAGGGTATATTGCTCCTGCTCTCCGACATCACGGAACTGCGTCTTAAGGAAAAACAACTGATGATCAAGGCGGCCGTGATCAAGGAGATTCACCACCGCGTCAAGAACAACTTGCAGACAATCAGCAGCCTGCTCCGACTTCAGATGCGCCGTACGAAATCGGAAGAGATTCGCCGTTCGTTTCAGGACAGCATCAATCGCATACGAACCATCGCGCTGGTCCATGAAACCCTCTCCTACGGCAGCATCGACGAAGTGGAACTGCGTGGCATGATTGAGCGCATCGTTGCGATGCTGGTGCAGACCGCAGTGAGCCCAGAAGAGAAAATCGGTTTTCGAATTGTCGGGGAACCGACCATTCTGCCGTCTGCAAAAGCCACCTCCGTGGCGCTGATTTTGAATGAACTGGTCCAGAATTGCCTGGATCACGCGTTTGTGGGGCGGACATCTGGATTCATCGAAGTGCGGATTGAAAACCTGGATAACCTGTTGCGCATCTCCGTTAAGGATAACGGTCTGGGCTTTGACCTGACAGCGGTCTCCGAGGAAACGCTGGGCACGCGCATTGTGCGCATGCTCGTCAGCGACGACCTGGGTGGATATTTGACCTACGAGCACAATGGCGGTTCCAATGTCAGCTTCACTTTTCCGTACCCGCTGGAAATGCCGGACGGATAGCGACAGACGCGAGCAACAGTGGCGCGCGTGACAGAAGCGGTCGTTCGCGCGAAAAATAAACTGAAGTTTCAATAATGTGCGAAATATGTGGACGAGGAGTTGAACCAATGTCGAGGTTAAAGAATCAAGAAATTTTGGATCGGGATGCGGCATTGCTGAAGAGGATGGGCTACCGACAAGAATTGACCCGCGCAATGAGTGGGTTCTCCAACTTTGCGATATCTTTTACGATCATCTCCGTATTAAGCGGTTGCCTGACTCTGTTTGGGTTTGGTTTGACAGCATCAGGCACCACCGCGGCCTCCATCGGGTGGCCGATCGTCAGCATTCTGGTCATGTCGGTTGCGCTGGCCATGGCTGAAATCTCCTCGTCTTTTCCGACGGCAGGCGGTCTGTACTATTGGGCCAGCAAGCTCGGTGGACCCGGGTGGGGATGGTTTACGGCCTGGTTCAATCTGATTGGACAGATTGCCGTGACCGCTGGCATCGTCTACGGCAACGCCATTTTTGTGGATGCGCTGTTGAATCAGTTCATTCCCGCATTCCCATCAGCGGGAGAAGCGGGAATCATAGCCACACTCGTCATCTATGCTGCCCTGCTTGTTGTGCAGCTGCTGTTGAATCTTCTCGGAGTGAATGTCGTGTCGCTGTTGAACTCCATCAGCGCCTGGTGGCATTTGATCGGTGTGGCCGTCATCGTCGGCGCGCTTCTGATTTTCGCCCCGCTCCATCCGCATCCGTTGCATTTTGCGTTCATGACCGGGCATTCACAGACCGGATTTCCGGACTGGTACGGCTTCCTCATCGGTCTCCTGTTGGCGCAGTATACGTTTACCGGTTTTGACGCTTCTGCGCACGTGTCGGAAGAGACCGTCGACGCGGAGCGCGCAGCACCACGAGGAATCATCATGTCAGTAGCCATTTCGGCCATTGCCGGCTACGTGCTTCTGATGGGGCTGGTCGTGGCGATTCCCGATTTGGCAAAAACGATGGCCGCCAGCAATCCCGTACTGTATATTTTGACCACACGATTGGGCGGATCGGTTGGTACCGCGCTGTTCGTCATCGCCGTGGTCGCGCAGTTTTTTTGCGGAACGGCGTCGATTACGTCCAATTCTCGAATGATCTATGCGTTTGCGCGGGATAACGGCATGCCTTTCTCGAAGGTCTGGCACAAGATCAACAAGGAGACGCACGTGCCGAAAAACGCCATTCTGCTGGCGGTCATCCTGGCTTTTATCCTCGCGCTGCCTGCGCTGTGGAGTACAGTTATCTACGCCGCTGTAACATCGATCTCTACGATCGGATTGTTTGTTGCTTATGCGATCCCAGTGTTCCTGCGCAGGATTCATCCCGAACGCTTTACACCCAGCGTGTTCCATCTCGGTAAGTGGAGCGCCTTCATCGGATGGTTTGCCGTGGTATGGGTGGTGTTCATCTGCATCCTGTTCATGCTTCCGACAATGCGTCCCATCAATGTGAGCAATTTTAACTTCACCCCGCTCGTGTTGCTCATTGTCTTTGTGCTGTTGGTTCCCTGGTATCTGCTCAGTGTCAGACATTGGTTCAAGGGACCAATCTCAGAATTTGCAGAATCCGCTACTGCCATCGTGACGCAGGCTCATGATGACAGGACAGTTTCCGTCGACAACTAGGGGATCAGTGATAAAGTCCGCAAAGCAGGCGCGGTCACTCCAGATATAGCGTCCGAGGCTCCAGTCGGACGCTATATCTACCGCTGTGCGCATGCCCAAATTGGAAAAGACCGGTGCAGCATTCATCTTGACGGGCGTCACGCCCGTCCTGGAAGCGGAGCGCGCCTAAAATGGAGATTTATTTTTTTTTGATAGATAATTTAGAAGGATTATGCCTGGTAATCGCGAATAACTACGGCGAAGACAAAAAATAGGGAGGCTCAACGATGGTCACACGGAAGCATTTTCTTACTCGACCATTGGGAATCGCGGGATCAGTAGCATTGTTGGTCAGCGGGCTTTGTGTCAGTTCACCAGTGGCGGCCAGTACGCGTTCTCCTGTAACCCTTACCATTTGGACGCTGCAACTCGCCAAGTTTGCGCCTTATATCCAGCGAGTCATCGCCGGATTTGAAAAGACTCACGGCGTTCACGTCCAGTGGGTGGATGTTCCCGGCAACCAAATTGTCGACAAATACCTGGCGACGTACGCTGCGAACCAGGCTCCGGATCTTATCAATATCGGGGGCACTGAACTCTATTCCATGTACAAGGATTTCAAGCCATTGAACGGCATTTTGACGAAGGCTCAAATCAATGAGTTCCCCAGCGCAACCATTGCGCCGTTAATCATCAACCATGAGCTCTACTCCATCCCCTATTACGGAGCCGGTACGGCCATCCCCATGATCTACAACATGGCGCTCCTGAAAAAGGCGGGGATCACCACCTTGCCGACCACGCTGTACCAGTTTAATCAGGATGGAGTGAAGCTGCACCGCGCCGACCCAACCGCCTATTGGTCGACCGGTGGAGTTGAGCCCTTGGCAGACGCCACGGGCGGGCCCATCGCCACGCCTACTTTACTTGAAAACGGGATCCCTCTTTTGACCTCCAACCTGAAAAAAGCCGCATTTGCCACCCCCAAGGCGGTTGCGCTGCTGAACCAGTACCGGAAATGGTATAACGAGGGTGTGTTTGACCCGGACAGTATTACCCCGGTGCATGAAACTGCCTTGTTTGTCCAGGGCGCCATCGCCACCTATAACGAGGGCATGACGTCCGCCTTACAATCCAGTTGGGGTCCCATCAAAGCCAATCTTAAGGTCGGGCCGCCCATTTTGGGTACCACAGGGAAATACATGGCGAATCCACCGTTTTCCTTCTCGGTGAGCAAGACTTCCAAATATCCAAAACTGGCCGCGGAACTGGCGATGGCCTTCGAATCCGTTCCCGCCCAACTCGCCTTCCACAACGCCACCAGCGGAGGCGTAGGACCGATCACCACAGCGGCCATCCGGGACAAAGCCTTCTATCACTTTCCTGCTGGAGAGGCGTTACAGGCTCGATCCGCCCTTCTACAAAATGAATACCTATCGCATGGAGCGTCCATGTCGCCCACATTGCACGGTTCGATTCCCACCTACCCGCATGAGAACCACATCAATGTGATTTTGCAAAAATACTGGAATGCCGCGGTGTTAGGTCAGATGCCCGCCAAGCAGGCGCTCGATACCGCTGCCCAACAGGTCGACGCTCTATTTAAAAATTAGACACACCGTCAGGGAGCGGGAACTAAAATGCGTCAGATCCGATCTTTGCCCATTCGGAAGAACCACGCTCATCGACGGGCGTGGTTCATCCCCTATCTGTTTTTGGCTCCGGGCATCGTGTTGTTGATTGTGTGGAACTACGTTCCCGCCGTATACGCAATTTGGATTAGCCTGACGAACGCCGCGCCGGGGAACAGCAGCCAATTCATTGGATTCGCGAATTATGCGCATTTGCTGTCGGATCCAAGTTTCTGGCACTCGCTGCTGCGTTCCTTTGAATACCTGTTAGTGGTGCCATTTTTAGTTATCATCCCATTACTGCTGGCCATGCTTCTGAATCAACGCTTGCCTGGGGTGGGCGTGTTCCGGACGCTCTATTTTCTCCCTGTGGTGTTAAGCATGGTCGTAGTTGCGATCGTGTTTTCTCAACTGTTTCAAACTATGGGCCTCTTGAACGCCAGTTTGATGTCGCTGCGCATCATCAATCAGCCCATTTCCTGGCTGGCCCTGCCGTCGATCGCAATCTTCGTCGTGATGCTGGTCACGGTCTGGAAAGGAATTGGGTACTACATGATTGTGTATCTGGCCGGTCTGCAGACCGTTCCCCAGGAACTGATCGACAGCGCCAAAGTGGACGGAGCGAATATGTTGGCCAGACTTCGCTATGTTTTGGTGCCCATGTTGTGGCCCTTTATGATGTTCGTGATGATCATGGCGACTTTGGGGGCGATGCAGGTTTTTACCGAGATTTACGTGTTAACCGGGGGCGGTCCCCTCCAGAGCACCACGACGCTGCTCTTCTACGTCTGGCAGACCACGTTTTCGAACTATCAGTTTGGCTACGGAGCCGCCGCAGGCGAAGTCATCTTTGTTCTGCTGATCGCCATTTCGTATCTTGAATTTCGGTTGAGCGGGAAGAGGTGGTCTACATAATGGCACGATCGCGGCGCTACCTTGGAACTGTCCTGTCTTACGCGGCGATGACGCTCGGCGCCATCATTTTCGTGGGTCCATTGTTGTGGGTGATATCCACCTCTCTAATGG
The DNA here is from genome assembly GCA_021805735.1 of Bacillota bacterium. Classification (GTDB taxonomy): domain Bacteria; phylum Bacillota; class Bacilli; order Alicyclobacillales; family SLC66; genus JAKADD01. The sequence continues at coordinate 14,182 of JAJZEE010000075.1, forward strand.
GGCCCGATCAAAATCCGTTTCTCATCCCACCGCAACTGATTCCTCATCCGGCCACCTTCGCCAATTATCAGTCAGTATTCAAAACCTGGCCTTTTGGCGATTATCTGTTGAACAGTCTCGAACTGGCCATTCTTTCTGTGGCGGGAACCGGCATAATTTCCACGTTGACGGCGTATCCGTTGGCTCGGATGGATTTTGCGGGGAAAAAGATTGTATTTGCCCTCGTGATCGCTACTTTAGTTCTGCCTGGGGAGGCAGTTCTGGTTCCCCGCTACCTGCTGGTGAACCTCTTCGGGATGGTCAATACCTTTTGGGGCGTTGCCGTTCCAGGCTTCTTTAGTGGATTCGGCGTGTTTCTGTTGCGCCAGGCTTATCTCACTTTGCCGAGAGAACTGGAAGACGCCGCCCGCATCGATGGAGCGGGTGAGCTGCGCATTTTCGGGCAGGTGATGACCCCGCTTATCATGCCAAGTTTGGCGGCCTTGGCTATCTTTACATTTCTCGGGTCCTGGGACGCTTTTTTGTGGCCGCTAATTATTTTGAATAGCCAACAAATGTATACTGCGCCACTGGGGCTGGCCTACTTTTTCGGGTATTTCGGAGCCAGTTGGCAACTCATAGCGGCCGCGTCGATCATCGTGATCTTACCGGTCATTATCGTGTTCGTGAGTCTGCAGCGGCTCTTTATCAATGGTGTCACCGGCGCGGTAAAAGGATGAATGCGGTGGAAGACTTCACGGTTCCAGACAGACGCGTTGTTGAACATGGAAAGGCGGCAGGGGGAGATCATAGTGAACGACTGGTCTAACCATACAATACTTTGGTGGGAACGGGAACAAACAGAGATTGCGGAGTTTGCCGCAAACGAACTGCAGCGCTATCTATCCATGGTTCACTCTCCGGCGCCCACAGTGGTTCCTGGCGGTGTTGCGAATGTCGCACAGGTTGGGCATTCCGTACATGGCCTCCTTATACTAGCCAATGAGGAGGTTGTCAAATATTCCCTGGAACAATCCATTTCCAATCTGATGGAATGGCTGCAACGAGAAAACAAACTCGTTGTCGCAAACGGGAAAGACGCCTTTGCAGTCTGCAGGTTGGCCGACATGACGGTGTTGGCGGGGTCCAATCCGCGAAGCGTACTTTACGCGGCCTATGCCCTTTTGGAAGAGCTGGGCTTTCGGTTCTTCGCGCCAAACTTCAATTTCTATCAAGGAACCGCAGAATACATTCCGAACGAAGCACAGCTTTTCGGTATCGCTAAATGCCTTGACGAGGGGGCCAGTTTTCACTATCGCAGATTATATGTGGAAGAAGGTTGGAGTTTTAACGAGACCAATCTTCTTCAACTCATAGACTGGATGGCAAAGCGCCGCCTCAACGTTCTCGTGTATCCATACAATTACCAGAATGAAGGGTTGACCACGTATGATACATGGAGAGAGGCCATGGCCCCCGAACTTACAAGGCGCGGGATTGCAGTGGAGGTTGGCGGGCATGGCTATGCCAGTTGGCTCCCTCCCGCGAAATACCCAGACTACTATATATCAGGCTATAACGTATTCGATGTCGCCAACCCGGAAGCGGTTCGCGCCTATGTTGAGAATGTCGTCGACTATCTAAGAGAGAGACCCGAGATTCGGATTTTTGACGCATGGCCTCCGGATGCGGCGCAGTGGCCGCCGTCTGTCATCGAGCAGTTCGGCAGCATCGCCGACGCTGAAGCTTCCGTCGTCAACCAACTCAGCGCCGCCGTGCAGTCTCGATTGCCTGGGGTTCAAATCGAGCGCATTGCGTATATACCGGCAACCGAGCCTCCCAGTTTCAACCACATGCACGATTCCGCACATGTTGTGGTCGATATTGCGCCGTATGACCGGAGTTATCACGTGCCCATATTTGACCACAGCGCGGAAAAAAATGCGTATTACGATGATTTGATTCAGCGTTGGACTTCAGTCTATTCCGGGGCCGTCGCCATTTACGAATATTACCGCAAGTATAGTTGGCATTCCCTTCCCAACAACTTTTTGCAACTGATCGGCGTGGAAATTCCTTATTACGGCGCCATTGGCGCGTCGGGCATGGGGACCTATGCTGAGCCGGCGGACTGGATAACCTATGAGGCGATGCACTATTTGACCGCAGAACTTTCCTGGAACACGAACCTCGATACGTCTGACTGGTCGGCCTCGTATTGTGCGGCGCGATTTGGTCCGGCGGCGGGCGATGTGCAGCGCTACTTTCATTTGGTGGAAGGAGCGGGCGCGACACTCTACCTTGACCCGGCTGGAAACTATGATGATAGACACTGTGTATCGACGGCGCTCCAATATTACAAAGAGGCCCAGGCGTCATTGGCTGCTGCTGCCAAGCTTGCGCCGTCGGAATCCACTTTCGCATGGATAATCAATCGGTTGTCGTGGAACCTGGCGTTCGCCATAGCGGACACGGAACTTAGCCTGTACCGCGTGACCGGTTCCCCAACCAGGCAAGAGGAGGCCAGACAACGTGTAGAAGAGATTATTGCCGCTCATCGCTTTGACGGGATCATTTTGCAAAACATCCATACCATGCATAGATGCGCGCGGGGGTTGACTCCTGATAGCTGGGCGCGCCTCTACGCGATGTATCGAAGTCCGGTTCACGCCGTGATCAGTTCCCGCAGTTCCGTCAACATAAGCGCCGGTCAGAGCGACTCGATTGAATTGACCGTTCAAAGCTGTGATTATTTGCCGCATAGGGTTCGCTGGCATGCCGACCCTTCTGACGAACTGGAACTTAGCGTTTCTGAAGGGTTTCTCAGTGTTCGGCCGTCAATTGCATCTGCCCAGTCCATCACAGTTCGGCCATCGAGCAAAGCGCTGGGGGGCAGTTATCTGTTGACCATCCGCATGACCTGCGATGAGAATACTGAGCTTCCCAACGCGACCATGACTGTTGCAGTAATTTGAGTGCATGACACTCTACCCTCAAATCTGTTTGTAAAGGAGCTTACCCATGAAGAAACGTATGTCTTGGTTGGGGATTCTATCATCCGTGGTGTTAACCGTTTCGCTTGGCGCGGGGTTCGTCGCGCCAGCCTCCGCCAGCGCTGCGACGGGCAGCGGTTGTTTGGCGATAGCCCCCGGCGTTAGCGACAATCTGGTATTGCCTTCGGGCGGACAGTTGCCGATTAACGGATTCAATCAGTACCGCAATGGCAGTCAGGTGATTGTCTATACCCCCGCGTTCGGGAGTTCTACCAACACCAACATGTGGGGCGCGGAAATGACGGTGGTGGGCGGCGTGGTAACCGCGATTGACAATGGTCCAGTGACGGGTCATGGCAATTCGCCAATTCCCGCGAATGGCTATGTGGTTTCAGCTCAAGGGGGATCGAACTACGCTGATGTACAGGACATTTTGCAATTCAAGGTGGGCGAACAGGTGCGGATCTCACTCACTCCACCCCCGTATACCGCCCAAATCGCTTTGTCTGCGCCGCCCAATCCCACGGCGCAAAACAATCCGATAGGCGCCCCATATCCAGCCTTGCGAGGCCCGAACCAGTTGATCCTTTACACGCCCGCATGGGGATCCACGACCGGAACCAACCCTTGGGGCAGCGAGGCCACGGTTGTCAACGGCGTCGTGACGCATATCGGAGGCGGCGATTCGCCCATTCCGCAAAATGGGTATGTTCTGTCGGGGGACGGCACAAGCCAGGCCTGGATTCTGGCCCATCTCATTGTGGGGGCAAAGGTGTCTTTGCAACAGACCTCATCTGGCGCCTATCAGGTGACTGGCACAATCACCTCCAACGCCTTTCTTCGTCAAGCCACCGCCAGCCTTGCCGACGCCACGGCGGCCGTGTCGGCCGCGAAATCGCAACTGTACCAAATTCCGACTGCAGCGATCGACACCGCGCTGACTCAGCTTCAGGCTGACGTGACGCAAGCCCAAAGCGCGCTGGCAGCTGGCGACCTCTGTACCCTGATCAACGCCAGTGGACAAGCGTATGCAACCGATCGTCATATTCACACCTTGCTTGTGCCCGCGTCCCCGGCCGAGGACCGGGGAGTATGGTTTTCGGCGAACCCTGGTTCGGTAACCTTTACCGCGACTCCATCGGCGATATCTCAAGAAGTTTCAAACTTGGTCGCCAGCCACATGAATTCTCTCGAACTAGGGGTTCCGAGACTCGCTCAGAGTGACCCGATGTTTCAGGGCCAGGACATGGTGAGCGCCTTTGTGAACACCGCGGAGCAACAGGGGCTCAACGCCTTCATCAGTTTCAACGCGCTCTTGGGCAATCAGACGATTCTAAGCGCCCATCCCAATTGGGCGATGATTGATTACCAAGGGCAGACGAAATCGGCTCTGTCTGGCTTTCAGTGGCTGGACCCAGCGATTCCGGCCGTCCGGCAATACATCGTTCAGGCGATTAAACAACGGGTGCTGAGCCTGCATCCGAGCGGAGTCGTGCTGGACTATATCCGCTATCCTCGCGCGGATATGAACTACCAGACCAGTTTCAGCTACAATCCTTACGACATCGCGGCCTTCACGCATCTCACAGGGATTAACCCTCAGACGATTACACCAACCAGCAATCCTGCAGTTTGGCAGCAATGGATCAATTGGCGCGAGGCGCAGGTATCGAAACTGGTAAAAGACGTCCATCAAATGCTGACAACCGTCGCTCCGCATATGCCGCTGTTCGCGGCCGTGGGCTCCAGTTTTGCCAACGACCAAAGCCATCGTCTGCAAAACTTGGCCTTGTGGGCGCAAAGCGGTTGGATCAACGGATTCTTTCCCGAGATTTATCAGTACCCTGGAACCACCGAAGCGGCGAACAACACCGCCCCATTTGTGAGCATGGCAGGAAACAGCCTGGTGAGCGCCATATTGTCCCCTGAATTAGCTTCAGGAGCCAATGCGCTGGCCGGGCAGGTCCTGGGAGTCAAGACGGACAAGGTAGCCGGAGAACAGTTCTTCGCCAATTACGGCATGACCGGGCCTATGTATCAGGCGCTTCTGGCGGGGCCCTATCGAATGACAGCGATTAACCCGTTGACCGATCCACTTGGCGCGGTCGCTGCGGTCAATCAGCGCGTGCAATCCAATCTGACCTCGCTTTATCAACCCGCAGGGTTGAGTGCGGCGGCCAGTCAGGTAGTGACCGCACGCTTATCTGCGATCACGCATCTCGTGACGAAAGCGAACCCCAACGTGTCCGCAGCTCTGGAGCAGGTATCCGAACTGGAACAGTGGGTAAGATC
>JAJZEE010000076.1 GCA_021805735.1 Bacillota bacterium
CCTATGGAGCAAGAATCTTTCCAGCGACGGGACGTGTTGAGACTATAAAGGTTCCCGAATCTGCGGGCGCTGTGGTTGTGGGGAATCATTTGTGGTGCGTCACGTTTGGCGGTGAGTTGGTGGAGGTGCCGCTTGGGGGCGCGAAAGGAACTTGGAAGACTTCGCTGCCATTTGGCTTAAAGCCAGGCGTTAAGTGGCATGGACTTTTCCCTTCAGACATCGCATATATGCGTTGAGGGCGCCTTTGGCATTTCGCGGGGCGCAAATTGGCTCGTTCCGACGTATCAATTTACCAGCAATCGATTGCCAAACTGGGAGCGGGCGTGGTAGTTGCGCGGATCGCTCCCTATGATGCCCTGCCGGGAGGGCATTTTTTTGCGCATAATTGCAACTTTATACACGTAGATGTATAATGATTCGTGAAAAGGGGCTGATGGCATGAGAATCGCGTTGTACGGCGCGACAGGATACGCGGGCATGGAAGCGTTGAGGATCATGCTTCAGCGAACGGACCTGGAGATCGTCTGGATTGGTTCTGACACGCATGCGGGTCATCCGCTCGCCGAAGTGTGCGCCCAGTTTCGGGGCGCGTCCATCGCGTCGCTGCGTTATTCGGCCATGCGCACGCTGGAAGAACCGCCTGACGCAGATGTGGCGCTGCTCGCGTTGCCGCACGGTGAGGCACACCGGCATGCACCCGGTTTACTGGCCAGGGGTATACGCGTGGTGGACTTTAGCGGTGATTACCGTCTGCCGCCCGCCCTCTATGAACAGTGGTACAAGAGACCTGCTGGACCAGTTGAAACTCCTGCTGTGTATGGCTTGCCAGAGGTGTTTCGAGCCGATATCCGGTCCGCCAGACTGGTCGCCAACCCTGGGTGTCATGCGACCGCTGCCGAACTGGCGCTGCTCCCCTTGGCGGAGAAGGGTTGGCTCGACGGACAACGGGTCACGGTCGACGCCAAATCAGGGGTGTCCGGAGCGGGCAGAAGCCCGCAACTGACGACGCATTTTGTTGAAATCGACGGCAACTTCACCGCCTACAGAGTCGGACAGCACCAGCACACGCCGGAAATCGAACAGACATTGGCGCAGGCTTCCCGCAGGCGAAGGCGGGCGAGCGACGACGCGTCGGCGATGTCCGGAGCGTCCATGGCAACGGACGCGGCGTCATCGGGCAGACAGGACGACGGCGCCGTGAAGATCCTGTTGACGACGCAATTGATGCCGGTGACCAGGGGCATCTATGCAACGGCGTATGCGCCTGCACCTCCGGATATGAACACGGATGCTCTCTATGAACTCTACAGAAATCGCTATGAAAATGAAGCGTTTGTCGATGTCTTGCCGCCCGGACAGATACCCGAACTGCGCAACGTGACGGGCACAAATCTTTGCCAGATCGGACTCTTTGTGGATGACAGAACGCGTACCATCCTCGTGACGGCGGCGCTTGACAACCTGGGCAAAGGCGCGGCAGGGCAGGCGCTGCAAAATGTCAACATCATGTCAGATTTGCCGGATGATTACGGTTTGACCGCGACAGCGAGGCGGTGAGGAGGAGGGGTACAGCAGTGACGACAATTGTGGTCAAATATGGCGGCAGTGTCGCCGACAGTGATCCCGGGCTGCTCGCTGAAATCGCGGAACATGTCGCGCGCGGCGTGCGCATCGTGATCGTCCATGGCGGCGGCCCGGAAGTGACGAAGTGGCTGGCGCGTCTGGGTCATCAGGCGACTTTTGTGCAGGGGCAGCGCGTAACCGATGAACAGACGCTGACTGTGGCGGAAATGGTGCTCTCAGGCAGCGTCGGCAAGCGGATTGTGCGGATGCTCAACCGATTCGGCGCAAAAGCCGCAGGAATCAGCGGGGAAGATGGGAATCTCTTGCAAGTTACGCCGTATGACCAGGAAGCGCTGGGCTTCGTGGGACGCATCGTGCAGGTCAATTTGGGCGTCGTGCGAGCGCTCCTTGCAGCCGGATATGTTCCGGTGATCGCGCCTCTGGGATTGGACGCCGATCAACAGGTGTACAACATCAACGCCGATTTGGCGGCGGGCGCAATCGCCGCGGAACTTCGCGCAGACGCGCTGGTGCTTGCAACCGATGTGGAAGGTGTCAAGGAAAATCCGGGATCGCCGTCGGTCATCAGGCAATTGTCCTGGGAACAGGCGCAGGGCATGATCGCGAGCGGCTCCGCGAACGGAGGCATGATTCCCAAACTGGAGGCTGCTCTGGCGACCTTGACGGGGGGAACCAAAGCCGCCCACATCGTGGATGGACGCCGGTCGGGCGTCTTGTCTGGAGTGCTCTGCGGGGACCCTTCCGGAACGACTATTGTTGCACAGATCCTGGCAGGAGAAGGGGGAGTATCCTATGCCTGATCCGCAGTTTACAGCTCTGGCAGAAGGAATCGAAAGCGCGGAAAGCGGGCTGGCGCCAACTGTCGCCGCCATGGACGCCGCGAGTGTCATGACGACGTACGCTCGTCAACCTCTGCGTCTTGTTCGGGGTGAAGGCATGTATGTGTTTGACGATGCAGGCCAGCGGTATCTCGACTTTACAAGCGGCATCGCGGTATGCGGGCTGGGCCATTGCCACCCTGCGCTGGTCGCCGCAGCGACCGAGCAGTTGCAGACACTGTGGCATATGTCAAATCTCTATCTGACAGAACCTCAGGCTGAGCTGGCCCACCGCCTGACGCAAGCGTGTGATATGGATCGCGTATTTTTCTCCAACTCCGGCGCTGAAGCGAACGAAGCGGCCATCAAACTGGCGCGGCGTTACAGCAAGTTGCGGTACGGCGCGCACAAAGGCGAGATTCTCACCTTCACGCACTCCTTTCATGGGCGTACGATCGCAACCGTGACTGCGACTGCCCAGCCGAAGTACCAGGAAGGGTTTGGGCCCTTGCCGGCGGGGTTTCGCTATGTCGAGGAATTCACGATCGACGCTGTCCGCGCGGCAGTCAGTCAAAAAACAGCGGCCATCATGATCGAACCCATTCAGGGCGAGGGCGGCGTGCGACCAGCGCCGCAACCATTTCTACGGGAATTGCGGAACATTTGCGATGAACTGGGTCTGCTCCTTATCTTTGATGAAGTGCAGACGGGTGCGGGGCGAACAGGGGCGTGGCTCGCCTGGCAACGTTTGCAGGTGAAACCGGACATTGTCACCATGGCGAAGTCGCTCGCGGGTGGATTGCCCATGGGCGCTACGCTGGCCATGGAAGAGGTGGCGGCGGCGTTTTCCCCGGGCGCGCATGGGTCGACGTTTGGCGGCAACCCGGTGGCGGCGCGCGCGGCGCTGGCCGTGCTTGACATTGTCATGGAACCGGGTTTTCTCGACAATGTCAAGCGGCGTGGGCAACAACTGTACAGCGCGCTTTGCGCGCTGGCAGGCAAACGCAGCGATATTGCGGATGTCCGAGGCATGGGACTGATGTGGGGCGTGCAGTTGACAGAGCAAAAAGCGGGCGAAGTAGTGAATCGTTGCCGCGAGCGCGGATTGCTGGTGCTGACGGCCGGAGCTGATACGGTGCGGTTATTGCCGCCCCTGATCGTCGGCGCAGGCGACGTCGAACGGGCGGTCCACACACTGGAAGACGCTCTGAATGCCGTACAGTGACTGGATCGCAAATGGCAATAACTCGCCAGGGCGGATCATGCATGACGCTGCAACGAGTATGGCGGAACAATCAATTTTTCGTTATCACGACAGCGGGGGAGGATGCACAATGACGGCTCTGGCTGAGAGCAAGCGCGTTGCGGCGCTGAAGGGCGCTCATTTTCTCGATTTCACAGGATGGCGGTCAGATGATCTGTATGCGGTACTCGGGCTGGCCGCAGAATTGAAGCGCGGTCGTGAACGCGGCGAGCGGACGCCCTATCTGCAGGGGAAAACATTGGCGATGATCTTTGACAAGGCGTCCACGCGCACTCGCGTATCGTTTGAGGTGGGCATGTTCGAACTGGGCGGTCACGCGCTCTTCCTGACAGACGGCGCCACACAGTTGGGACGCGGCGAGCCGCTTGCGGACACGGCGCAGGTATTGTCGCGTTATGTTGACGGTATCGTTATTCGGACATACGCGCACAACAATGTGACCGAACTGGCGAAGTATGCTACGGTGCCCGTGATTAACGGATTGACGGACGACCATCATCCATGCCAGGCGCTCGCGGACTTGCTGACGATCTGGGAACATAAAGGGCGGTTGCGCGGCCTGACCCTGGCTTATGTGGGCGATGGGAACAACATGGCCCATTCCCTTCTCCAGGCGGCTGCGCTGGCGGGAATGAACATTCGCATCGCCGCTCCGAAGGGGTATGAACCGCGGGAGGCGGTCGTGCAGCAGGCGCGGCAGTGGGCGCGGACTGCCCAGACGGAAGTGACGGTGACGGCCGATGCAAAGGCTGCCGTGCGGCACGCGGATGTCGTGTACACCGACGTCTGGGCCAGCATGGGCCAGGAAGCGGAGGCGGCGGCGCGTTTGCCTGTTTTCGACTCCTATCGCGTGGATCGGGAACTGATGAAGACGGCAGACGCCGCCGCGCTGTTCCTGCATTGCTTGCCGGCTCACCGGGGCGAAGAGGTAACGGCGGATGTTATCGACGGGCCGCAATCGGTCGTATTTGACCAGGCGGAGAACCGTTTGCATGCGCAAAAGGCGCTGCTTGTCGCGGTTATGGGAGAAGCATAAGGGGGATATTGCGCATGAGTGACAATAAGACTAAGATCGTCCTCGCCTATTCGGGGGGTCTTGACACGTCCGTCGCCATAAAGTGGCTGCAGGAGACGTACGGGTATGACGTGGTCGCCGTGTCCGCCGATGTGGGAGAAGGCAAGGATCTCTCATTTGTGCGTGACAAAGCGCTTTCCATCGGCGCGGTGGAATCGCGGATGATCGACGCGCGCGAACAGTTCGCAGAGGAGTTTATTTTGCCCAGCCTGTATGCCAACGCGCTGTACGAGGGCGTGTATCCACTTTCCGCCGCCTTGTCGCGACCGCTGATTTCCCAACTGCTCGTACAGGTCGCAAACGAACTCGGCGCTGTCGCGGTTGCTCATGGCTGCACGGGCAAGGGCAACGATCAGGTGCGTTTTGACGTATCGGTGGCGGCGCTCTCTCCTGAAACGAAAGTGGTGGCCCCGGTGCGGGAATGGGCGTGGTCCAGAGATGAGGAGATCGCGTACGCGAAGCGTCAAGGCATTCCCGTGCCCGTGACACTGGACAGTCCATTTAGTGTGGATGCCAATCTGTGGGGTAGAAGTTGTGAGGCCGGTGTGCTGGAAGACCCTTGGGCGGAGGCGCCGGAAGAGGCGTTTGACTGGACGGTCAGCCCTGAATCGGCGCCAGATACGCCCCGTTACGTCACAATCGAATTTGCAGGCGGGCGGCCTGTCAGCTTGGACGGGGAGCGGTTGCCGCTCGTCACGCTGATTGAACAGTTGAACGCAGTGGCCGGCGAGCATGGCGTGGGACGCATCGATCACGTTGAGAACCGGCTTGTGGGGATCAAGTCGCGGGAGGTATACGAAGCGCCCGCCGCCGTGACGCTGATCAAGGCGCACCAGGCCCTTGAACATTTGACGCTGACGCGGGAAGTCGCCCAGTTCAAGCCGCTCCTGGAGCAGAAATACACGGAACTCGTGTACAATGGACTGTGGTTTTCCGCGCTCAAATCGGCGGTTGACGCTTTCATTGTCGAGACGCAAAAACACGTGACCGGTTCTGTCAAGGTCAAACTGTTCAAGGGGCAGGCGAGCATTGTCGCGTCGGCGTCGCCGTATTCGCTGTACAATAAAGAATTGGCCACCTACGCCGCAGGCGATACGTTTGACCACAACGCGGCCGTGGGCTTCATTTCCCTGTGGGGACTGCCGACCCGGCTGCAGGCGAGCGTCGCCAGAGATGGACTGTGACAAGGCGACGCTGACGCGCATGGGCGGCGACAGGCTACGCCGTCGCTCGCCTGTTGGGCCGGATGTTGCGTCTCGTGAGAATCGGGTGCTAGAGAACGGGAGGAGTTGCCTTGGCGACAAGAGGAAACGCCATGTGGGGCGGACGATTCAGCACAAAACCGCACGAACTCGTGGAGGCGTTCAACGCCTCCGTTCATTTTGACCGCAGGCTGGCGATGCACGACATTGCCGGGAGTATTGCGCATGTACGCATGTTGGCGCGGCAAAACATCATCCCGCAGGAGGAAGCTCTGCAGATCGTCGATGGGTTGCTAAGGGTACGGGCAGAAATCGAAGCGGGCGATTTCGTCTGGCGCAGCAACCTGGAAGACGTGCACATGAATATCGAGCAGCGCCTGACGGAGCTGGTGGGCACCGTCGGCGGAAAACTGCACACAGCCCGCAGCCGCAATGATCAGGTGGCCCTGGACATGCATCTGTTCGTGCGCGAGGAAGTGGCGATTGTGGCTGAGCTGGTGCAGCGTCTGCAGGAATCCATCGTTGACTGTGCGGAGCGCCATCGGGATGTGATCATTCCGGGATTTACGCATTTGCAGCGCGCTCAGCCTGTCCTGTTCGCTCATCATTTGCTGGCCTATTTCTGGATGTTGGAACGGGATCGCGGCCGTCTGGCGGATGCGGGCAAACGCGCAGACATGATGCCGCTTGGGGCCGGCGCGATCGCGGGAACCACATTTGCGATTGATCGGGCATTCGTGGCCGATGAGCTGTCGTTTGGAGCGCTCTATGAAAACAGCATGGATGCGGTCAGCGACAGAGACTATGTGATCGAGACCTTGGGCGCTTTGTCGGTGATTGCCATGCATCTGTCGCGGTTTGCAGAGGAAATCATCATATGGAATACGGCTGAATTCGGCTGGATCGAACTGGACGACGCGTTTGCCACAGGTTCTTCGATGATGCCCCAAAAAAAGAACCCCGATGTGGCGGAACTGGTCAGAGGAAAGGCCGGGCGGGTGTTTGGACATCTGCAGGCCATACTGACGACGTGCAAAGGGCTGCCGCTCGCTTATAACAAGGACCTTCAGGAAGACAAGGAGGGTCTGTTTGACGCGCTGGATACGGTGAAAGCGGGATTGGCGCTGTTCGCGCCCATGATCGCCACCATGACGGTGCGGCGCGACGTGATCGCCAGGTCGATGGAACGCGACTTCAGCGCGGCCACCGATCTGGCCGACGACCTTGCCAGACGTGGATTGCCGTTTCGGGAAGCGCACGGGATCGTGGGAGCGATTGTCGCCTATTGCGTGAACCAGGGGAAGACTCTCACGGAGCTGACGCAGGAGGAATGGCGAACACTGTGCCCGGCGGCGCCATACGAGACATTGGAGCGGCTGACTCCGCAGGGTTGTGTGGAGGCGCGCGCCCACAGGGGCGGCACGGCGCCCTCGGCGGTCGCCGAGCAACTGCAGATGGCGCGCAGCATCCTCTCTGATCGGGGTGCGCCGGGAGCGAGGTGAGACGTCCGCGAGGCGCGACGGACCTGTTCGGACACGAAATTGAACAGAGGTAGTCAGTACCGGATCAGCCTTTGTCCTCGTGGGTCAGATTTGAGGTGTGTAAATCGTGATGTAGCTTCAAAGTATCCTCTACTTCAAGGTGCGAATGAACTGCCTGAAAATATACGACAGCTATCTCTACCTGGTGGCGGGCTTCATCATGCAAGCCATCAGCCATCGCGATTTTCGCCAGCAGTCGATGCAGTCGTCCGCGTTGCAGATTCGCGCACTGGTTGTTGGCGATCCCCTTGAGACCCTCTTGTGCATTCCTCCGTGCTTCCCCTATTCGACCAAATCGCAAATGATGTGCGGATACTTCTTCCAACATGGAGGCAACCGAAAGAAGGTCACCACGTTCAAGGTATTGTGTGATACAGTCCTGCATGATTTGGATTGCTTTAGCATCCTGGCCTAGACAGCTGGATATGACGCCTAAATTGTGGTTGATATTTGCCAATCTATACTGCTGATTCGTTTGACTGATTTTACGCGTTGCAAGGAGGACATCATATCCTTTTTTTGAATCGTCGAGGAGATGATGCACCCATCCCAATCCTAACCCGGCATCTATGTGCGTCCGGGCAAATTCTGACGTGTTCGTTTTTCGATAGACGTATGCATATGATTCCAATGCAGCAGACAGATCACCAAGTCGAAGGCAGGAACTTCCGTAATAAAGTTTGGAGAGCAGGTAGAGGTAGAGGTCTGTCTTTCGAACCGCCAATCTCTGTATCGCCTGCGCAAAATGTCGTTTGGCCAAAGGGAACTCTTCGCTCAGGTAGGCACAACAACCCAGCCAGTAAAATGAGGTGCCGATGTCTGAGCAATTGTTCGTTAATACTGCGAACTCCAGTGCGTCGTACAGATGTTCCCAAGCCTGCTCGTAAGCTTTTTCGGCGATAGTGCTCTTGGCCAGCGCGATTCGAGCCTGAAATAGGAGATCTGGATCCTCACTCGACACCAAGTCGGATATGGCACGCTTGGCACTTTGCGTGGCATCGCAATATTTCCCCAGTTCATAGGATTGCAGGCTATTCTCGAGTTCTGTCGCGCCGGTCGTTATGCAATCGGTATCGTCCAGGAAGTACGAGAGGGGGCGTCCGAGTCGTTTGGCAATGATGGAAAGAGTGCGGAGAGAAGGGAGCGCTTTGCCTGTCTCAAGTTGGCTAATGAACGCACGCGTCATATCTGAACCTGCCAGATCGGATTGGGAAAGGCGAAGTTCCAATCGTAATAGACGAATTTTACGACCAGCCGAATTCATCACAGATTCCCACCCCTATAAATGGATATGGAGATGTCGAAAACGATAGCTAGTAGTAAGCTGTGCTAACTAGCAGTTAGTAACAATATAATCCTTCTTTGATGTTATGATCAAGTTGTGGGGAGGTGAAGAAAACGCGAAAGCACAGATCGATTCTAATTTTCACAACAGTCTCTCTTGTTCTTATGGTTTTGGGTACGAATTTTCCACAAGATGGTTCGATACCCGGTCCCGGCGTACAACTTGCAAATGTTCAAACCGTGTAGATGCTCATATTTCTTCACCGCGAAGCTCTGCACTCTTGGACTGGAAAACGCGGCAGATGCTATGCATGATGTTGCTAGTGCCATGTGACGACCCGATTCACTTCCTAAAAAATGTGTTTCATCGGTTCTCTGGAGAACCGGATTTATTCTTCTGCCTTTGGTTTCTAGGCCGACGGCCATCATGGGTTGCTGGAAGAAGGAGCTTATAGCATCTCGGCATTGAGACGTTCCTAAATGAGCAATGACGGTAGTTATGCAAGTTGTCTACTGGAAATGGGGTGCTTTCGGTATGTCTGGCTGGTTTCCGTAGTAAATTGGGCATGGCAAAGAAGCCACGGCCAAAACCTTTTTTGAAAAGGTCAGCGTGGCTGCGCCGGGATTTTTGTGTGGCTTAGGCCATCAAGAGAGTCGACTTCAGACCGATCTCAATCTCGTGATGCCACGCATCCAGGTGCTGGCACATCATGATCCCGAAGATTCGGATCAGCCACATTTTCGTGCTGCGATGCTTCCCGGCTTCGAGCTTGTAGTCGATCTTCTCCCGCTTGTTGGAACGCTCGACAGACGTTCTGTGTTTGTAGATCCCGTTCCACGCCTCACTGTTTCGGGCAACGGGCGGAAACAGGCGCGGATTGTCGTGGGTATACGTGTACACGCACCGGCCGTAGGCCGAGTCCGAACAAGGCGTATCGCACGTGCAACCACCCTTTTTCATGAGGGGACAGCGGTATTTGCGTCTTCCGCGCTTGGCGTCATACCCGTTGTTTTTCATGGTGCCCTTGGACTCAAAATATCGGTAGAAAGGCATGGCGTCATGAGCCGCATCGAGGAGCACCCGTTTCCAAGACCAATCCGGGAAATAGTGCTCGAACTCTCGGATGCTCACGACGAGCGACACGGAGTCATGGCGGGAAGCTCGACCCAGCCTCGGATAGAGGGGAAGGTCATAGCGACTGTCCGATGCCGTGATCCGATAGAGATGGTATCCGGAGTAATTGCAGTTGCGATAGCTGTCCCACCCGATATCACAGTCGGGTTGCGAATACAGACGGGGACAGGTGCACGAATCGATTCCTTGCTCTCGACAGTCACAGATGCGCTGGCGACGGGGGAAGGCGGCCGTTCGCACCGGTGTTCCGTCTCCGGCGATCGACAGAGCGGACACGTTCCCCAGGACCCCGAGTGCCGCCGAGACCTGCACAAAGCATTCGCGAAACAGGGCCATGAGACGGTCGGTTGGCAAGGAGGTGATGGCAGAGCGGCGGAGCAGGATCCGCTCCACCAGTCGCTCCACCTTTTTGGGCGTCGTCGTCGGAGCTTTTTCCCCCTTCTTGCCCTTGACGTGTTTCTTGTTCCGTTTGGGTTTGACCGGGCCCGTCAGATGGGGGCTGACAGAAGGCCAGAGACGGGCGAAGAAGTCGTAGAAGGTACCCACACCGGGGGTATGTCCGGGAAAGACGCAATTCATCGACCCACGCCGTCACGGAAGTGCACCCCACCTGCAACATCAGAAGGTAGGAGCGGAAGAGGTCGGCCGGGTCGGTGGCCTCGACGCCACGGTGGGCATACTGTCGGCTCAGAACGGACGCGGTGCCCGAGAGGTCCACCAGCCAGAACTTCTCGATGAAGGTCCAGTCTTTGGCGAGCAGGACCAGGATGCCGCCCGACTAATGGGTACGCAACTGTTCCAGGACAAACGATTGGTACTGGGCATGGGATCGGATGGATGGTAACATACGGGGTGAACTACCCCTTTCGTCGAAGGTAGAGTTGGTTAGGCTCTCCGCCGCGATTATTGGGGTGGTTTTCAAATGTCAAGTGTTTTTGCGGGACTTTGACGACATTTTTCTCAGAAATCGAAAGAGAATTTCCAGTTCTTCATCCCACGGAGGCAAGACCGCCGCGTTCATGGTGGAGGGAACGGCAAAATCCTACGGGCAAGAATCCCAGGAGAATCAACGAAGATCGAATGCCGAGAGGCTATCTTACTTCGAGGAGGATATTTTTGTATGGCAAAATGGAAGATTTTTTTATCGCTTGTGGCATCGTCGGCGAGCGTGGTGGCTCTGTCGCAGCCTTCCGTAGCAATGGCCGCTAGTTCCAGCTCATCAGCGAACGTCAGTAATATGGAACAGCAAGCAATTCAGACATATGACGCGGCTCACCAGGCAACACCGGCGGAAACATCGCCTTCCTACGCGCTAGAGCAGTACATCTCTTCTATGCAGCAAAAGCTAAAGTCTCCGCATTTTCAACAATACATCACTCAGCAGTGGCAGCATGATCATGCAAGCCAGTTGCCTGCAGCAATGATTACCAATTCTGCCAACCCGCCCCTTGGACAAGGCCAGGGGAGCGTTGAAGTTCTGACCTCTTCTCAGGCCCAGACGGGCTGGATAGACGATACTACCAGTGTGTCGGCAACAACCATGTCAATAGCACAGACAATTGCTATGGATGTCGCCGGTCTATTTTTCAAAACATTGGGGAATGTTGTTTTAGATATCGCTTCAATGGTTGGGAGTCAGATTAACGATTCCCAGCCGGTTTCTTCTCAGCTATGGCACACCATTACATGGAACTACGAGGACGTTTACGTGTGGAATGGGCAACAATGGCTGCTGGAGGTGGTCGATCAACAA
Organism: Bacillota bacterium; assembly: GCA_021805735.1. GTDB lineage: Bacteria > Bacillota > Bacilli > Alicyclobacillales > SLC66 > JAKADD01. The sequence continues at coordinate 11,657 of JAJZEE010000076.1, forward strand.
CAACAATGGAATGAGGGATCTACCTCTAGTTGGGTCGTTCCGAGGCAGACGAGAGCAGTCGTTGAATCTAAGTATCTGAACCAGATATCGAATACAATCGACGGTGAATACTGGGGAAATTACACAGTGTTAGCCCAAATAGCCGATGGCGTCTACAACACTGGGGGAACCCAAAGAGACTTCCTCGCATTCTAGCCTTTTTCGAAATGCATTATTGCAAAAAGCAGTGCATTACCGTTGCGCGGGAGGAACGAGTCATTCCTCCTGGCTTCGCATGTTCTGATGTATAACTGAGGATAAATTCCGTGCGATTGAGTAACAAAATATGCACAGGACGCGGTCATTTGGCTAATTCAGCAAGGATGCATATCGAGATACATCTTGTAACATAGTGATATATCCGTATACTCGGCACCTAGCCTCTTCCCCAATGTGGGTCGAACTGCGTCTTTTTCCATTTGGGAGCAGCCTGCGAGATGCAAAGAGTTACCCGTGTGACGAATAAGATTGGAAGGTCACCTCAGTTGAAGGAGGAGATATCGTTGAGAAGACCGCGACTTTGGCAATGGGGCTTACCAGGACTCGTTGTTCTGTTCCTGGCATACAACACACTCACGAATGTCCCTTACACTGTTGACAAACATTACAATGGGGCAATTTATGTACAAAACCAAGTCGTCAAGCGAGTTCAAGTCACCGTTATTGGGAAAATTTATATGGGGTTGTTTAGATCTAACGAATTTATTGGGAGCGTTCAAATCAAAGAAGTAAGCTACCCCTTCCACACCTTCCGGCAATGGCGGTTATTCGGAGTGCATTTCCCGTATCCGTACGTGGGAGTTTCCACGGCCGTTCGCGGCAACCATGCCGTGCTTAGAGCAACCATCGAAATGTCTGGAAACTTGGACTCACTTGTTGCTTCGACAGATTCGATTACTAAGCAATACGGAAAACAGGCGAAGTTGAAGGCTTCATCGAGCTAATATGGCGTGTTACAGAATGCGCAATGTGGTTTATTTCAAAATATTGAGTTATAATCGTATAGTGTGTTAAGTATTAAAGAGTATTTGAAATGGGGGATACTCATGCGAGATGTTCTGTGTCACGAATGCGGTAAAACAATCGCTGAGCGGGATGATCTGTACACGTACTTGTCCATGAGTGGAATCCATGGATTATGTTCTGATTGCTATATGAGTAATCAGAAAACGCTTAACGGGGTGCGCACTCCAATTAACAGCCAGGCCACAGTATTTGTAATGATCGTTGCCATAATTGCGTGTGCATTACTGTTTATGAAATATCGTTCATTGGTATGGATAATTATTGCTCTGTTCACTCCAGTAATTCGATTTCTATCCTGGGTATTGATCGAAAGGAAGCTTAAGTACTAAGTATGCCTTTTGCAGAATGGACGTTTCAAAGATGAGGCGCAAAAGAGGAAGAGGAACAGATGGTCTTTATTCGCAATTTATGAGAGATTGAGGTCGAAGTGCCTCTGCTAGGGGAGCAGTGATAAACCCAATTTGGGCATGTGCACAGCGGTAGATATAGCGTCCGACTGAAGCCTCGGACGCTATATCTGGAGTGACCGCGCCTGCTTTGCAGACTTTATCACTGCTCCCCTTATTGTGCCTTTGCGCAAGAGTAAGGAGGTGGCTTCATGGCCGCAGTGCTCCTCGCGGACAAGATCACACACGTATACCCAAGTGAACCCGGACGGCACATCTTGCGCGACGTGTCGATGCAGGTCGAGCAGGGCGAGTTCGCCGTCATAGTGGGCCGCAGCGGATCGGGCAAGAGTACGCTGCTGCATGTGCTCGGAACGATGGAGCCGCTTCAGGCGGGCGCGCTCTGGCTGTGCGGCACGGAGGTGACTCAGCTCAAGGATGACGGCCTCGCCCGTTTTCGGCTCCAGAATCTTGGATTCGTCTTTCAGAGCTTCCACCTGATCGATTCACTGACGGCCGTTGAAAATGTGCGCTTGCCCATGGAGTTGGCGCGTCTACCGCGTCGGAATGCGCTGACGCGCGCCTCTGAACTGTTAGATTTGGTCGGTTTGTCACAGCGGTCGCGCGCATTTCCGAGTCAACTGAGTGGAGGAGAGCAGCAACGCGTGGCCATCGCGCGAGCGCTCGCAAATCGTCCTGCGATGATCTTGGCGGATGAGCCGACCGGCAATCTGGACCGGGAGGCTGCGGACGTGGTCTTGGGCGTGTTCGAGGATCTGCACAAGCATCAGCAGGTGACGATTGTACTCGTCACGCACGATACCGCGATCTGCGACCGTGCGGATACGGTGTGGCGCATGGAGGACGGCGTGCTGTCCCTTGCGAGTTCGATCACGAGACAGTGAGGGGGCGCCGGGTGTGCCGACAGCTTTGAAATGGAGTCTGAACAGCCTGAGACGACGCACGTTTCGCATGGCGTCCGCAGTGATTGGGGTGGTCTTGGGCGTGTTTCTGGCGTTCGAGGTGTTGCAGGTGGCGGTTGTCGTTCCGGCAGCGCTGGGCGCCCAACTGCAGGGGTTCTACGGCCGGGCCACCGTGACGGTGAATGCACCGAACACCGCGCTTTCACTGCCCGCTCACACGGTGGCGGCGATCGCGCGTGTGCCCGGCGTGCAGGCCATGCTCCCTCTGGACGTGCAGATCGCCGTTGTGGGCCGTGCCAAGCACGCCATGCAACTGACGATCCTAGGCGTCGGTCGGACATTTGGCGGATTCGAGCGCATCTTCTCCCCCTCCGGTCGCGCAATCGACGTGTCCGGGCAGGGGCTGATACTTTCCGCGTCCGAGGCGCGCACCCTCGGTGTCCGCGTCGGCGGGCGCGTCCACCTGGTGGTCAATGGCCGCTCTGTGCAGGCGACAGTTCGCGGGATCGGGCGATCAGAAGGGGCGCTCATGCCACTGTTGGGACGTCACTACGCCATCGCGTGGCGCGGGGAGGTGGGCGCGTGGCTGGGTCAACCGCCGATCACCGACGCCGTGTGGATTCTCACACGCCCGGGGGCAGATGTGAGCCGGGTGGCCAGCCGAATTCAGCAAGAGGTGGGCGGACTTTTCTCAGTGGCGGTGGTGGCCGACGAACAGATCGGAATTCCGAATAATGTAAATATCATTCTCGAGGTTCTCACTTTCCTAGCTGCACTCATCTTCATCCTCGCAGGCATAATGATCTTCTATTCGATGCAGGTGACCGTGGCGGAACAGGTGGGCGAGTTTGCCACCCTGCGCGCGATCGGGGCGACCAAGGGGCGCATCCTGCGCATGGTGCTGCTACAGAGTTTTCTCGTAGGCGCGACTGGGGTCGTTCTGGGGCTGGTGCTCGGGGTAGCGCTCCAGCAACCGGTGCTTCAGGCGATTGGTCAGTACGGCGCGCAGGGTGGTGCGGCTGGTCCACTGACGGCCACGAGTCTTGTCGTTCCGGCCTGCATCGCTCTGACCACCGTGTTGTTGGCGGCGTATGCACCGGCGCGTCGGGCGACGCGGCTCGAGATCGCCCGCATCTTGTCCAACAGCCATGGACCGCTGGTGGCGAGCGCTCGCGACCGGATTCCGCTTGTCACGACTCTTCTCACGGCCATTGGGTTGATCGCGAGCCTCGTCTTGGCGGTGATCGGCCGATGGACAGCAGCCGATGGGTGCCTCGTCGTGACCTTGTTTGTCTTCTACCGCCCATTGCTGTGGGTGTCGACACGGATTCTGACCGCTGTCTCGAACCGCTTCGGGTTGGGCCGGCTCAAGATCGCGTCGCGCAGTGTGGGTCGACGCGTTCCCGCTGCGGCGTCGATCGGCGCTTTGATCGGTGTGGCCATCGTCGTGTACCTGTCCACCGGTGGGATCGACAGTGGCGTCGGGCATACGCTGCGAGCGGATGCGCAGTCGTATCTGGGGGGCGCGGTGAGCCTGACCGTGGCATCGAATCGCGGGGTGTCCGAGTCTGCGATCAATCGCTTGGGCGATGTTAGCGGCGTGTACGAACAGCAGAGTGCCGCGTTCGACCTGCAGACGTCTGGCACGTCGGCCCCAGTGACCGTCGAAGGCATGCAGTTGCCAGCGGCGGGACCACTGATGTCGTACCGCTTGACCGGGGTCTCGTGGCCACAGGCGATGCGTCAGCTCCAGGCGGATCCGCGTGACGTGGTGGTCGCACAACCTCTGATGTCGCAGTTCGGCTGGCGGGTTGGGCAGGCCATCCGCTTGCCGACCACGCATGGCGTCGGGGTGTATCACGTGATCGGGGCGTTGCCCGCTCAACCGGTCGGCGAGAACGACACGATCCTGATGAGCCTGCGCGCATTTGCATCCTCCTACGCATCGCCCGTGCGCACGTACGACGTGATACTGTCATCGCTTGGCGCTACGGCCGCCGCGAGCCACTCATTGGAGCGCATCGCGCGGGGCGATCACCCGTCGATCGTGACTGTGGCTGGGGCAATCGCGTCCGAGTCGCGGCAACTGGGGCCCGTCTATGCCGTATTCACGTCTCTATCCGTGTTCGTCGCCTTGATCGCGCTCTTGGGACTGGCGAACCAGCAAACGATGAACGTGGCGGCGCGGGTGCAGGAAAGCGCGGTGATGCGTGCGATCGGGGCGGCCACCGGGTGGATGACGCAGGTACAGTTTCTCGAACTGCTGATCGTCACGACGCTGGCGTGTTGGCTCGGGTTGCTGGAGGCGGCGGTCGTCGCTCGCTTGCTCGGGAGGGTCATCACGGCTGCGGGTTTCCCGATCGATCTGCTTCTTTCGCCTGTCGCCGTAGCCATCGCTGCGGTCGGCGTGCCGGTCGTAATCGCCGGGTGCGGCGCCCTCTCGATTGGCGCCGCGTTCAGGCGACTACGGATTGCTGAGGCGATTCGTTATGAGTGAACGAGTGATCGATACCCGCTCTGTGAAGCGTTTGATCGTGTCGTCCATCCGTCAGCAGTGGCAAGCGTGGACGCTCTCGATGGTGGGGGCGCTCGCCGCCCCGTTTCTGACGATTGCGATGGCCCTCCTATTGCGGCAGATCGTGGACGTTGCGACTGTTAAATGGTCGTGGGGGCAGATGTCGGACCTGCTTGGGATCGCCGTCGGGGTTTACTGAACATAATGAGCTGGAAATGGCCGATTCAGTTGCAACCTGGAACCATTCCAGGTGAAGTGAATGGTAAAATTATCATAATACACGACGATGGAATGTCCGCTTCCGTAAATATTTGTAATGGGCTTATGGGGCAGTAACGTGTCTGTACCCAGATAGCGATGTCCGAGGAAAAAATACACTTGATTCAGAGAATCAGTTGATCCGGACGAGACATTCCAGGCGTACAGCGTTTGTCCATCAGCGGTCTGCGCTTGTGCTTGCCACAACCATCTATTGGAAGCAAATCCGCGCGCTTGTAAAAAATGCTCATCCTGCTTCATATCGTTTGCTGCTTGTTTGGCGGGGGGAGTTTGCAAGGCGCGCCATAACGGGCCTGACGTGTTTAGAAGATTCGTTACTTTGGTATACGAAATGGAGAACATCGGGATATAAGGGGTCCATTCATACGGATAGAAGTAAATGGTGAATCCCGTTGGCGTCAGGAAGAATCCATCTTTTAATGTGACACCGGTAAATTTCTGGTATGCGTCCAGTTCATGTGTGGTGTCCATTTGTATTATCAGTTGGCTGATCTGTTTTAAGTACGGGGAACCGGTCCGGAACAGGTCTTGCATCGTAAATACGCGGCCAGTCTGCAGGTCCATGATGGCTATGACCAGTCCTGGCAGGCCGTGAGCCGCTTGTTGTTCCATGTAATAAGAAGAAAACATGATTTCAAGGATGTTCCCGGCACGGAACAGGACATTGAAGTTGGAATCATAAGTAACATCACTTGGCAATGTATGAATCGTTAAAGGTTTACTGGAGTCTGTTACTACCCCTTGAACGGTTGTGCCAAGCTGCATTAACCAGCGATTCAGTTTGTCCTGGACCACGCGGTTTGGCAATCCGGCGAGTTGGGGAATCAGATCGTTCACCCTGGCGGTTTTGATCGAAACTGCGTTCAAGACGGCCTTTTCAATTTCTGCGTGCGCGTTCTTGCCGCGATGGGTTTGCGCAGTACTGAGAATCAGCGGAGGTTTGACCTCACTAACAGCGGCAGCGAAAACGGATGGGGCGATACTTAGCCAGGCAGAGACTACTGTGGAAAGTATGATCGTCTTCTTCAAACTCGACATCGGATAGATTCCTCTCTTCAAAGATTTGTAGTGTCACCTTGACACGGTGGGGGTCACAAGTTCGATCCTTGTCAGCCGCACCAAATAAGAAGCATAGAGACTGCCAACTTGGGAAACTGGGTGGGCATTGTCAAGATGCCGGCCCCTTCCAAAACATCCGCCATGACATATCACAAATGTCGCAAATGAATTCGCCCTTTCATGCATAGCAATCAGATGCCACCGATTCTATGTCAATTTTACCGTGGTGGGATAAGAGAGGAATCAGGAATATTCCCTATTTCAAACTTCTTGTTTATTTGGATGCGCTGCAGGGCGACCAGGCGACGAACGTTCAGTTTCCGAAAAATTCCACCCAAATAGTGGTCCCCAGTGCGAGGAGAAACATATAGCTTGGCCGATGCTCGTAGAATTGACAGCAGGCAAACAACGATGGTCACCGGGGTTAACCCCATGTGACCATTGTTGTGGGGTGATGATTGCACACAGGCAGCACAGTTAAAATAGGGAATTTTCCCGATGTAATAAGTTTGGAACTCTGCTAGAATAACGCATCGGTTAGCAGCTTGATTGCAATATCCGAAGTTGACAATTCCATAACCCGTGAAGCAGTATTTCTACTTTACACCTGAGCAAAGAAAGGCAGTTATCCAGTGGTTGACTCCCAAGGCAATACTCTATTTGCCAGTTTTGGCGATCGCCACAGGGACAAGTGGTTGGGTAATGGCAAATTGGGATGGATACTTGAAAGCAACTAACCCTGAACAGTACTGGATTTATGCTGCTTTGATCATTATTACGATCCTAACTGTTCGGGGGTTTGGATTTATTTTACCAATTGAAGAGCTATTGTTTAGAGGGTTTTTCCTCAGAAAACTTGCGTCACGAATAGAGTTTTGGCGGGCAAATTTAGTCACGACGATTATGTTCCTCGCGATACATTACCCGCTATGGTTTTTTCGACAAAGGGCTGCGCTTTTGATAGATTGTATGGAGTGCTCTAGGGTATTAATCCGATCATTTGGAGAAGAGGGGTCTTGAGTGGAAGAAACGCTGGCTTACTTCCCTGTAGACGCGCTATGTGACATCGGGTTCGTGTACGTATACGCTAAATACAAGGGGCGATGGGTCTTTTGCTTCCATAAAAGGCGTCAGAAGTGGGAATGCCCTGGCGGGCATGTTGAAGCGGGCGAAGATGCACTTTCTGCTGCGAGTCGCGAACTGTTTGAAGAGACAGGGGCGATTGAGTATACTATTACATCACTTTGGGATTATTCGTTCTCCAGCCAGAATCACAGCAATAACGGGAGAACTTATTTTGCCGACATCAAGTCGTTTGGTGAATTGCTACCGTATGACATGGAACGAATAGGTTTTTTTGATGATATCCCAGAGAATGTGACCTATGATCGCGCAAGAATGCGTAAGGAGTTAGAGCGAATAGGGAAGTTACATCGGAACATTCCGGACAATTTCTAGGTCAATTAGCGGCGATCAAATTGTGTGTTTATGCATTTTTGCCGCCCGTGGTTGTGGAACTATCGAGCAGGTTAGTCCACTGCG
>JAJZEE010000168.1 GCA_021805735.1 Bacillota bacterium
AATGTTCGTCGGATTGGCCTTGATCATCGGAGCATTTACGACATTTGCGGCGCTGATGGGAGCTGTGATGAATACTGCCTATCTACTGGCGGGTACTTCCAGCACGAATCCAAACATGCTCATCATCGAAGTATTAGTGCTGGTCGCGGGCTTCAACGCCGCCGTGTACGGGCTGGACTACTGGATCATCCCATGGTTCAGGCAAATCATGCATTATGAAGCGAGCCCGTCTGTCGGCGCGGGCAGCAGACGCAAAAGCAGGGCCTGACTCGCATGTGTCGCTCATTTGACCGCACAGCCATTTCGTGATGGGCATACGCTGACTCCTCATCGGCCGTATGCCCATCTCTGTTTCCCGAACAAAACACATCTGGACATACCGATTCCAACCGATTTTATTACCTCTTCACGGTGTCGCGGCTGGAACGCAGCCAGACCGCCGCCTGCTTCTCCCCTGGTCTTCCTCGACACCATGAATCGATGGATCGCGATACTGCGATACTCTGTACCTATGGCTTTTCCAATCAAAATGGACTACACTTTAAAACGAGATCCGAGTGGCGACAAAGCCTTACAGATTTGGCTGGGAGTCCACTGCGAGGGAGGCGAGGAGCGGTTTTTTTGCGCCGATCGGGGCGCGGGCCGCATCATACGAATGAAACGTTGGACTCTGCTTATCAGTGGACTGTTGGCCGCTTCGGAAGTATTGTGGATCAGTCCTCACGGGTCTGCGGCGGCCAGTCAACCTCCGCGCGCAACATCCCATGTTGGCCGTCGCAGCAAAGAACCGGTCTATTATCGGAACCAATGCGTTGTGCTTATGTACCACGCCGTCAATCGAAGGAAACTGCCGGGCGATGTCATCACGCCCCAGACGTTTTCGGAGGAATTGGGGCTGTTGCGCAAAGATCATTTCGACGTTGTGACGTTCAATCAACTCGTCCGATTTCTTTCCAAACGGGCTCCGCTCCCACCCAATGCCGTTTTGATCACGTTTGATAACGGATATGAGAGCTTCTATCGAACGGCCTTTCCACTCCTGCAACGTTATCATGATCCCGCTGTCCTGTTCCCCATTGTCAGTTGGCTGAATCCCCCGCACAAGAAGGGCGTGTTCCATAGCCTGACCTGGAGTCAGGTTGAACAGATGTACCGAACCGGACTCCTCTCTGTGCAGTCCCAGACATTCAACATGCATCAAGGCATGCAAGTGGGGCCCGCCAGCACGTCTCCCGCCACCGTCGCACGCGCCTATGATCCTGCGACTGGTCATCGGGAGAGCATCAAGAGTTACGAACAGCGAGTGCTATCCGATCTGATGCGGTCGCGACAGGCGATCGTCAGCCATTTGCACGAGCGGACGGTACAGGGATTTGCCTATCCATTCGGCGATTACAGTCCACTCCTCGTTCACCTCCTGCACCAAGCTGGGTTTGGGTACCTGTTCACGGCGTCATTCGGCTGGGGCAATTTGCCAAACACTAACCCGAACACGATATTTCGACTGGACGTAGGCACTCCCTACGTAACCGCGCCCGGTTTGATCAGCACCATCAAGTGGATTGCCGCCCTGACCAGGCGCAACCCTGCATGGCGCGCACCCTCGCATTATATACAGGTTTGGCGCTATTGAGCCGATGCATTGCCGTTGCGTTGGCCATTGCCCACAGCCAGGCAAGTGTCATTTGCCTGGCTGCGCAGATTGCGTTACCCTAAGCTAGGACTGGTCAAAAACGTGAGGGCAAACCGCGCCCTCGCGGTTGCGCCCAGTCGATTTCAGTCAATAAGGAGCGAACAGCATGGCTGAACCGACACAAACGATTGAGGGCTGGTACGCACTTCATGATTTTCGCCGCATCAACTGGGCGAAATGGAAAGCGGCGGACACTTCCATTCGCCATCAGGCAATGCAGGAGATGCTTGATCTCACACTGGCCTGGCGTCGTGACGATGCGGATCGCAAAGGCGGCTTTGGCGTCTATAGCATGGCAGGGCACAAGGCTGATCTGCTGTTTGTACATTTTCGACCCACTTTGGCTGATCTCAATGAATGCAAGAACCGGTTACAAAAAACCCACTTTGCGGATTTTGCGGATACTCCCTATTCGTACGTGTCCATTGTCGAGTTAAGCAGTTACCTGTCTCGACCGGGCGTAGCCCCCGAAACTGATCCCAAGCTGCAACCACGTCTTTATCCGGCGCTATCGTCCATGATGGAACATGTCTGCTTCTATCCCATGAACAAGCGTCGTATCGGCAACGACAACTGGTATATGCTGTCCATGAAAGAACGCACTGAACTAATGGCCAGCCACGGCATGATCGGCCGCACCTATGGTGGTAAAGTGACACAGATCATCACCGGATCAATCGGTTTTGACGACTGGGAGTGGGGCGTTACTCTGTACGCAGACGATCCCCTCCAGTTTAAAAAACTCGTATACGAAATGCGCTTTGACGAAGTCAGCGCCCGCTATGCAGAGTTTGGACCATTTTATGTCGGACGAACCGCTTCTGATGAAGACTTGACCTCGCTGCTTCAAATCTGACCGACTGGGGCGAGGGGCGAGAGCGGAGTTCCGGCTGTCCTGCGAGTCATCGGCCCGCCCCTTCATGCACCAGCTTGATGTCCTCCCCAAACAGCGCACAGGACGGCAGATTCTGTCCTGTGCGCCATCGCTGCATATTCGACTTCTCACGCCGGATAACCACAGTCCCTCTGGATCAACCATTCGGTGTCGTACCGCTGCCTGTGGTCGTCGTACCGCTGCCTGTGGTCGTCGTGCCGCTGCCTGTGGTCGTCGTGCCGCTGCCTGTGGTCGTCGTGCCGCTGCCTGTGGTCGTCGTGCCGCTGCCTGTGGTCGTCGTACCGCTGCCTG
>JAJZEE010000077.1 GCA_021805735.1 Bacillota bacterium
GGAACAGGCGACCATAAACCAACCTGCGAGTGGAAGGCGAAAGCCAACCTCCTTTGGCGTCTTTGGACGTCCGAGTCAGAGCGGGTCGTCCGAACAAGAGGGCCTGCCCATGCATGAGGCGACGGATGTTGTAGCGAGGGCGAAAGCCTGCGCGAGAGCCGACGAGAGTGCAACGGTATAGGCTTTTAGAACCCCCTGGATTCATCCATGGGTGGAGGTTCAGAGCAAGCCGTTCCAAAAGACATGCTCTCACGAGTATGTGCCTTCGATGATTTTGGCTCTTACATTACTATTCCCATGGGCGAGATAATGGCGGTGCCATAGGCTGACACCTTCGGCTACCAAACGGTTGCCACGGTAGGAGGAATCATCTTCATGGTCGTCGCGCTGCTTCCTCTGTCGGAACGGACGATCCGCCAGATGACACCAGAAAACATCGAGTCCCTTAATCTGGAAAGTGAATCCGAATCAGGGTAATCCAAATGTGGCAACGGAGTAATATATGTCTTATTAATTGTGGCCATCCGATCATCGTGAAGCGGCTGCGGCAAAGAGTTATACTGGTGATACGGGCCAAAATGCCAAAATGAGCCATATTGCAACGCCATGAGCATCGGGGGATTTGCTGATGAACCACAGACTTGTCCTGATTGGCGGGGGATATGCCGGCATGTATTTTCTTCGCGCTGTGCTGGCCGATCCGCCCGAACATATCGAAGTGACGCTGGTGGACCGGTTGCCGAAAAGTCCGCTCAAGACCGAATTTTACAGTATCGCCGCAGGGACATCCTCGCTCAAAGAGGTGACGGTGCCGTTCCCGACGCATCCGCAGTTGACAGCGGTCTATGACGAGGTGGTGGCGATCGACCGCTCACGCAACCTGGTGACGCTGCGTGAGCAGGGGGAGCTTGTCTATGACACCCTGGTTATCGCTCTGGGCTGCGTGGACCGATTTCACGGCATTCCGGGGGCTGAGGAGAACTCGCTCAGTCTGCAGAGCCTGAAGCGCGCTCAGATCACGGGCCACTCGATCCTCACCCTCGACGCCCACCGGTCTGTGGTGCTGGTCGGCGCCGGTCTCACCGGTGTGGAACTGGCGGCGGAACTGTGCGAGACGCGTCACGATCTCAACATCACGCTGGTGGATCGCAACGATCTGGTGCTCAACGGCTTTTCAGACAAGCTGCGCCGCTATGTGGAGACGTGGCTTCGTGATCATGATATCCGGATCATTCACGGGTTGCGCTCCAGGGAGATTGCGAAGAACCATCTGCTGCACGAGGGCGGAGCGCTGGAATTTGACCAATTGGTGTGGACGGCGGGCATTCAGGCCAATCCCCTGGTGCAGTCGCTGGGCGTGACGACGGATTCGATCGGTCGCGCAGTGGTGGATGAATGGCTGCGTGTGCCTGACGATCCTGCGATTTTCGTGCTGGGTGACTGCGCTGCCTCTTCTGAGCCTCCGACGGCGCAACTGGCCGAATTTCACGGACAGTACGCGGCTGAGGTCCTGCTTTCAGAGTGGCGCGGCGAGGATCCTGCGCGACGCCGGTTTCAGCACAAGGGCACGCTGGGTTCGCTCGGGCGCGGCGCCGGATTTGGCACGGTGAAAGGCGTGGATGTGGCGGGGAAAATTCCGCGCATCCTGAAGAGCGGCGTCCTGTGGTCTTATAAGAAGCACGTCGAGTAGGACTTTCCGCGCACCGATCCTTGGCGGGCGATGATAGAAACGTGGGATTTCGGGCCTTTCTAACGCCGGATGAGGGCGGGGGTCTCGTTGTGGCCGGTGTTCCGTTCCCTGTTCCGATTCACGCTCCCCGCAAGCCGGGGAAAAAGCGAAGGAAAAAGCGACAAAAGAGCTTGACATCGGGCTTGATCTATTGCATATTTTTCTCAATGACGAATTACATAGCGTTGGAGCTCGCGTTAGCCCTCCTAGGGATGATAGCCCCTGCAAAGTATGCCTTCACAGGCTTATTTGTAGGGGATTTTTGCGCTGTCTTGCCGATGGCGGCGTAAGCGGCCGCGCGCGGTAGCCGAAGCCGTACGCGCGGCAACGAAAACCTGGCGGAAACCGTGGCGGATTGGCTATTGCAAGACCGCCGATTGACGGTTGGGTACTGACATGGCGAACACGGGCGGACGGGCGCTGACGGTGGAAACTGACGCCGAACAATGACGGCTGGATTTTGAAGGAGAGGGATTGTCGTGTCGCTCACACAGACGATCGTGGTGCAGGTTTTGCAAGTGCTGTTTGTTTGGCTTGTGTCGCCGCTGATCAAGGGGATTCTGGACCGCATGAAGGAGTTTGTCCAGGGCAAGCGGGGCCCGAGCATATGGCAGGTGTATCGAGATTTGCGAAAGCAGTTTAACAAAGAGAATCTCGTGCCGCATGACGCGGGGCCATTGTACCATGTCGCCCCGTATGTGTATTTTGCCGCCCCTCTGCTCGTGACCCTTCTGATTCCCGTGCTGACGTCGAAGCCGCTGTTCATGGCTTTTGCGGGCGACATGCTGTCGGCGGGTTTCATACTCGGTTTGGGCGGCTATTTTCTGCTGGGAGGTTCCGTGTCGGGATCGAGCCCCTATGCGGGGGTCGGGAACACGCGGGCGCGGTTTATTTCCATGACCGTGGAGCCCGTCCTGATCCTGGTGTTGTTTGCGGTCAGTTTTATCGCCCATTCGACGCTTCCGTATGTGGTCAACCAGACGCTGCAGTCCCTCGGCTGGTCGCCGGTGCATCTGCTGCTGATCGCCGCATTTTTCTCCGTATTTCTGGCAGAGACCGGTCGCATTCCCGTGGATAACCCTTCTTCCCATCGGGAATTCTCAATGATCGACCACAATCGCGTCTACGACTATTCCGGTCCTTATCTCGCGCTGATCGAGTGGGGCGGAAGCATGAAATATGTCGTTCTCGGCGTCATTCTCTCCAATGTGATCACTTCGCCCTTTGGCCTGTCGCCGGACGCGGCTCCGCTGTCCGTGGCGGGCGCGATCATCGCGCTGTTTATCAAGCTCCTGATTCTGAATGGGGTCGTCGTCTGGGTGGAGTCGTCGTTCGGGAAACTGCGGCTGCTGAGAATCGCGGAATTTATGGCGGGAGGCGCGCTGTGCGCCGCGCTGGCCATCGTTGCGCACTTGTCCAATCTGTAGCGTTACTGGTCAGTCAGACGAGGGGGTTGTGAATGTGAGTCTGTTGGCGTGGATTTTCCTTCTGACGGCGTTGCTGGGGGTTTATATTGCGATCGCGCATGAATTGCGCGCCGCCGTACGCGGGTATCGGGTGCAGACAGCTCTCGTGGCCCTCGTGTATCTGACCGATGCGATCCGTTTTGCCGATGTGTCGATGTGGGTCGCATTGCTCGGCTTGGTTGTCATTCGCATTTTGATCATACCCCGCCTGATCAGCAGGACCTTTGCTCCCGCGAGCCCGTCGCAACCGGCCCGCCAGGTTCTGTTCAATCCGTCGTATGTCATTGCGCTGTGCCTTGTGCTGGCCGCTTTCGGCGTCGGCGTGGGCGCGGCCGTCGGCGGCGCGAACGGTCCCCTGCTGGGGCTGGCGCTGGCGACCCTGCTGATCGGACTCTCCACCATCTTCAGTCGCCACGAAGCGTCGCAGCAACTCATGGGCGTCTTGACTGCGGACAATGGACTGGATCTGCTGGCCGGCTTGACGCTTGCTCGCATTCCACTGGCCGGCGACTACGCCGTCTTTATCGATGTGGCCGTCGCCGCGGGTCTGCTCGCCTTTTTGCGCCTGCGGCTGCGTTCGTATGGAAGCGAACATCTCGATGACTTCAGTGAACTGAGGGGGTGAGGCAATGTTCTGGATCCCGCTGCTTCTGATCATTCCTCTGATCGGCATTCTCGGGTTGTTGGTTTTCCCCGCCCTGAACGCCCCGTGGACCGCCGCATTCGTGACAGGCGCGAATCTTCTGCTCGCCTTGGGTCGCCTTGTGGGGCTGTATGGGCAAGGCCGGGGTTCCTTTATGGGGATTTTTCAACTGAACGGGGTGGGGTTGTTTGTCACCTGCATCACCCTGTTTGTCGGGTTCACCACTACCCTGTACTCCACGCATTACATGAAGACGGCAGAATTTCGCCATCCTGCGGACAAAGGCCGCACGCGCACCTATTTTCTGTTTATCCTCGTCTTTTATTTCACCCTGGTGGGTGTGCCCCTGTTTGAAAATGTCGTGTTGACCTGGGCGTTTATCGAAGCCACGGCGCTGGCGTCCGTGCTGCTTGTCGACTTTCACCGCACCAAAGGCACGATCGAGGCGTCATGGAAGTATCTCATCATCATGGAGTTCGGCGGACTCTGCGCGCTGTTTGGCACGTTGCTTCTGCTGTTCGCGCAACCGAACCAGGCGATCGCGTCCACCTGGACAGAGTTGCAGCAGATTGCTCCGCATATCTCCCATAAGGCTCTCCAGTTGGCCTTTGTGCTCGGGCTTGTGGGCTACGGCGCAAAGACGGGGCTGACCCCGTTTCACTTTTGGCTGCCGGATGCGCACAGTCAGGCGCCGTCTCCCATCAGCGGCATGCTGAGCGGCATCAAGCTGAACTGCGCGTTCTATGGGATCCTCCGCTTCATGTCTGTCGCGGACGCGGGCGGCGTATACTGGTTTGCCCACGCCGCCCTGCTCATTTTGGGTGTGGCGACGGTGCTTGTGGGTGTGCTCATGATGATTGCCCAACATGACTATAAACGGCTCTTCGCCTACTCCAGCGCGGAAAATATGGGCATGATCGCGATCGGGTTTTCCCTGGGCCCGGTTGGCGCGCTCGGTGGATTTCTGCAGATGATCAACCATTCCCTGATCAAGTCGATGCTCTTTTTTCAGTCTGGTGAACTTCTGCACGCAACAGGAACAACGGATATGAAAGGGCTGCGGGGCGTTGCGCGCGTCTGGCCGTGGGCGGGCGGAACGCTGATGCTCGCCATGCTTGCCATTGCCGGGGCGCCTCCGTTTGGTCTGTTTATCAGCGAGTTGATCATCGTGTATGCGCTGTTTCATTCCACTGTGCCGGTGTTGGGGGCGCTGGTGCTGCTGCTGCTGATCGTCCTCTTTGCCAGCTTCGTACGGTATGCGATCCAGATCGGGTACGGCGAGAGTTCCGAACACCTGGACCGGTATCGCGAGCAGTACGGCAGGTCGTGGACGTCGGCGGTTCCGTTTGGCGTTCACATCGCGCTGGTGCTGGCGTTTGGCCTGTTGCTACCGTTTGGGATCTCCGCGCTGCGGTCGCTCTCGCTGTTGTAGCGGCCAGAGCGCGCGACTGACAAGGGGGTAGGGAAGGTGGACTGGATGATGCAACCGCAACTCGCAGAGACGCTCCCGTGGCAGGGATGGCGCATGCACACGCGCCGGGATGATGTGCGGGACATGATCGCGCTTGTCGCGCAGGCGCTTGCAGGCGGCGACACAGAGCTTCTGTACTATGGCTTTGCGCCGGGCGACGGGGAGGACTCCGGCGCTGAACCCGCGCGGGAACTGGTGGCGGTCACCATGGATCGCTCGCAGCGGGAGGTGATCTGGCGCTTCGGTCGCTGTGAGGCCGGCCATCCCGAAAAATCGCCGCAGGCGTATTTTTCTTCCCCGGTGTCGACGCCGCAAAGCGCCATGACAGTCTATCCCGAATTTCCGTCTCTCGCGTCACAGTATCCCGGCGCGCTCTGGATCGAGCGAGAGATGTGGGAAAAGACAGGTTGTGTTCCGGTCGGTCACCCTGATCTGCGGCCGATCCTTCATCCTGAAAAGGTCCTTCCCGATCCTGTCGCGCGCGGATCAGGAACGTTTCACCTGCCTCTCGGGCCCGTGCGGGCTGACGTCACCGAGTCCGGTTTTTTTCTCTTTGACACGATCGGCGAGCAAATCATGCATATGCAGCCGCAACTCTTCTACAAACACCGCGACATTGAGAAACTTGCGGAGGGAATGACTGCCGAAGATGCGCTGCTTCTGGCGGAACGGATATCCGGCACGTCGACGGCGGCGCATGCAACCGCCTTTTGCCGGGCTGCCGAGCAGGCGCTGGGGTACCGCCCGTCGTTGCAAAACGAGAGGGAGCGGATGCTGTTCGGCGAAATGGAGCGTCTGTACAACCACGTTCACGATTTTTCCCAAATCGCCTCTGCGACCGGGATGACGGTGGCGCAGGCGCAGTTTGCGCGCGCCAAGGAGGAATTGCTGCGACTGAACGCGGAGGTGACCGGTTCGCGCTACCTGCGCGGCGCCGTGCGGCTGGGGCGATCGGCGTCTGTCGACTGGGAGAGGGGGGCGGCGCGGTTGAGCGCGGGACTTCCAGCCATCGATCGGCGGGTGCGCCACTTCGTTCGGTTGTTGCTTCACACGCCGACATTTATCGATCGGCTTCGCCCGACTGGCATCGTTGAACGGGAGTGGGCCAAGGCGTACGGCGTGGTCGGTCCCGTCGCAAGAGCCTGCGGTCTGGCCGTGGACGCCCGCTCGGATTGTCTGCGCCATCTCTACGAATCGACGGGCCATGCCTGCATGACGGCTGAGGACGCGTTTGGCGACGCCTTGTCCCGCTTTCGGGTGAGAGTGCGTGAGTGGGATGTATCTCAGCGCATCGTGCTGGAACTCCTGCCCTCGCTCGGCATGTCGACACTTGTGGAAACAGAATTGTCGCTGGCTGCGGACAGGGGAAGTATGGGAATCGGAGTGGCTGAATCCCCGCGCGGGCGTGTCAGCCATGTGCTCTTTTATAAAAACGGCAAAGTTGTGACATGGGGGATCCGCGCGGCCTCAGCATGGAATTGGCCAGTCTTCGGTCTGGCCACCGCCAACGGCAACATCCAGACTGACTTTCCCATCATCGACGCCAGTTTCGGTCTGTCCTATGCGGGGCTGGATCGGTAAATTTCTTGTGACGAAGGGGGATCGACCTATGCGGGCAGAGTGGCTCCTGGCGGGCCTCGCGAGCGGTCGGGTTACCACAACGTATCCTCGACAGCGAAAGCAAGAGTTGTCGAGGCATCGCTGGAACAGCGTTCCGACCATGAACGGTCCGTGCAGCGACACGGCGTGCAGGGGGTGTTCGGAGGTTTGCCCTACAGAAGCGATCACGCGGGGCGAGGCATACGGGAACGCCGCTTTGCGCCTGGATGTGGGGGCGTGCATCGCGTGCGGCCGCTGCGTCGACCGGTGTCCTGAGGGCGTGTTTTCATGGGCGGAAGCGATTGACCGGGCGGAAGTTGGCAAAGAGCTGTTGATCTCAACCATGGAGGGGGGAGCCGACCATGACGGCTGATCATGGCATTCCTGCAGACTGGGATGAACTGGAGGAACAGGGCATGAGCGCACGGCTCGCCCGTTACTTCGGACACTCGCTGCACATCAGGCATATCGACGTTGGATCGTGCAATGCGTGTGAGTCGGAAGTTCTTGCGCTCAGCAACCCATACTATAATTTTCACCGTCTGGGATTGTTTTTTACCCATTCACCCCGGCACGCCGATGTATTGTTGGTGACTGGCGCTTTGACACAGGCGATGGCGCCCGTGCTTCGCGAAACGTATGACGCCATGCCGCGGCCCCGCTTGGTTTTGGCAGCTGGCGTGTGCGCGTTGCATGGCGGTGTATTTGCAAACAGCAGTCGCTTTGTCGGTCCCGTTGACAGCGTGCTGCCGGTAGACGCCTATATTCCGGGCTGTCCGCCCAATCCGTATGCGCTTCTCCAGGGACTGCTGAAGGCGATTCGGTCGCGGGAGGAGGTGAAGTCCAGTTGATTGCTCTGTTTTGGACGACGGTGTTGATGTTTCTTGTCGCGCCGCCGATCGCTGTCGCAACTGCGAAACTGCGCAACATCGGGTTCTCCATCTGGGTTTATCTGGCGGTCGCTTGCTTCGGTCAGTTTGTATTTGGCCTGGTCGGCATGGTTGAGGGCGCGACGCTTCCGATTGTCTCCATCCCTGGCATCGGAATTTTTGGCTCCTGGACGTTTGCTGCGGATCCGCTCAGCGACTTGTTATTCATCATTCTGGGTCTGATTGGAACGGCCTCCTTCATCTACGCAGGGGGGCATGCGCGTCTGAAGCGGCCGGGCACCTCCTATGTGTTGGTGAGTGTGGTCGCGGCCCAGTATGTGTTCATCAGTTTCCTGCTGACTGCGCAAAACGGATTGCCGCTGCTGATCGCTTGGGAAGCGATGTCGCTGTGCGCCTATGCCTATGTGCTTGTCAACCATCGCCACAGAAAGGTGCGTTATGCGGCGTTCACGACACTGGTCGCGAGCGAGCTCGGTTTTCTGCTGTTGGTCGCCGCCTTTGTGCTCGCCGCTACCCCTGGTGGATCTCTGGAGTTGCTCCAGATGCACGCCTTCCTGACGCATCGGCCGGAATCCATTCGCGCCGTCATTTTTCTGCTCGCCCTGTTCGGTTTTGGAGTGAAAAGCGGCGTTGTGCCCATGCAGTTGTGGATGCCTGCGGCGTACGACGCGACGCCGCCGCATCTGAACGCGATCTTGGCGGGGGCGCTTCTGAATCTGGGGTTGTTTGGAATCCTGCGGGTCTACTCGTTCACGTTTCCGCTTCCCGAGGCCCTAGGCGTCGCGGTCGTCGGACTGGGCGCCGCCGGTGTGTTTGCAGGTGCGCTGTACGCGGTGTTCGAGGGACGGATCCGTCGCATCCTGGCCTTCTCCAGCATTGAAAATGTGGGCTTTATGATCGTCGCGATCGGCCTGGTCATCAGCTTTTCGCGCGCCGGTTCCACCCGTCTGGCCGAAGTGGCGATGACGGCCCTGTTTGCGCAAATGATTTCCCATGCGCTCGCGAAGTCGCTGTGCTTTCTCACGGCGGGCGAAATCAGCAGAAGAACGGGCCGCGTCCAGTTGGATCGCTTGGGCGGCCTATGGCGGGTCTTGCCGGCCTCTTCCCTTGCGTTCCTGGTCGGCGCTCTGACACTGGCGGCGGTCGCGCCGTTCAGCGGCTTTGTGTCTGAGTGGTTGATCTTGCAATCTCTGTTGCAGGCCTATCAACGCCTGTCGGGGTTTGAGCAGGCGATTCTCGCGCTGTTCGGCGCGGTGACGGCGCTTGGCGCCGCCATGGCCTTCACGGCGTTTCTTCGCCTGATCACGTTCATGTTTTCGGGCAAGGCGCGGTCAGACGATGTCACGCGCAGAGCTTCCAAGATACGGGCATCGAGAACCGCGGGCGTTGGCATGGGCGTGCTGGCGGTCCTGTCGGCCCTCTATGGTTTCTTCCCCACGACAGCGCTCGGCGCGCTGAGTACGGTTGCTGCAAATCTTCCTCCCTACCGCAATGTGTTTTCCAGCATCGTACCCGCTGTCTTTCAACAGCCCGCGTTGAATCAACCGCTCGTTTCCCTGGGGGGGCAACTGTTTTCGTTCTTGCCCATGCCGGGCGTGATTGTCGAACCTGGCGCCGGTGTGGCCGCCATTTCGCCGACCTACGTACTGTGGTGGTTTATCGTGTTTGCACTTCTGGCCTTTATCGTTGCACGCGCCCTGCGGCGCGGCCCGTATCGCAGGCGCCAGACGCTTCCTTGGCTGGGAGGACGGACCATCGAGGCGCAGCACGCGCAGTATACGGCGACCGCCTACGCCAATCCGTATCGCATGTATTGGGCGTCTCTGATTCATTTTCAGATTCGCCGCCGCCCCATCGCGGGCGATACGACGCTGCCGCTGCAAATCGAGGTGACCACCCGAGTTCGGCCGCTGCTCGAAAGCGAGGTATATCAACCGTTGCTGCGCCGCTCCCGGAAGTTTCTCAGCCGCGGCTTGCGCTGGATTCAGCACGGGCACCTGTGGGCATACCTTGCGTTCATGCTGCTGGTCTTGCTCCTTTTCATCGTCTGGGCTTTGTTGCTGTGAATTAGGAGCTGGGAGGGGTCTGCATGGCTGACCGTAAACACGCGCTCCACGCCGGAGAGATTGTGAAAGCGGAGGTTCTGGCGCTCGATCGCAGCGGCGCATGGATTGGCGTCGAAGGCAAGAGCGCCTTCGTTCCGCTCGCGGAAATCGCCTGGTTTGAGGTCGAGCATCCTGCCGTCATGTTGAGCGTGGGAAGCCATATTCAGGTGCGGGTGATGGGCGTGTCGGAGCAGGGAATCATCGAATGCTCCATCCGCAAACTGGAGAGACCCGGACCGACAGGTTCCGTCGCGACCTTGACAGCCGTGGTGGAGACGCCGAAACACAGTCAGAATGTGTATCGGTACAGCGTGGAACGAAACGCCTTCACGCTGCATCGCGTGCTGCATTTTCCCGCCCGCTGTCCGTTTGAAATCGGCTATCTTCCCGCCACGCTCGGCACAGACGGCGAACCGCTCCGGATGGTCATCCTGCTGACCGCTTCCACCTTTCCGGGGTGCGAAGTCGCCTGCCGCGTGGTGGGTCTGCTGCGGACCGTGGACGATGCGGGTCCCGACGAAAAACTTCTGGGCGTCTCGACGGTGGACCCCAACTTTGACGATGCGTATGACCTGACTGATGTGTCGCATCACACACTGCGTAGAGTCGTGCATTATTTTGGCGCCATTCGGTCTGCAGATCATCATGCTTTCACTGTGAGGGGTTGGGAGCGCGCGTCTGCGGGGCAACAGTTGGTCGAGGAAGCTGTCGCGCGCTACAGGGATTCCAGAATCATTGGCGGACAGACCTGAAACGGGTCAGGGAAAGAGACTGCACCCTGCACTACAGCGAGTATTATTTTGTGAACATTTCAGACATCCGGCGCGCGACCCGCGATGTCGCCCACTACCAAAAATCCAATACCAAAGCCTACCGTTCGCACCGGAAGAAACGTCTGCGGAACTCTGCCTAATCTGCAATTTGTAAACCGAAATAGACTGCGTTGCAGTGTTAGTGCTTCGCGCCATTACGGTATGCATACACGCCGTATGCCGTACCAGCATAAAGCACACCATGAAGGGCCGTCAGCGTCGAGACATCGGCTGCCGCGCCGTAGCCTATCTTTTGATAAAATGATGCGCCCACCTGTTGCCACGAACCGTTGACATACGCGTAGACCCCGTGTATGGTTGCCGCAAACATCGTTCCATTCAGGATGATCAACGTCCGCACATCCCAATGATCCAAACCGACATCCTTCCAAGTGCCTCGTGTGGCCAGATTCCAAGAACCGGAAGCATGGGCATACACCCCCGTATCCGTCGCCGCGTACAAGACGTTATGATAACGAATCAACGCGTGCACATCAATCGGACTAAAGTAGGAGCCCAACTGACCAACCGTTTGCCAGGAGCCATTGTGGTAGGCAAAAACTTTCCCCACGTCATTCTGAGAAGCAGCGGTATACAGCTGTCCGTTTATGTTCGCCAACATCCCCGCCCAGGTCAACTTGGCCGACGGTCCCACGGAACTCCACGCACCATCGTGCTGCAAAACGTAAATCCCTCTGTCTGTTCCGGTATACAGTTTATTCCCCAGCACCACCAGCGCCCCGGCATTCATATCTTGCGACGCCCCCGCTTGATACCACTTTCCGTTGGCATAGTAAGCGACGCCTTTGTTTGCAAATGTCGCGAACAATGTGCTGTCGAAAGGGATCAGGGAGCCGGTGCTCAGATATCGACTGGAACCGATCAGGCGCCAAACACTGGCGCTGAATGAGTAGACGCCATCTCGGGTTCCCGCGTAAAGGACTCCGCCCTCTGTGGTTAAAGCGCTCACTTGACTTGAATAGTCCTCATCATGCTTGCCATTCCCCGTTAAATAAGGAGACTTCCCAACCAAGAGCCAAGTGCCGTTATACAATACCTTTGAAGAATTCGTACTGCTGGTCACCGTATTTGACTTCGTAACATTGGTCACCGCTTGATTCGAAAAAGCTGGAATAGCATCTCCCCAATAACTGGTCAAGTGATTCGAAGTTGTTGGATGGTAGCCAATGGTGACGTCATCTCCTACTGAAACCGGTCGCTTCAGCGTCAACGTCAATAGAATACCATTCACTTTGTCGCTGGTGACAGCATCCGGTGCGTTCCCTACCATGACGGTAAATACATTCGGATTAACAGCGTGATTTCCCTTTAAAGAGCTAGTAAATAAAATGGTCATGGTATTGCCGCTGACCTCAAATTTGGCGGGCACCGTGAGCGGAGGCGGAACAAGATTTTCTGCGAATGCAGCGACCTTGTTCCCACTAGCATCCATCAGGTAGTCCGTTGCCGACGGATTATAGGAGATATTCACATCGTTATTGGGTGAGAAAACCCCATTTTTCAGGTACAAGGTCAACTTATTGCCATTGATCACTGCTTTGGTTACCGCGTACAAAGTATAGCCTTCCCTTACGCTGAACACAGTAGGACCGATCTTGTTCGATTGTAGATCTTCGGAGAAGGTGATCGTCAGTTTACTTCCATGTAGTGATAAACTTGTAATCCTGATTGAACTTGGCGCAGCGGGAGGCGTTGATGGATTGGTACCGGACGATGATGACGAGGACGATGGTGTGGTGTTGGTCACGGCTAAACTCGAGAACGCTGCGATCTCATTTCCATTGGTGTCCTTCAAGTTATAGAATCCAGACGGTTGGTACGAGACCGTAATCGAATCATGGGAAGAGACCGCAGTGCCTAATGTTAACGTCAGGGTATTTCCGTTAATCGTTCCGTTATTAACAAAATCTCTGTTGCCCCCATCTTGTACGGTAAACCCATTGATATTCACCATGGTTAATTGCAAATCACCAGAGAAGGTGATCGTCAGTGTTTTCCCGTTCACCGTTGCGCTTTGCTCCGTGACGGCTCCGTTAAAAGAGTCATGAGCCACAGTATTGGCAGTTGCAAGGTTCACAACGTTGGCATTTATATCAGGCCCGCCAACAGCCAATGCGCTGCCCGACATTCCCAAAAGTAATACCGTCGCACTACTAGCCGTCAACAGGGCGATCCGAAATGAATTCAGATTTTTCGCCATCTAACTCACATCCCCCAAAATCCATATTTTGCGAGACATCCGATCTGATCGGATAGTGTGAATGCGGGATTGGGTTGTAAGGCATGAAATCGGAACGGGATGAAACGCACATGGATAACGGATGGACAAGCGATCCAGTGGTCGGTATCGTGGACCCGAGAAACGAAACAATCACTCTTTGCCCAGTCCCTCTCGTTTAGCATATGTTGCCGCTTCCACGCGACTTGACATGTGCAGTTTGTCGAGGATGTTGCGCACATGGAAGCGAACCGTAATTTCGCTGATGTTCAGCCGCTGGGCGATTTCCTTGTTGGCGCTGCCCGCGCCGAGTTCTCTCAAGACCTCCACTTCGCGGGCCGTAAGCGGTTCAACGAAACCCTCTTCCACAGGGAATGGTCTTGGATGAAACCTCTCTGAGCGGAAAATTCGCGACGCCAAATCACCCGGTATGACTGCCTCCCCCAGAAAAACGCGACACACCCCGTGCACAAGTTCATCAGGATCGATCATCTTTAAGATATATCCCTGTGCCCCTTGCGCCATCGCGTCAAACAGCGACTTTTCCTCTTCATTGGCGCTAAGAATCAGGATCTTCAGCTGCGGACAGAGCACGCGAAGACGTTGAATGACTTCGAGACTGGTCATCTTGGGTTTGGACAACTCCATAATGAGCACATCCGGCAAACATCGTTCCACCAAAAGAGCGGCGTCCGCACTGTCGGTTCCTTCACCAACGACTTCAATGCCTTCAGTCGCTTGCAAAATACCGATCACTCTACGCCGAAAGAGAGGGTGAACATCCACCACAGCAACTCGAATTGTCACCCGCTCATCCCCCCCGGCTTGTTCTAGGTCTTACGCAGAGTGGCATCAGACGATATCAATCCTGAATTATGACAGTCTTCTGAGCGCGCATGTAGACACAAATGAGCTAGTTCATTCGGGTCAGTACTTAGCGACGCAGCCTCATCTTATGAGACTACGACATTCCCGCTTTGGGGAACCGCAATTAGTCCGTTTCGCACTGTTGTCGCACCGCCTTTTCGCATTAATGTTAGTGGTAGCGATATGGGAAAGGGGTGGACGTCATGGTCGACTTGTCAAATGCGTGGCCAAACTATTATGCCGGGTTTTTGTGGTTGATCGTATTTATCGGTTTTGCCATTGTGAAGTATCCGCACAGCAAACGGGGGGATCATACGTGAACTTGACGGCGCGCATCCGCAAGCAGGTTTCAGAGCAATTGTCCTGGGATCGCCTGCTTCCTTCAGAACAGCCGACTTACGTTTCTTCCCTGGTTTACAGTTTCGGCGTCCTGACGCTCAGCAGTCTGGTGGTCGTGATCGTTTCAGGCATTGTGATGTCGGCGAAGAGCCCAGTTTGGTATCAAACCTCGACAGTCGGTGAATACTTTCGAGCCATTCACTTCTGGAGCGTACAGGCGTTTTTCTTCTTCATGACGATGCACTTGGTTGTGCAATTCTTTATGGGCTCCTGGCGTGAAGGCCGGGCTTTGACCTGGGTACTCGGAGTGCTGTCTTTCGGGGTCGGGGTGCTCACGGCCTTTACAGGTTATCTGTCGCGGGGGGATTTTTTCGCGCAATGGAATCAGGTCCAGAGTAAAGACGCATTCAACGGCGCAGGACTGAACGGTTTCTTCAACGCGCTGGACAACGGTCAGATTTACGGATTGCATATCGCCGTACTGCCGACAATCCTCATCGTACTCGTTGCTTGGCACCTGATCGCGGTGCGCGGCAAGGGTGTAGTGCCGCCCTACCCTATCGAAGGCAACTCAGGCGCGAAAGTCGGTGAGCGGTCGTGAAACAGGCCTACCAATATCCGGACGCCAAACGGTTTCCGATGAAGGACTTTGACATGGTTAAGGAAGGGATTCTCAGTCTCATCGTGATTACGGTTCTCGTCTTGATCGTGGCCGCCATCGCGGGCGCCCCCTATCGACCGGCGGTCACGAATCAGCAGGTCGCCATGCAGAGCCCGTTGGTGATCGAACAGACTGCGCTCGGCGATTTGGACGGTTCCGGCTCGATAGCTTCGTATGGACCGCCGTACAACAACGGAACAGGCAGCGTACAATCCATCGCGGGCTTCTCTCCGCAGACTTGGTGGGGCGTATCGTATCCGGTGAACACGGCGACGGACGACGTGATCACACCGCTGTCGATGCTGGCCAGCGCGTCCGGCAACAGTCAACTGGCGAAAGCGCTCTCCACTTATCAGGAGGCGCCGTCGGCGACTCAGGCCAAATGGAATCAGAACCTCAGCAACGCCTTCAACAAAGCCACAGTGGTCGGGGGCACGGTAAAGCTGCCTGCAGGCAACTATGGTCCCGTCGCCTACATGATGAATTCGGAACTGCAACTGGCGCGTTCCGGGCTGTTGTCGGGCGCGTTGTCGCGGGAAACGAACCAGGGCGTGTATCGCTTTAATGTACAGAACGACTTGCTGTTCCTGCAAGGCGATGCGCTCCATGACATCGCGGGAAAGACCGATCTGTCAGGCGAACAGTGGGGAATCAACCACGATGAGCAGGCGTATCCCGGCCCCTGGTGGCTGACGCCATACACCTTCTTCTACCAGGTTCCGCCCTGGAATACGAGCGCTGCCGGTGATGAGATGACCGCCTACACCGTGGGTGCATTGTTCCTGTTGCTCTTGTTCGTGCCATGGGTGCCTGGGCTCAATCGGTTGCCGCGACTGCTGCCGCTTTACAAGCTGATCTGGCGTGATTGGTATCGAGACGAGAAGGGCAGAAAAAAGGACAATAAAGCGGATCCGGGATTCGGCGCGCAGGTGGGGCACAATCACTGAAGCAGGTCCGGACATTTGTCACCGACAGGGCCGGAACAGATGCCATGGACTGTGGTCACATTCACGAGTGAACGGTGAAGGAGGGAACTCATCATGCTGCGGGGAATTCGCCTATGGGTCGTGTGGTCATTCGCGCTGGCGCTCGGCACGTACGGCATGGGATTGGTGTTTGAGGGAACGATCGGGGGGCATTTCGGGGATTTGATCCCTGGAATTCCGACACTGTTGCTGGGGATTTGGATCACAGGCAATGTGCTTGCTTCTGCAAAACAGGCATACAGGCGCCAACGCGCGATGGCGAAGCAACGGTAACCTTACTTGGAATGAACTGCCCGCTCGACCCCCTCCCAGGCACGAAGCGCCAGGAGGGGGTCGAGCGGGCAGTTCATTCACGTCCTTGACCGGAAAGACGTCTCTAAATTAAAGTTGATCAAAGGCCAAGCATCTTCCACCACACGCCGCCAATAACAAGCCAGACGAAGATATCGACGGGCGCGCGGCCGCGGCCGTCACTTGACGCGCAAGGCGGCAATCCAGTATAGTGGCGCTATCTGTATAGCGATGGAGCTCGCGTAAGTCCGAAGAGGAATGATAGCCCCTACAAGATCACTTGCGCCAGCGAGTGCTTGTGAGGCTTTTTTGCTCATTGGAGGGGCGGCAACTTCGGGCAGCGGCATGCAACAGTGTGGACCGACGATGGTGTATATAACTATAAAATGTGAAGAAAAGACGGTGTTGCAAACTGCGTCATTACATGCTGACCAAGACGCCGCGAATCCTTGTGGAAGGCGCAAAACAATACGGAATGATCGCCGTTGGCGGCATTGTCGGGGCGTTGTTGAGGGAATTTGTGGAGATTATTATGCCGCCGCTTCAGGGAAGCCAGTTTCCGATTGCCACACTGTTGATCAATTGGAGCGGGAGTTTGTTTTTGGGCTGGTTCTACACCACGACCATCTGGAAATGGCGAGTGCCGATCTGGGTTCGGACGGGTATTGGCACGGGAATCGTGGGCTCCTATACCACATTTTCAACATTTATGGTGGAGACCAATGCGCTCTTTGGGAAAGGATTAACTTTCACAGCTGTTCTTTATGTGCTTATGAGTGTCATCGGCGGTTTGCTGTGCGCCTTCGCAGGCGTTCGACTGGTGGGCGAGCGGCGTGAACCCGAGGCGCGTCCAAGCGTTGCGGAGTGATTATCGAGGCCTGTAGGAGCGGGAGTTCATGGTCTGGTTTGCTATTGCCTTGACTTTGGTTGGAGGGAATCCGCGTGGTGGAATGGACGGGCGTAGCGATCGGCGGCATTGCGGGAGCATGGATGCGCTTCTTTGTGACCAATCGAGTTAACAGCAGGTGGCGCGGCAATTTTCCGTTGGCCACATTGTTCATCAACGTGACGGGAGCGTTCCTGTTGGGATTTTTGTTTGCGGCCACGCGTTCCCACAACCTGCTGGACGCGTGGCTCAGAAGTTCCATCGGGATCGGATTTATTGGCGCCTACACGACATTTTCGACGTTCACATACGAAGCGGTTACGCTGCTTGACCGGCGCGCCGTCAAAACAGCGATCATGTATGTTCTGACCAGCGTGACCTTGGGACTGCTGGGCGCTTTTGCGGGCGCCAGGATCTGATGCTCTTCCTTCGCACACGAGACGCTGACCGTGGCCGCATGCAGGCCGCGGCCGCGCGCGACGGTTCCAGCACACGAGACGATGACCGTCATGCGCGCGCGAAGTCGACTGTCTCCGCGTGTCCGCCTAGAGTTACCGTCGTACGGGCAGGATTCGTGTGCGCGACTACTTGACCATGGCTGATCACATATCGGCACATGGGTTGGCGGCGGATCAGGTCAAACTCATCGCTGGCGGGAATGATGACGAAACTGGCGGGCTTGCCGACCTCGACGCCGTACGTCTCTTCAATCTGGAGGGTACGGGCGGCTCGCGTCGTGATCATGCGCACGGTTTCCGCGATCTCCGCCCGGCCAGTCATGTGCGATGTATGGACCGCCATGTGAGCGACCTGCACCATGCTGCCCGTTCCGAGTCCATACCAGGGATCGAGAATGTCATCGTGGCCCAGGCTCACATTGACGCCCTCGCGCCACAGTTCCTTGATCCGTGTCACCCCGCGCCTGACCGGATAATGGTCAAATCGCCCCTGCAGGGTGATGTTGATCAGGGGATTGGCCACAAAATTGATGCGCGCCTTCTTCAATAGCTGGAATAGCTTGTATGTATATGCCCCGTTGTAAGAATGCATGGCAGTCGTGTGGCTCGCGGTCACTCGCTCGTGCAGACCTGTTTGCAGCGCCAGCGACGCGACCACTTCGATAAAACGCGACTGCTCGTCGTCAATTTCATCACAGTGTACGTCAATCATACGGTCGTAGGACTGGGCGAGGGAAAAACAGGTGTGCAGCGACGCCACTCCCGCCTCTCGTGTGTGTTCGTAGTGGGGTATCGCCCCCACTGCGTCCGCCCCGAGCCGCAGTGCTTCTTCGAGCAGTTCCGCGCCTCCAGGGTATGAGGGGATGCCTTCCTGCGGAAACGCCACGATCTGCATGTTAACCGCTGGCGCGACAGACTCCCTGACTTCCAGCAAGGCGCGCAGCGCCGTCAACTCGGGGTCGCAGATATCGACGTGCGTTCGGACGTGTAAAATGCCATTGGCCACTTGCCACCTGATGGCCTCAGCGGCGCGCGCGACGACATCTTCGCGAGTCAGGAACGGTTTGCGTTCCGTCCATACCTGAATGCCTTCAAAGAGCGTTCCGCTCTCATTATAGCGAGGGTCGCCGGCAGTGAGAACAGAGTCGAGGTGGATATGCGACTCGACAAAGGGAGGCAGGGTGAGATCGCCTTGAGCCTCGATGCACTCTTTGGCGACGCCGTCAAGTTGTGCTTCGATGGCCGCAATGCGTCCATCCGCCACGCCGATATCGACCAGGCTGGACTGTCCTGACAGGCGTGCGCCGCGGACGATCAGATCATACATAATGATGCCTGGTTCAAAAAACCTACTATAATCTCTCATAGGTCCTTTCGACTCTTTCGAGTCCGCGGTCTTGCAGGATTCATCCGCTTGGAGGTTGCTCTCGCACCACCGAAGATGAGCCGGACCAGAGAACGGAAAAGTTGCCCTTTCCTATGTCTGATTCGTGTTGCCATCTTCCCGGGTGTTACCCGGTCCCGATAAGATTTCCCGCCGCGCCTTTCT
>JAJZEE010000078.1 GCA_021805735.1 Bacillota bacterium
TGATTCGCATCTAGTTGTGAAGGAGCCATAGCCTGGTGATAATGGCGGAGGGGACACACCCGTACCCATCCCGAACACGACAAGTGGCGTTCGCTTTGCGATCCGCCGCCTCGGTTAAGCCCTCCAGCGCCGATGGTACTTGGACCGCAGGGTCCTGGGAGAGCAGGACGTTGCCAGGCAACAAAGCATGAGACCGCGTAGCGCGGTTTCGGCTCCGCACAAAGACAGGATGAGCCCGGCACGGGGCTCATCCTGTCTTTTCATTCACCACGGATCCACCACGAACGGACACGGTGTGAAACCAAAAACGGAGAGACTGCCTTCTGGCGGTCTTTCCGTTTTGCTATAGTATGAGTATGTTCTGGATTTAAGCGCGCTCGGAGCCGTGATATGAAACCTGGAGATGAGGAAACGTGATTCCGATAAAGATTGGAAGGGAAGACAAGATGCTGCTGATCGAGGATCTGCAGGAATACTTGCTCGATCAATTGTCTGAGAGTATTGGCAATGTTGCTGCGGAAGGTATTTTCGACTTTGTGTTAAATCTCGTCGGTCCCTATGTTTATAATCAGGCCATCGCCGATGCGCGAAAAGTTGCTGAACAACAAATGGAGCGCACTGAAGATGAATTGGACGTTCTCGAGAAACCACTTGCACGGCGCAAACGACAACGGTGAGACGGTGATGCGCTGCGTGAGCTTCCGCGTTCTTGCCGCAAACCACCTACCGCGGAACTCGTGTCGCAGGATGGCGGGTTGGCGGCAGGTGCACTGTTGCGGCGCCGAAATGCGCAGTCAATGATCCAGGAAGGGAAGCAACAAGCGACCGTAAAACGCCGAGGTGGTTGTTGCGATGCGTTTTGCCAATATCGCCATCATCAGAAATTCCACGCTTGACTCATCGTTCACCAGGTCTCCCCAATGTTCGGGTTCATAGCGGGAGAGCATGCTGAGGTGGAAGGCCAACAGGTAATGAACAAAAGGTTCTGAGAGCGATGCCTTATCCAGAAGATGTTGCGGCAACGGCGGGATTGCCATGGTCTGATCGTGTGTGTCGGAAATCGTGGGAATCCACCAGTCATGACAGGCGATCTTCCCGGAGGAGTCGGTTTCGAGGACTATGCTCTGCGCCTCTATGTTCGCTGGAGGGAACTCAATCGAACGAATACTTGTTCCAGAATCGTGGTTGCGCAATAACTCTGTCCATGTCTCAAGCGGCAGCCCGCATCTCGCGGCCCAACCACGCTGCACACTGTATGTTGTCTGAGAACGATTGGCGGACAGAACGATAAGTCTCTCATATCTGGGGGATATTCCGAGTTCGCCTAATACGGGCCATGTGCCGGGTACGGTCGCCCACAACTGACCGACTGGAAACGTGACCCCAATCAGCGCTCCACTCTTTCCGAAGCCGCGCTCCTCAAGATCGGCATGGACGGGATCAGACGTTTCGTGAATACGCGCTTTTTGCTGAAGTAATTGCACCGCCTCGTACC
This sequence comes from Bacillota bacterium, assembly GCA_021805735.1. Lineage (GTDB taxonomy): Bacteria > Bacillota > Bacilli > Alicyclobacillales > SLC66 > JAKADD01. Next base: position 1,496 of record JAJZEE010000078.1, read on the forward strand.
AGTCTGGAAAGACGCCCGTCTTCTCAACCCGAATAGCGTCGGCAAAATAGTTGTAGTGGCTTTTTTTACGGGGTGTTGAAACTCCGTGTTTGTACGACGCCAACTGCTTTCGACCACTAAGAGTGCTAAGTGCAATACACCCCTTTGCATAATTTAGCAGTCCATAATAGAACATGACAGGTTGAGTTCGGGCTGGAGCAGTCTCTCCTGATTCCAGAAAAGCTCTTCCCTGCGCAAAGGCTGAACATACTGCAAACGCCGATTCGTAGAGACCATCGCGGTTCTGTCGACTGCAGTGAATGACGCTTAGAATATGTTTGATGATCAGAGGGTTCTCGAGTATCTGCAACACCGATAGTTCGGAACGGAAGTGGGCCAAGTTCAAGTTCCTGCCTCCGCAGATTGGGTTGACATGCGAAAATGAGGTCTGTAGACTTACTCATAATATCTACGGTCGATCCAATTCATATCCATTTGTTTTTGCATCCATTTTTGGAGGGGGATAATTTCGTGAGCACATGGGAAAGCAAGTTTCAAACAGAAGGATTGACTTTTGACGATGTGTTGCTGCGGCCAGCCCGTTCAGACGTGTTGCCTCGCGATGTGGATATCACGACACAGTTAACGCGGAGTCTAAGACTGAATATCCCGCTGATGAGCGCGAGCATGGATACAGTGACGGAGGCAAAGCTGGCGATCGCCATTGCTCGGGAAGGCGGCATCGGGATTATTCATAAGAACATGTCTGTGAGCGATCAGGCGGAAGAAGTCGACAAGGTCAAACGCTCTGAGAGTGGGGTAATCACCGATCCTGTCTACCTGACAGCAGATCATCCAATCTATGATGCCGAGGCCATTATGGCCAAATATCGCATCTCTGGCGTTCCGATCGTCGATGAGAAGCGACATTTGGTTGGCATTCTCACCAACAGGGACTTGCGCTTTGAGAAGAATTTCAGTCGCTCTATTGGCGAGGTCATGACCCGTGAAGGGTTGGTGACGGCGCCTGTCGGAACAAATCTGGAACAGGCCAAGGACATTTTGCAACGTCATAAAGTTGAGAAATTGCCAATCGTAGACGGAGAGGGAGTCTTGCGCGGACTGATCACCATTAAGGACATCGAAAAAGCCAAGCAATTCCCAAACGCAGCTAAAGACACCCATGGTCGCTTGTTGGTGGGTGCGGCCATTTCTACAGGGAGCGACGCGTTTGAGCGGGCTGACGCCCTTGTGAGGGCGGGCGCTGATGTAGTCGTGGTGGATACCGCGCATGGGCATTCAATCGGAGTGATAAACACCGTCAAGCGCCTTAGGGAGTTGTACCCGAGTCTCAATATCATTGCGGGCAACGTGGCGACTGGCGACGGAACGAGGGAGCTTATTGAGGCTGGCGCAGATGCGGTCAAGGTCGGCATCGGACCCGGCTCAATCTGCACAACCCGTGTTGTGGCTGGAATCGGCGTTCCACAGATTACGGCCATTTACGAGTGCGCATCTGTTGCGAGGGAATACGGTATACCGATTATCGCGGATGGTGGAATCAAGTATTCCGGCGATATTACTAAGGCGATCGCCGCTGGCGCAAGCGTGGTCATGGTGGGCAGTCTCTTTGCCGGCACGGAAGAGAGTCCTGGCGAACTGGAGATTTTCCAGGGGCGCAGTTTTAAGGTATACAGGGGCATGGGTTCCATTGGAGCGATGAAATCGGGAAGTTCCGATCGCTATTTTCAGGAGCAAAACAAGAAGCTTGTTCCCGAAGGAATTGAAGGGCGTGTGCCGCATCGAGGTCCGCTAACCGAGACAGTCTTTCAGTTGATCGGCGGGTTGCGCGCCGGAATGGGGTACTGTGGAACGCCTTCAATTCGCGCCTTGCAGGACGGGGCGCAGTTTATCCGCATTACGAGCGCGGGACTTCGGGAAAGTCATCCGCACGACGTGCATATTACTAAGGAGGCACCAAACTACAGCGTATGATGTGAAGAGGGATGAGTTTTGGAGATCTGGGCGCACCGGGGAGCCAGCGCCGTGGCCCCCGAGAATACAATGACAGCATTTTTGAAGGCGTATGAGATGGGGGCCGACGCTCTTGAAGTGGACGTCCAGAGATCTTCGGACGGAGTATTGGTTGTTATTCACGACGACACGGTGACAAGGACAACCCAGGGACGCGGATACGTTCATGCCGCGTCCTTTTCCTGGCTGCAGACACTTGACGCGGGGTACAAGTTTGGGAACAAGTTTCGCGGAGAACGAATACCGCGATTGGAGGAAGTGTTGTCATTTGTAAAGTCAGCGGGCATGGGAATCAATATTGAACTTAAAGCTTCTTCGATTCCGCAGTCGGGGTTGGAGCAGCAAGTGGTCGACGTCATCAGGCAGTACGGACTTACTGAGAGAACTGTCATATCATCCTTTTACTACGACTGTCTGCGTCGAATTAAAGGCTGCGATCCGACTGTTTCCATTGCCCTTTTGTCCTCTTACTACTCGCCTGTTTCGCCCGGATACGCCAAACAGTTTGGGGCTGACGCGATCCACCCCAACCGTCGCAGCGTCACTTCGGCTCTGCAACAGGATGCTTTGCGACTGAACGTGAAGATTAGACCGTACACGGTGAATTATGGGCGTCAGATTCGATTATTCCAGGCTTGGGGTATTGACGCCGTTATTACCAATCATCCGGGCATGGCGAAGGATGCTCTCGGAAAAGAAGATGCAAATGAGGAACTTCGGTAATCCTGCGTGTGGTATAATTATGTGATCAGATTACAATGAAATACCGGGATTAATTCAAGGATTACAAGGGGGCAATACATCATGGCAGTAGTAGGAACAGAACGCGTCAAACGCGGCATGGCCCAAATGCAGAAAAATGGCGTCATCATGGACGTTGTGACAGCTGAACAGGCGAAGATTGCGGAGGCGGCTGGCGCGGTTGCGGTCATGGCTTTGGAACGGGTTCCCTCAGACATTCGGGCGGCTGGCGGAGTAGCGCGCATGGCAGATCCAACCATTGTTGAACAGGTGATGAAGGCGGTGTCCATCCCGGTCATGGCCAAATGCCGGATCGGTCATATCGTGGAAGCGCGAATCCTGGAATCACTGGGCGTGGATTACATTGATGAGAGTGAAGTTCTTACACCAGCGGATGACAAGTACCACGTAAACAAGCGCGAATTTACAGTGCCCTTCGTATGCGGCGCCAGGGACTTGGGTGAAGCGTTGCGTCGTATCGCGGAGGGCGCAGCCATGATTCGCACGAAAGGCGAGCCAGGTACGGGCAATATCGTAGAAGCTGTCAAACATATTCGCATGGTGCAATCGCAAATCCGCAAAGTCGTCGCGATGTCTGAGGATGAATTGGTGGCAGAGTCGAAGGAAATTGGCGCGCCATATGAACTTCTCCTTGAGATACATCGGACGGGGAGTTTGCCTGTCGTCAATTTTGCGGCAGGAGGGGTTGCCACTCCGGCCGATGCGGCGTTGATGATGGAATTAGGGTCAGATGGTGTGTTTGTTGGATCAGGCGTCTTCAAATCTGAAAATCCGGAGAAGTTTGGCAGAGCCATCGTCGATGCAACAATGAACTTCAAGGATTATGACCTGTTGGCTAAACTTTCCCAAGGCATCGGCACTCCGATGAAAGGTATTGAAATGTCCACACTTTCCATTAACGAACGCATGGCCGAACGCGGCTGGTGATAGGGATGATTTTGAAGATCGGCATATTGGACGTTCAGGGAGCTGTCTCTGAACACGCAAAGAGCATCCGCAACATCGGCGCACAGCCTGTTCTGGTAAAACACCCGGAGTCGCTCGCCGAGGTGCACGGGCTTATCCTTCCGGGTGGAGAAAGCACGACACTCGGAACCTTGATCCGCAAGTATGGGCTCCATGATCCCATACGGGAGCGGGCGCGGCAGGGAATGCCGGTATTTGGAACATGCGCTGGACTGATCCTGTTGGCCAGGAAGATAGAAGGGCAGGACGATCATCATCTGGATCTGATGGACATCACGGTCAACCGCAACAGCTTTGGTCGCCAAAGGGATTCTTTTGAAGCTGACATCGAGTTTGAGGGATTGTCCGGGGCCCCTTTTCCTGGAGTGTTCATAAGAGCGCCGCATATTGTCACTGCTGGTTCAGATGTTAAAGTTCTCGCCATATATCGGGATCGAATTGTAGCCGCAAGACAGGGTAACTTGCTGGCCGCTTCATTTCACCCTGAGCTAACTTCGGATCTACGCCTTCATGAATACTTCAAGGCAGTGATCGAGCGACAGTGTGCTGCCGAATGCGTATAGCAGCGAGGGTGAGTATACCTGTTGCTGTGATCTGGAACATCTGGAGTGGCTTCTTAGGAGGACGGTTCTCTTGCATGTTGGTATATCATGCGTGAGTCCTCGCGTTCAGTCGCGAATTCATGCCTCTATTCCCCATGGGCACCAAATTACGGCCCTCAATCAACAGGTGGAGTTGCACTGTCAGTGCCGTGTGCTCGGGTTAGATGTCCTGTTTCGGGAAGTGCTGTATCCGACCAGGTCTGAATTCGCCGAATGGCGAGAGATATCCAGAATTCAATCCATGGCATTGGTGCTCGTAACACATGATCCACTGCCGTCATTGAAGACTCGCGCACTTCGCACGGGTGCGTACGATGTCATCGCTGAGGCTGGCGGCGCCAGGATCAGCGATGACATTGGCCGTATCCTGGAATCGGTCAACCGCGAACGGCGGATGCTCCATAACCACGAAATCGCGATCCGGTCGTATGGTGAGGCGGTTGTGACCATCCGCGGCAGGAAGGTTGGCCTGACGCGTACGGAATTTAACGTTCTAAAGGCGCTCATCGAGTCGAAAGGACGCTATTTGTCGACCGAACGGATGATCAACGCTGCTTGGGGAGATTGTGTCGCGGGGCACAAGGAAGATCTGTATGTGTACATTTCCAGGCTGAGAGACAAACTGGAAGAAACACCCGGAAAACCCAAACTCATCGTATCGTCTCGGGGTTTGGGCTATGCGTTTTTGGGAGAAGTGACGATTGAACGACAGTTTTAGAGAAATTCCATCTTGTGGTGTAATGCTCAATGAGGAGTGGACTCCATGCTAGACGCAAAACTCCTGCGCCAAAATCCGGAACGGATTAGAGGCGCCTTGACACGTCGCAATGAACCGCCGGAAACGTGGGATTTGCTTGAACGGTTTTACATACTCGACGGTGAATGGCGGGACTTGACGACGCGAACTGAAGCACTCCGGGCCAACCGCAACAGTGTGTCTCAGGAAGTGGCGGCGCGCAAACGCGACCAACTGGACGCTGGCGCATTGATCGAAGAGATGCGACTCGTGGGGAATCAGATTCAGGCGGCTGATGAGCGACTCCGTGTCTTGGATGAAGAAATGAATGGTATTCTATTGCGTCTCCCAAACATTCCGCACGAAAGTGTTCCCTATGGACATTCCGAGGATGAAAATCCCGAGTTGCGCCGCCATGGTGAGATACCGATATTTGATTTTGCGCCAAAACCGCATTGGGATTTGGGTACAGGACTTGCACTTCTGGACTTTGAGCGTGCAAGCAAGGTAACGGGATCGCGATTTGTCTTTTACAAGGGCATTGGAGCACAACTGGAACGTGCGCTTATGAATTTCATGATTGACGTTCAGACGCGCGAACGCGGCTACATGGAGGTATGGCCTCCGTACCTGGTCAATCGGACAAGCATGGTTGGCACGGGCAATTTGCCCAAGTTTGAGGAAGATGTGTTCAGACTCGAAGAACAGGATTATTTTCTGATCCCGACTGCGGAAGTACCAGTGACTAATCTGCATCGCGACGAGATTCTGGCCATGGGTGATCTGCCGATCAAATATGCGGGCTTTAGCGCCAGCTTTCGATCAGAGGCGGGTGCTGCGGGAAAGGACACCCGGGGCCTCATCAGGCTGCATCAATTCAACAAGGTGGAGCTTGTTCAGTTCGTGCCGCCCGAATCTTCCTACGAAGCCTTGGAGTCTATTATGGCAGATGCGGAGGCTATTCTGGAGCGGCTTGAGTTGCCCTATCGCGTCATTGAAATTTGCACGGGTGATCTGGGTTTCAAGGATTGTAAAAAGTACGACCTGGAGGTCTGGCTGCCTTCCTCTGCCGCTTATCGTGAGATTTCCTCCTGCACCAACTTTGAGGATTTCCAGGCTCGACGCAGCAACATCAGATTTCGCCGTTCCGATAAATCCAAACCGGAATATGTGCATACATTGAACGGCTCCGGATTAGCATTGGGCAGAACGTTTGCCGCCATCCTGGAGAACTATCAGGAGGCAGACGGATCTGTTCGAATTCCGGCAGCCCTGCAGCCATATATGGGCGGTCTGACGCGAATCGATGTGTAAGGTGCTTTTTTTCCTGACAATGGGCGCCGACAGGCGCAGCTCCGCATATAGTGTCGTAACGGGACGGGTGTTCCTGCAGGCGCTTTGTCTACGGCCATATGACCTATTTTAAGGAGCGAATGATTCGTGTCAGTCAAAAATCGCACTTCTCAGACATCGGCTTCAACTGGGCCGACATCTCTTTTACACTCGACAACTGGCAAAGGCCGTCAGCCTGGGGAACTGCTGACCGCAGGCGTTGCGCCGAATCGCAAGACGCCCGCCAAAAGGCGCCGCCCACGAAGTGGTGAGCGAAAAAGGCATGCCGGGCGCATTGCGGCGGCGTCTGATCCGGCAGTTGTGCCGCAAGGCGCGACAGGAACTGACGCTGCGGCCCCAACATTGGCGAAGATTTACCTTCGCCCCTTTACCTTTGAAGACGAGCAAACCATAGTAAGACTGACTCAAGCAGAGATCATGCCTGTGTTCAAGGAAACGTACGGGTATGACCTTGACATGGCAACAGTAATGAACTACGTCCGATCAGCGCAAACTCGTATGATTGTTGTCGAGGAACAGGCGGCCGGTTATGTCAGCCTGGTGGCGGATGACAGCGGCAAGATGAACATCGGGTCGCTGGTTCTGGGAAATGAACACCAGCGCAAAGGTTACGGCACTCGGGTGATGAAGCAGCTTGAGCGAGAGGCCGTCGAGTATGGTATGGTGGAGATGGAGGTCTATATCCAGGCGGCCAATAAACGCAGCCAGGAATTCGCCAAGGCACTCGGATTTACGGAGGCTCAGTCATTCCAACCACAGACAGTGGTGATGACCAAATCGCTGACGCAGCAAACTGTCGCGGTCCAGTAAACAGTAGAGACAATACTCAGATCTCAGGCGCCTATGTTTTCACTGGGAAGACATAGGCGCCTGCAATTTGGGTACAGGACATATTTTGGGTGTTGGCCATAATACATCTTGACATTCTGACCGATCGGCTTTATTACTTTTTGCCACAGTGATATAATGTGCTGGCGGTCGGTGCTTGCAGGGCTCGCGAACACGCCCGAAAATCGGCATGGCAGACAAAGCAAGATACGATTCAGCAGTCCAAAAAAGCCTGTAAAATAGGGTTTTTTGATACTAGGCTAACCACATACGACATGCACCCGTAGCTCAGGTGGATAGAGCGGTGGTTTCCTAAACCGCGTCTTGCGGGGGTTCGAGTCCCTCCGGGTGCACCAAAAAGCCTTATAAATCAAGGGTTCGCGGGCATGGATTAAACTTCCATGCCCGCGATTTTTGTCCAAGTGCACACATATGGTGACTAATTCGAACCAAACAGTTTCTGAATACTTGAGCATCGGCGAGACTGCAGCCTATGAATTGTTCCACGCCGAGGGCTTCCCTGTTTTTCGCATCGGCAGATCGCAGCGGGTGAGAAAGGTACGGCTGGACGAGTATCTCGACCGTATCGCAGGAATCAAGAACGGGGGTGACGAGGATGCCAAGAACTGAGTTGGTTGCGCTGATGGCATCTAGGACGGGCATGACCCGCCTGCAGGCTCGCCGCCTTTTGGACGAACTTCGGCGTCAAATTCGCGGAATCACGCAAAGCACAGCGGCGCGGGCGCATCATTACGGGATGGTCCGTTGGTGGTGCGAGCGTGGCTGGACGAAAACTTTCCGGATTAAAACTCTGGATCGCCGCAGACACAGGTCTTTCGGCGAAACACCCCCCCAGTTGATCGACTGCTATCACAAGGTTGTCACTGCGACACTAGCAGGTGGCGAAGATATCTACGAAGTCTATCTGGAACTTTGGCACGAAAAGAATACAAAAACCGCCTGATGACCGCACCCGCCGCCCCTTGGGGCGGCTTTTTTTAAAACTTGCAAAGGTAACAACCCCCGTATACACGTACCAATGGGTGACAACAGGGTATCGGACGGTGCCGACGTACCAAAGCGTGACGGTGCCAACTTACGGCTGGGTCACGCAGCCCACACGGGCTTGGGTGCCCGTCGGAATTAAGCAGCGGTGGCAGGGAAGCCGCCTGAATGGCGGCTCTTTTGTTGCACGTGGGGTGACGCGCTAGGGGGCGATCTGGGAGGGTTTAGTCGATTGGTGGCAGAATCGATGCTGGCGAATATAAAAACGCCCCAGAATCGATTCTGGGGCGTTTAGGGCGTTTTGTTTTACCATGGCGTTTCGTCGGATTCAACGAATTCTTCGATCGTTCGAATCACATTACTAAAATCATATTGACTCATTCGACCAATGTACTTCTTGGTTTCGAAAGCCGAAATGGGGATGTAGGCGTAGCAATTTGCCTTAACATACGAAGGTTTTTCAAGGCATGCACTTTTCCACTGAAATAACGGCACTTTCCATTTGTCATATGTTCCATCAAGATCTTTAATCTCAGAACCCGTTATCGTTGCAAATCCGGCAAGGACTTCGTCATCACAAATGTCGAAAATAACTACAGGGCGAGTCTCGCTCTCGCCACTGCGATACGTGACCGTATGCCAAAAAACATCGCCAATTTGTACCGACATGACCTATTCCTTTAACAAGTTAAACCACGCGCGATGTTTGTCGTTTTTTGGGTCGAGAATTGTATCCCCGTTCTCGTCAACAGGGGCAATTAACGCCTTGCTCTTTAACTTTTCCCGATTCACATTCAAACGTGGGTATCCCTGTTCTATTGTTTTTTTAGAGAGTGTCGATTGCATCTTCTTTTTCTCCCCGTTATTTTTCAACTCCGCCACCTCGCTTGATTGCCAGTATTCTCAAATTAGAATACGAACAAACCAGCAAAGACATGACGCGTTCTCTCTCGCCAAGCATAACGCACAAATCCCGTCTCGTCCATATGGAATATGACACAATGGAAAGTTGTGTCGTACTCATTCTGCGCCGGAATCCCTTATCTGGCGCGGATTTTCATGTTTTTTGACCACTGCGATTATAATACCACTCGATAAACAGAACAAAATAGCGGCTTGCTGTGCGTTTTGTCTAATTGCAAAGGAAGGTGATGACATTGGAAAACGTAGAGCCGATCCGTGACAAAAAGACGATGGACTTATCCAGGCCGCCAATCATCGTAGATGGCGAGGAGCCCGTTTTTCTTGCGTGGACGGCGCTATCGGCCGGGTCGAAAACGAAAACTTTGCATGACTAGATAGCTGAGCAGTGTAAACAGCACCATCAGCAATGCTACGTGCAGCAGATCGGCGTTCAGACTGATGTTGCTGAGTATGACATAGGCGCCGCTGGCGATCTGTAAAATGACGAGAACAAACAAATAAACGGTCGCACGATATACATCAGGGCGCGAGTGCCGTGTCTTCCTGAGTTGGATAAGGAGCACGATTACAATGACTGCGAGGCCGATCGCTATCAGACGGTGGAGGAACACAAGTCCGACATTTCCGGAAAAGCCGGGGAACCACAAGCCATTGCACAAGGGCCAGCCCTTGCATGCTGCGGCCGCACCGTGGAATGCTACGTCTGATCCGACGTACATGGCTACAAATACATAGACCCATGTCCATCCGATAAATTGACGGAGACCGCGGCCAAGTTGCTGGTTTCTAAGTGTAAGACCACTTGGTTTAGACTGCACGTACGCATTATACTGAAACAGAAATACGGTCAAAAGAGCAACACCGACCAGTCCCAGCAGACCAAATCCCAAATGCAACGCAAGGACACTGGGAGGGTTTACAAACACCACCGCAAGGGCTCCCAAAATAGATTGAAGGACAATGAAACCCAGAGCGATCGACGCGAATATGCGCACTTCCAGCCAACGACCGAAGCGACGCCATGCCCAGATCGCGAACACCACGGCCACGATGGCGAAAAAGCCCACAAGGAATCGATGAAGGAATTCGATGATGACATGTGCGTTGTTGAGCGATGGCAGGATTTGACCATTGCACAGTGGCCAATCAGGTCCGCAGCCTTCCGCTGAATTGGTCTGGGTGTCCAAAAAACCGATAAAGTTGACGAGAAACATTCCAAATGTGGCTATGCATCCAAGCCATAGAAGGGGCTTCGACGGCTGTCTCTGTTCAACTTCGTTGCGATTCGGCGACAAAGGGTGACACCTCCGGGATATGAACATGGCGGACAGGCGTCCGGTACTAGTATAAGCCACATGCCGGCTTCGTGACACAGAAAATCGTGAACATGAGTCTAATTTTAAAATGGCGAGTCGCCTGATTGGGTTCTTGATCCAATGGGACATTCATGATTCGCAGGCGCCAAGAACTACGTGATCTCGCTTGTGTACGGTTCCTCAACGCCAGCGTAGGCCGGGGCAGTCTTCGCCTTTCCCCAGACGTTTACAGCAACGACTCCGACAATCGCAACAAGACCGCCAATAATCGCAACTGGTTTGGGAAATTCGTCTAACCAAATCCAGGCAATGGCAATCGCCAGAATTGGATTGAGATAGAGAGCGCTTGTCACTGAGCTCGCTCTGGCCTTGCTGAGCGCATAGCCCCAGGCCACATAAGCGATGGCCGCAGGGAAGATCCCGATATACACGGCTGAGATTGTCGCCTGCACCGGCACTTGGCTCATCTGCCGCCATAGACCGGGAACAAACAGAAGCATGGGGAGCGTACCAAACCAGGTAAAATAGGCGGTCAATTCAAGCGGTCGATATATATGATACAGCGGTTTCTGATACACAAAGAATACGGCTGCGCTGGCGGCAGAAATGAGAATTAGGAGGGCGCCCTGAGTAAACCCCTGCGCTTCTCCTGAACCAAATGTGATCAAACCGGTGCCGATGAATCCGATTACGATTCCCAACCACCCGATGCGAGTGAGGCGCTCTCGCAAGGCGAACGCCGCAATGATCGCCGTGAAGGCGGGAGCAACGGCGATGATCAGACTGGCGGTTCCAGCCTGTACAGCCGTCTCGCCAAACGTCAGAGCGGTGTGGTACAGGGAGATGCCGATAAACCCCAAGGCGGCAATTTTCGGCACGTCATTGCGGCGGGGCAAACGGATTCCTTTTACGGCAGCGTAAATGAGGAACACGATTGACGCGCTTAAAAACCGCAACAGCACGACATGACCCGGCGAGTATCCTCCCTGCAGCGCTGCCCGTATGCCGGCGAACGCGGATGACCAAAACAACAGGGTCACACCGATAGCGGTTACTGTTCTCCAGTTCGTAAGAGTCACCCTTCCACTTTCTGAATCCCTGTCCGAAACGTGCGTGTACGGTTGGGCGCTTCCACGGCACCGTTACTAATGATAACAGGAACGTGACGAGTTTTCCGGCGATCGTTGCTGGCAAGACACGGTGCATTTGTATTACTCCTGTTTTATCTCCAGAACAATAGAAAATGTGACAACTTCTTTAGGGTATAATCGCCGCTCTCCGTGTATAATTGGCTGTATCGATGAGGACATTGAGCATTGACATTCGCGCTGTGGTTTACGATGAGGTGATCGATTGGTTCGCGCATTGCAGATATTCCTGTTATTGATCACCGCGGGTGCGGCGCTTGCATTGGCGAAGCCGATGTCACCGACGCAGAGCACACAACACGAACACACAAGCATGCATATAAATCCCGGATATCCTCGGCAAGTCGTCAGTCTTAGAAAGTTTCCCTATCCGTTTCAGGCCATGTTGGCCATTGAGTCGGATGCAGATCACGTGACGCTCAGAAAATTTAACCTGATTCATGAGTTTCTCAATACAACGATTGACACGCCCATGGGTCGCGGCCTGGGGTTGGATGTCAGCGATTCTTTCTTTTTATACAACGGATCCAATCTGCGCTATACCATCGACACTAACCATACGCCACTCGCCAAGGAGATGACATTCTTCAAAGGCGTTTCGCAACAACTGTACTATGGACCTATTCTGCTGCACTACATAAAAGCAGGCTGGATCGACACGATTCATTCGATGGGCGATTTTTCCCGCATCGGCGCGAGAGGTACGCTGTTTACCCGCGCAGAAGCCGTCTACGGGATGCGCTATCTGATGGCGCACGGGGTTCGTCTGACCGTGTTTACGGATCATGGCAATCAGTCCAACAGAGCGAATTTTGGCGCTTACGGGTATCAGGACAACGCATTCTTCGATTACCAGCAGGGCGATAATCCCTACTCACCATACTACGTGACGGATCTGCTACGCAAGGAAGGCGTCAGATTCGTCTGGGCAGACATCTACAATAATCAGTATAGCTATTCCTCCATGATTTACCCCATACACTTGCGCGATGGCCATTCTATCTGGGGATTTTGGCGGTTCACAGGCACGCTCAATCTGATCAAGCGACCGGATCATCCCTGGGTTTACGATTGGCATGATTTTTGGAATCCGTATGATCTATACCGAGAATTGGCGCCAGGTCTGTTGCAGCAGTTGATCCGGACGCATGGATACACGATTATAGCCCAACACCTGGAGGGAAATCCGAACCGCTTCGTGCTGCCGACGAGCGCGATTGAGTCGCTGGTCCGGCTTGCACATATGCAGGATCACGGACTTATTCTCGTAGCGCGCACAAGCCGCCTCCTCCTCTACAATCTTGTGCAGCAGTACTTGCGCTACAGGACTTCCTACACCCGGGGCGTCACCTACATAAACATCGAAGATGTGGCAGATCCAGTGGACGGAACGTTTATTCCCGATCGGAATCAACTTCATGGCATTACCTTTGTCGTGCAAGATCCCCGTCAAACTGTGATCACTGTGCGAGGCAGGCCAATACCGGTTCAGTGGCTCAAACGAACAGCTCACACCATAGGAATTGTCTGGTATCCGCCCAACACAGCCAACTATGCCGTCAATAGCAACGCTGCGCTGCGTCGCGGGCTCACATTTGAAGCGATCCCATTTGCCTGGTACTGAAGACAGCGGGATGCTATGATCATCTTTCAACTCATTGACAGTACGGAATGAACAACTCATAATATTGTAAACTGCGAATGCTGCACGCCGCATGTACGGCCAGGTTTTGATTTCGCTTAGGAGGATTTTCATGGTTCCCGAAGTGTTTATAAACTTTCGGCCAGAAGACAGGCGAGACCGCGAGGGGTACTTTTTCATCTTATCCGGTCCGTCCGGCGTGGGGAAGAACACGCTGCTAAGCAGCGTACTCAGCGGTCTTTCGGGAATTTACTACATGCCGTCCGCGACGACGCGGGCCATGCGCCCCGGGGAAAATCAGATGCATCCTTATGTGTTTGTTTCGATCGAAGAGTTTGAGGATATGATCGAACGGGGCCAATTCCTGGAGTGGAAACGGATCCACACCAATGACTATTATGGCACTCATCTGCCGTCCATTCAGTACGCGATCAAGCATGGATATGACATCATCACTGATATGGATGTGCTGGGGTGCGCGGACGCCATGGCTGCTTTCCCCCAACACATCTGTTCAATATTTATTACTCCGCCTTCGTTGGACGAGTTGTCCAATCGTCTTCACAACCGCGACACCGATACCAGAAACATCGAGAAACGCCTGGAGCGTGTAGAACTGGAAATGGCCCATAAGGACAAATACGACTTCGCGCTTGTCAATGACAATCTGGAGCAAAGCGCGTGGGAGTTGCGGCGGATTATCGAACAGGTGAGAAACCGCGTGGAACTGACGAGATAGGAAGAGACAGTTTGTTTGAACATCGCATGAGGGGGGCGTTGGATGGTTACGCCCCTGACCGTTACAGCTTGATCGACACATTGTAAGTGCGCAGCCACGTGTCAATCTGGATAAGATAGTCAAACATTTGTGGAGTCGCCATAATCTGGCCAAACCAGGGCCTATGCTCCATCTTCGTCTGACTTCGCGTGATCAGTTCGCGGAGCGCTTGGTCGTCAATGAGCGTGAGCAGCGGAGAGGAGCGATCACTCATGATCTCTTCTACGATGGCGCGAACGCCCTGAAGATATGCGGGGTTTGGGGTTGATGGATACGGACTTTTCCGACGGTAGACCACATCATCCGGCAAAATGCCCGTGATGGCTTTGCGCAGGACGGCCTTGGCGGTGCCATCGAAACTCTTGATGCGCCACGGGATATTCCAGACGTATTCGACAAGATGATGATCACAAAAGGGAACGCGCACCTCCAACCCGGTGGCCATGCTCATGCGATCTTTTCTTTCCAGCAGGGTAGGTAGAAAGCGAGTCAGATTTAGATACGATATTTCTCTAATGCGTGTTTCGCGCGCATCTTCCCCGGATAGTCTGGGCACCTCCGCCAAGGCTTCCTGGTAACGGTCTGCCACATATTGTTCCGGATTCATGACATTCAGGAAATTCTGAGACAGCAGATTCATGCGTTCCTGCAGTTGCAACGACCAGGGAAAGGTGTCCGCGTTCAAAGCGTCATCTCTATGAAACCACGGGTAGCCCCCGAACACTTCGTCCGCCGCTTCTCCGGAGAGGGCGACCGTCGCGTGTTGTTTGATTGCTTTAGAAAAGAGATAGAGGGAAATGTCGATATCCGCCATTCCCGGAAGGTCTCTTGCGATGAGCGGCCGGGTTAGGTTGGCAAGCAGTTCAGGGGTGTCAAAAATGATTTCATGATGTATGGTTCCCAAATAGTCAGATACTCGTTTCGCCCACGGAGCATCGCGCCCGGTCTGAAACGCATTGGATTGAAAGAACTGCTCCATATTGGCGAAATCGATTGAATACGTATGCAGTGGACCTTGGCGCGCGTTCTGTAGAGCCGCAGCCGCAAATGCACTGACGGCGCTTGAATCAAGTCCTCCTGAGAGAAAGGTGACCACCGGCATATCGGACACCATCTGCCTGCTTACAGCATCCTGCAGTAAATAACGTACTTTTTCCGCAGTGACGTTGAGCGAATCTTCATGCGGGTGACTGGTGAGCGCCCAATACTGCGATGTGTCGGCGCGCGTGCGCGAGATCAGCATGGAATAGCCTGGACGAAGTTCCTGAATGCCTGCAAACACGGCTTGCCCTGGTGTGCGGGCCGGCCCTATCAACAACAGTTCTGCCAGGCCGTCGCGGTCTACCTCCGCAGGAATTTCAGGGTGAGCGAGAATTGATTTCAGTTCTGACCCGAATGCAAAGAGACCATTTCTCTGGGTATAGAACAGCGGCTTCACACCCATTCTGTCGCGCGCCAGAAACAGCGTTTCGTTGCGCTCGTCCCAGATTGCGAAGGCGAAGATTCCGTTTAACCGCTGCACGCATGCTGTTCCCCACTGGATGTAGGCCAAAAGGACAAGTTCGGTGTCGGAACGGGTTAAAAAGGTATGGCCGTTCGCCGCTAGATCTCTTTGCAACTCTGCCATGTTATAGAGTTCCCCATTGTACGTGATCGTCCATCGACGTTCACCGTATTGTCTGGTCATGGGCTGCCTTCCGCCCTCTGGATCAATGACGATCAGGCGGCGGTGACCCAAGGCGATCGGCCCGCTGCGCCACGCCCCGTCAGCGTCAGGCCCACGGCACGCCAGTGTCTCTGTCATTTTGCCAATGACTTCAGGCGCTTGGAAAGCGCCCCGGTTCCAGTCGATGTATCCTGTAATTCCACACATCCAAATTCCTCCTCGGCAAGTTCCATGCGTCGAGTGCCCAGATCGTATCCATGCTATGCCTTACAGTGCGAATATGTGCATCAGAAAATGGTTTTTGGTACAGTGAACATGGGTGATGTGGCAACGGAGGGGGGATCTGTCCGCTGACTGAGATGTATGAGACCTACATGGAGATTGCATTGCAGCAAGCGTTGTTGGCTCGTGAGCTGGGTGAAGTTCCCATTGGCGCTGTTGTTGTCTCAGAGGATGGCCGCGTGATCGGATTGGGGCATAATAGACGTGAGACAGCGAACGATGCTACAGCCCACGCGGAAATCATGGCGATACGGGCGGCGGGGCGGACCAGAGGCGACTGGCGCCTCGTGGGTTGTACGCTTTATGTCACTGTTGAACCATGTCTGATGTGCGCAGGGGCGATTCAGCTAAGCCGTATGGCTCATGTGGTTTATGGCGCGCAAAATCCCAAAGGGGGCGCCCTTGAATCCCTCTTCGACGCGTATGGAGTCCAGGGTCTCAATCACTATCCGGTTGTCACGGCTGGCATTTTGGCACCGAAGTGTGGTATGATGCTTAAGGATTTCTTTCGCGAACAACGCTGACAATGCGTACAAAACTTGCAGTCCGTTGACGCGACGACTTGCGGAGAGATGTCCGAGTGGTCGAAGGAGCTCGCCTCGAAAGCGAGTAGTCCTTTACGGGGCTCGTGGGTTCGAATCCCACTCTCTCCGCCATTTTGTATTTTGGCGACAGTCTCAGCGTACACCTGGTTGGGTCCTGCGCGACGTCCGCTCCCGAACTGTGTCAGGTCCTGACGGAAGCAGCACTAAGGGATGTCGGGCGGGTGACGCAGTTCCGCCTGGCCAGGTGGCGCTGAGAGTTTCGCCAACTTACATTACTTCAGGGGGGCTTTGGACATGACCAAGCCTCAGCAAGAGATCCCTACGCGGCTCCTGGAAGTTCTCGGGTTGGATGCAACTCGCGAGACAGGTGAACTTATCGCAGCCGATAGAGCGATCCGTTTTATTATGGCCATTATACCGATTGCCTTCGTGTACATTGAACAAAATCGTCTGATCATCCAGTACAATCCGACGTTCGCGAAGATTATGGGCATTCCGCTCGCCCATTCCGGTCAACCTCTGCAAACCGTGCTGGGCGCGTTTCCCTCGATGCTGGCCCTATTTGAAAAAACTCTTACCAATC
>JAJZEE010000079.1 GCA_021805735.1 Bacillota bacterium
CTTCACGCGGCTCACAGACCCGCCTTGCGGAGTTCATCCTGAAGAGCGGAATAACGAGCAAACTCGGACTTCAGGTTGTGAATGTACGACGTCCACCAGCCCATCCGGTCGGCCGAACGGCACGCATGGTGAACGGCCTTGCGGGATTCATCCTGCAGGGTTGGCATATGGAATCAGGACGATTCCCCGGTCTTTGGGCAGATGGGTCGAGAGTCGAAGGTCAACGCACCGTCTTGGACGATGGGTAATTATCTCTTCTCGCCAGTTGGCACTGTGAGCCATAATACCCCTTATACACTACCGCACTTTTAATGATTGGAACCGCCTTGTTACCAGATCATAGAAGTTTTCATGCGGTCCGATCGCAAAAACGATGCAGGTTCGACCCTCTATAAAATAAGTGGCTCGATAGGCTTTCCCCGGAGCAGAAAATTCCAGAGAACGGACTTTCTTCAGCGATCCGGATAAGAGATGGCCAGCTTGAGGATCTCTTTTTAAGAGCTGCAGAACCTCTCGCGCCTTGGCGGCAGCCGTGCGATCCATCTTTTTGAGGTCTTTCTCGGCATGGCTTGTCATCTGGACATCATAGGTCGTCATTAACTCTCCATTTCTCTCAAAACCTCATCAAGCGATTTCGTTTTCCCTTGCCGAAATTCCTTTAATGCGTGCTCCGCCAGATGATCTAACACTTGCGCCTCCGACTGAAGTTCCTTTTGGATCGAAATCGATCCGTCCTGCTGTTGTTCGATCCGCAATATATCACCGGGCGCCGCATGCCAGCGCTCCCGAATCTCTTTGGGCAAGGCCAGCCGGCCGGCCGCATCCAATTTCGCAAACAGGGCCTTTTTTCTCATGGGTATCCCTCCTCCCTGTATTATATCCGAGACTTAATCTCGACGCGCGGGCCAGGAAAGACCCCGATCCGCGATATGAGCATGCGAAGCAGCTCCCGGCGTTCCAGTATCTCGGCGGCCTCCCAGGTTTCCGAAAAGGTGGGGAGAATCAAACGGATTTATGGGAACAGGTTCTTCGTATGATCATTTAAAGAACCCGAACTACGATGAATGCCTCCTCGCGCGGCTCACAGACCCGCCTTGCGAAGTTCATCCTGCAGGGCGGAATACCGCGCAAACCCGGACTTCAGTTTGCGAATGTACGACGTCCACCAGCCCATCTGGTCGGCTAAGCGGCACGCATGGGACGCCCTTTGCAGATGAGCGGCCGCTGTTTGGTAATCGCCGCGATTTTTCTTCGCGATCGCCGCCTCCGCAGAACCGGTGTGAATGGGGATGACTCGTGCAGGTTCTTCCGTCTCCACGGTCTCCAGAAGCTTGTTCGCGTCGGCATCCCAGCGAAGGTCCATCGGCAGATGCGCTGCAAACAATCGCCACGAATCGTCTCGATCGCCGATCGTCCAGAGCATCAGAGCAGCAAGCGAGTACCGATGCTTATCCTGTGCTTCGGCGGCCCACGCGCGGGCAGCGCGGAGTCGCTCCGTTTCATCGGGCATGTCGTTCAGGCACCCCTTGAAGCGATCAAATGACGGTCCCGCGGCAAACGCTTTGCGGCGCCCGGCGGCTGCATCGCCCATCGCCCCTGTCCGTTCGCACCAGAGAATCAGCCTGTCGTAATCTTCCGCGCGCGACCTCCCGATCTGCTCGAACTCCTCGACGGCCATTCGTTCGTAGTCCAGCGCCTTCTGCCACTGTTCGCGCGCCGCGTAGTAATCGGCATAGCCGCGCGCGGTCCCTCCTGGAAGGCATGGGAACAACGACGCCGCAGACACAGCTTCCTCCTCCCAGTCGTAGCGCAGGCACGTCTGTGTCCACCAGTGATGCAGGTAACGTCCGATCTCATTGGGATCCGATCCGATCGTCAGAAGCGGGTCAGTCAGGAATTCTGGCCATTTGCCCGCGATCGCTCGACGAATGGCCTGCAGATGTTTGCGGTCGATGATGGCCGTAGAGAGTGCGCGCGTCCAACCGGACAGATTCACCACACTCTCACACTGGGACAGAACCCATTCCGCGAACTGGTAGAGCACATCACGGTAACCGGAGTTTGTGGCGGCTCGTTCGATCACGAGGTCAAACGCGTGGTCGTGTACGCGCAGGCACTCTTCAAGAAACGTGTCACGTTCGTAGCCTTCCAGCATGTCCGTATCCGCCACCCAGTCTTCGGCCGCAAGTTGGGTCATCGCAAGCCCTGCGAGTCCGGGTATCGGGCGCCCGCCCCTGACGAGCTCCGCCAAGAAGTCATACCAGTGCAGCAGATGTTCCTGCGCTTCGCTGTAGTCCCATTCTCCCGTCTCCTCGTCATCCTGATCCCAGCCACGCCAATCATACGAATCACGCTCGTACTCGCGGCGCTTGAACAGATCCATGCATTCGCTCAACCGTTCTTCGATTTGCGGACCAAAGTAAATCGCTGCAGCCTGACAGTCCGGGAGTTCAGCAGCGTCTGAAGCGATTGCGCCTTCGATCGCGTCTCGGCTCGCATCTCCGTTCGCGCCGTCGATCGTGTCTCCCTGCCGCCATGCCAGAAATGCGCGAAGCAGGGCGCCTTTGACTTCTGGATCGCGTTCGATGGCTAGGGTCAAAATCTCCAGCACGGACTCTCTGGGCAGACCACTCAGTCTGCTCATCAGACTGCCTGGCACCGTGTCGTCAGGCGATGCCACTTTCGAATGGACGCCCGCATCGCGCCGCCAGTCGCTGAGGCCCGCACGATGGTCAATGTTGTCATCGTCAATGCCAGAGTCGCGATCATGGTCAGGGTCATCGTCATCACCAGAGTCTGGCGCGTTCTCCAGCGCGTACACGACTGCGACAATATGCTTGCATAAATGCTCATACGGACAGTCGCACTCACTTTCGGCCAATATCCGCCGGTTCACGCGGACGGTATATCTGCCGCCGTCTCCAGCCACGCGGGCAACGATCCAGTCGCCCCCGATGTCTCCCAGACCCACGCGGCTTTCCTCAAAGTAGGCGTACCCACGATTTACGATGAAATCGGGAATGTACTGCATCATTTGGCTAAACAGGGAGATTCGCTCATCCGCCAAGTTCTTTCCTCCGCTCACTCGATGTCGGCCTCGGTGTCAGTCTCGATATCATTCTCGGCCAGCCATTCCCTGACGCGCTCTTGGTTGCAGGCTCTCTGAAAGGTGAACCAGCGTTCCCTCTCGTCCGGAAAATCGAGAAGCACATCCTTGAATCTGCGAAACGGTTGGCGCCCGTCCAGCGCGCGCTCCAGACGGTTGCGCAACAGGCGAGAGTCGATCGACTCGGCAAACTCGACCATGTCCCTGTACCCTTCGTCTGAATCGGTGCGAGGCAGACGAATAAACGTTTCGCCGAAACCCTCTTCGATCTCCTCTTTCACTTCGGCGAACTGTGAGGGGTCAAACTCGGATGTGAAGATAACCTCGCCGGTTTCAACATTCAAAAAATAATCGTGTAGCGGATCGTAATCCTCGTACACATCCACCAGATCAGACAGCCGGAGTCCCGGTATCCGCACGGTTTCTCACCTCCAGATGGCCATATGAGGCATGAATGAAAGCGGTGCGCGACGGAACGTTCCCGATCTCAGGAGGCGCCACACTCACCCACCGCACCGACAAAAATGCGATGCAGTGACCCGTGCCGTTCTGGGCAAATCCCTTAATTTTCATGGTAGTTCGCTGATCACGCAGTGTCAACGACAGCACCCTAACTGTCCCTTCTTGTTGTGTGGAAAAACGATCACTGCTGCGGACCAAGTATAACAGCACCCGCAACATGTCAAGAAAAAATGGCGCGTTTCAAGTTGGCAATTGGGGAATATCAGACAAAGCGAGCGCCTGGGCATCCAGTTGTTTTTCAGAAGTTGACCGCACAGGAGAAAGAAAAAGCCACAATACCATGAGCGTTATTCCGCTTGCGCTCATGATCAAAGTCGTCCTAAGCCCCAATCCACTGCCTACAATTCCCCCTATGACTGCGCCAATCGGGTTAAGACCGACGAGGAACGTTTTCGACGCCGCGCTGACCCTCCCCAAAAGATGATCTGGCGTGGCCTTCTGAAGCATCGTCGTCGACACAATAAACGCCAAGGTCCCTCCGAAAAAAGCCACCAACGCCGCGACTGTCACAGCCGCAACTTTCAGCCAATGCGTTCCGCCGGCGAGAGGAACCAGCCATGCGCCGACAGCGAAGAACGATTCTCCGATAATCACCGCCAGCCCCGGAGCCAGCCTTCCTCCAAAACGTCCGGTAACGATGGCGCCGACCGTGGCGCCAACAGCGCCAACAGCCAGGACGAAGCCCATGAGCGATGCCGTCAGCCCGATATCCCTTCCCAAGTACAAAAAGTAGACGGACAGGAATGCGCTAAAGAACATGCTGATGCCTCCCATCGCCAAGGTCAAGGAACGGATGACCGAATGCCTGAAAAGAACCTGCCGTCCCTGGCTGACGTCGCGAAGGATCCTGCGCTCTGCAACAGGTCTCCCTTCAATGATGGGCTCACGTTTCTTGATCGATATGAGCGACAGGGCGGAGACCAGGTAAGAGACAGCGTCGATGAGCAACGTGACAGGAGCCGTGAGCTGGCTGACCAACAGACCGGCAACAGCTGGACCGCTGATTTGCCCCAACGAAAAAGTAAACTGTATCGCGCTGTTGGCCTCTTGAAGCTCTTCGCGACCCGTGAGAGTTGGCAAGTAGGCCTGATTGGCCGTATCGAACATCACCGACAATCCCCCCACCGCGACGGCCGCGACATAGAGATCATAGATATTCAGGAGACGGAAAAGAGCCAGGGCCGGGATGGCCCCTATCAACACCGCTCGACCGAGATCGACTGCTATCATCAGCGTTTTCCGCCGAACCCGATCCACCATCACCCCGATAAACAGGGACATGATCAAATACGGAACTTCTCCCGCAGCCCTCAGGAGTCCCATTTGCATGGCGGACGCGTGTAACGCGTACATCGCCGTCAGGGGTAAAGCGATAAAGGTGACGCTAGATCCAAAAATGGAGACTGTCTGCCCAATCCAAAACTTGAGGAAATCCTGATTATTCAAGACACCGGGCAACGAAGCTTTCATGCCAAATTACTCCTTTGCGACGGCCTCATGCAGAACGTATGTTCTAATTATAACTCACAGACATAGAAAAATAAATAGCCGATGTCGCCCAAAGGATTCAGCCGTTGTTTACCTGCCCGCTCACATCGCATACTGTATAATGGAGTTATCTGTAACATGACGGAAGCGAAGTGACTGTGATGGCGGAGAACGGTGCAACGCCCACGACACTCGCAAAGCGCGATGATATTTTGACTCGAACGAGACGCATTGTGCAGCAGCGTCTTGAAGGGTTCGGAGGCAGGGTGTTCCTTTTCGGCTCATGGGCGCGCGGCGACGAACGGAGAACATCTGACATTGACCTTGGCATATGGTGCGAAGACGCATCGACGGGTCATCGGATCGCGCAACTGCAATCCGATCTTGAAGAATCGACCATTCCCTATCGCGTGGAGGTCGTCGATCTGCGAGCCGTGAGCGAAGCGTTTCGCGCAAGAGTCCGGGCCGAGGGAATCGAATGGAACGTGTAAGACAAAGCATCAACGTCGCGCTTTCCGTGAACTGGGCCTCATGACAGACGAAGAAGCCATCGCAGCATTGACCATGGTCAACGATCGCAACTTGACTGTACACACGTATAACGAATCGCTGGCGGTGGATATTTTCAGTCGATTAGCTGGACATACACGATTGCTGCGGCTATGGGTGGATGCCATGGCCAACCGGGAGGTTTAAACCATGGAGCATTCCCCGATCAAGAGGCACCCTTCTTTGCAACCGCTGTCACGCCATCACTTTCATGGGTTGGTGATCGCGCAAAATTTGCTGCGCGTGGGCACGGACCCGGATGGCCTGGCGATCATGGATGTGCAAGCGGACCTGGCGGAATTTTGGTCGTCAGGAGGCCGCGACCACTTTCGCGAAGAAGAGGAGATCCTGCTGCCCGTCTATTCGCGATACGCATCACTCGACCGACCGGAGGTCAGCGAGATGCTGCTGGAGCATATTCGCATCCGTTCCCTTGTTGATCAGATTGTGACCAGACAGGTGGAAAGCGTTGCGGTCATGCACGAGCTCGGAGCGCTCCTGCGAGACCATATTCGGAAGGAAGAGCGCGTCATCTTTCCACTGATCGAAGCAGCTTTGCCCACCGATGAGCTGGAACGTCTGGAAACGCAGTTCGCTGACCCAAGTCCCACTGCCCGCAAGTCATTCCATCGACCGTAGGAAGAGATCGCTCCACCTCGATAATTCTACGGAAAGCCAGCTGCGCGTTGGCCGTGTGCGCGTCAGATCGTACGCCGGAACTTGTTAATACACGCAATTTATGTGTATGATATATTCAAAACGTGTGTATTGGAGGATGCGCATGGTAGCGGCGTTTAGTTGGCACCCCGGACATCAAGGCGAAGATGGGCGATCTTGAAATCGGGCTAAACTGGTCAGAGGGAAAAAGCAATGGCGAAGACGAATTGCTGCGCGCGCTGGCGATCGCGGAGGAAATAGCCGCACGCGGCGGTCGGCGCATGGTTATTTTGCTGGATGAATTTCAGGACATTGAGCGGCTTGGCGGCATGGCTTTGCTCAAGCGCCTCAGGGCGGTCATGCAGGCGCAGCAGCATACCGTGTTTTTGTTTTTGGGGAGCCAACCGTCTTTGATGAAAATGCTGTTTGCCAATCAGAGTCAGGCGTTTTACCGGTTTGCGACGTTTTGTCCTTTGCCCGCCGTACCGTCAGACGCATGGGTGGGATACATCGAGAAGAAACTGGCGGAACAGAACATGACGATGACGCCAGCCGCCTTAGGTTTAATGCTCGAGAAAACAGGAGGTCATCCTTACTGCGTCATGGGCGTGGTCTATCATTCGTATCTGATGGCCAAAGGCGCGGGTTTGGGTAGGGTGGATGCTGACATCGCGATGGCCGCGGACGCCCGCATGATGGATCACCTGTCGGGGATCTATGAGCAGCAATGGCTGGAGGTGCGACGGGTGGCCCATGCGGACGCCGTTTGCCTGGCGGTCAGTGAACAGAAGCCCCCGTATTCTTTGGATGTCTCGCGTTCCAGTGTCGGCAAGGCGCTGAATCATTTACTGGATCTGGGACTGATTGAAAAGCGATCGGTGCGGGGGGATTACTTTTTGGCGGAGCCCATGTTCGGACGATGGCTGCGCGAACGGTTTTCCTGAGTTTCTGTCTTACGCCGTTCCTATTGTGGGAGGATTTTGTCTGTCGCCGATGAGTTGAGTCGCTTGCATCGCATTCCATCAGGGCAAAGCATCGCACGGCTCCGCGCCACCGTTCTATTCCCAGTCAGCCAGGGATGACCACTGTATCATCGGCCTCCCTCCGTCGTTTCCGAGAACACCCACCCAGATATCGTCTGACGGCCCGTCCTGAAAGTATTTTTCCAGGACAAACCGATTTGCGGCGGACATGGCTTTTTCCAACACGTCGCTTTGTCGGATCCAATGCAAGGCGCCCTCCGCCGTGTATCCGATATCTCGCGTCTTTGTGTATCCGAAATAGATATACTGCAACCGAATCTCCTGACCGAGCTGCCGGTGCACCACCGCCTGCAGCCGCATCCCGGTGATCGAGTCGGCGACGATCCCCGTCTCCTCTTCGATCTCTCGCAGCACGCACCGAAGAGGATCACTGATCTCGTCAGGTTCCACGTGCCCTCCGATGCCCGCCCAAAGACCGGGCGCGATGTGCATCGTTTCTGCCCGTTTCATCAATAACATATCCTGACCGTTCGTAAGAAAGGCGCCAGTCATCTGTCTCAAGCGAATGATCATTTGGCGTCGACTCCTCCATTTAGGTGATCCACGGCATTCTCAATACCCTCTTACAGCACCGTATCCACCCTATTGGCGCCCGCAATCTACAAGCGTTCAGTGTGCTCGCGGTACAATTGCAGAGCCGCGCTTCTGACGATAGGCAACGGAACGTCAAGCACGAATTCGCGTCCGAGCTTCGAGCGCAAACCGCCCATGAGCGCATGAGACGCGAACGCATGCGGGAATTCCCGCTTTGGCGCGGCTTCCACGACGAACTGGCGCAAAGCCCGGCGCGAGCGGGCGTAGACGAGTTCCATCAGCTTTGCCCTGTATTCAAGATCAGCGGTCTCCAATCCGGGAAATTTCCGATAGTCGGCCGCATGCTGCGCCTCATGTTGGAGAAACGACACCCGGAATAACTCCGTGCCGAGGCCTCCGTGTTTTTCATAAGCCTCCGCCACGCAGAACAGTCCCTCGTCCGTAGTCCAACCACCCGTTCCCAAGACGCCAAACGTCGCGAAGTCCAACCAGCTGCGCATCAGAAATCCCGATAAAAGATAAACCGTCAACTCTTCCGAACCGAACCTCATCTCGCCAGGCTATAGAGATAAAACACATAGTCAGTGGCCACTCCCGCAAAGCCCATTTGCCTCAGCATGGCTGTAATATTGCCGCGATGGTAGGTGCCGTGATTGACGATGTGCTGGACAATATCGCTGTAGCGCGCGCGAAGCGGCCCGAAGCGGGGATGCGGATACTCGGACCACGCCTCCAGGTCTGGTTGACGCTCGAAAAACACGTGAAAACGGTCAACGACCTCCGAAAATCTCGCCTGAAATGTGTCGAGAGAGGCTCCCTTCACCTCATCCTGAAGACTGGGAAGCGACGCCCGTATGGCCTCCAGGCTGTCACCAGCCATGGCGGACAGCCAAAGGTTGTCGACGACGTACACGTGGCTCAGCGTCTCGCCGACCGATGGAAATACGCTCTGCAGTTCCCGGTGAAGGATGTCTTCCGGCAGTTCGCCCAAGTGCCGGAGCACTTTGTCATTCCCCCAGACATGATAGCGGTACAGTTCGTTGGCGTTGGTCACTTTCCAACACCTCCATTCCGAAATGTCAGGCGCCGATTGTCCTCCCAGACGCCCGTAAACCACGCCTTCCAATCAAATTCCATTGTCTCTCGTCTCCTCGCTACCGTTTGAGTCACTGCCAAGCCTGCCCCTACAATAGCACACCTTCCCTGACAGCCACAGTCAGGGAAGCCCCTGGTAATACGCGAACAACTCCGCCGTCAATTCAATCATGCGGCGCTTGAGCGCGTCTGGCGCCCTGATGCGGACAGAGCGTCCATACGCCAGCAACAGATGGGGAACATAGGACATAAGCACCCGCTCTTCCACCAGAAACGACACTTCTCTCTGCGATTTCTCAACCAGCCGGGAACCGAGCAACCAGTGCCTCCCAAGATCGTCCAAGGCATCGTCATCGCCTGCGAGAAGAACGTGCGTGAGAACGTCACTGTCCGCCGTCGCAGCGATTTGTCGCGACGTGAAAAAAGCGCTGGCCGAGAAATCTCGCGGTCGTTCGAACCTGGCATCCGTCACCGCAAAATCGCGAATCCGATCGATGCGAAACGTCCGAACATCCTGCCGCAGGTGACAGCGCGCAATCACATACCAACGCTCTCTCCAATGAATGAGCCCGTACGGGTCGATTTCCCGGCTCACCCCATGATCTTCCCTGGCCTTGCGATAGGCGATCTTAACCGTCTGACCGTACGCCACGGCACGCTCCAGGCAGGCGATCACGCCCGCGTACGCACTGTGATCCGCTGTCGGCATCACGTCCAGCCCGACGGTGTGCAACGCCAGATCTTCCATCTGTTCTTGTGTACTGTGATACTGGATCTTTCGCAACGCGCCTGTCATGGCGTCAGTAAATGGGTATCCGGCCTTTTGCGCAAAGAGAGCCGAATGTGCCAACGCGGTCCGTTCCTCTGCAGAAAAAAACAGGGGCGAGCCCCGGTACTCGGGAAGCAGCCGATAACCGCCCGCATGCCCCGCCTCCGCGATAATAGGCACGCCGCTTGCGCACAGCGCATCCACATAACGGTACACGGAGCGTACGCTGATTTCGAGATTCTCGGCCAGTTCCTGCGCCGTCATGCGTTCGCGTGAACGCAAGAGCCAAACGATCGCCAGCATGCCATCCGATTTTGCCACAGAACCGCTCCTTTCTATCAACTGTAACACGAAACTGTAACACGGATCCGACCATGAATATAATAAGCAAGCTTATTCGATGTTGATCTACATTCGATAATCGTCTATATTGATCTATGTGAGCTGACTTTGCACGGAACCTTTGATTGGAGGATATGCCCATGACCGATGAAGACGGCCAAACCCTTGTCCAATGTCTGAAGGTGTTAGCCGATGAGAGCCGTCTGCGCATTCTTGGCCTCTTGGCGAACCAGGAAGCAAGCGTAGAGGAATTGGCAGCCTATCTCAACCTTAGGCCGCCCACCGTGTCCCATCACCTGAATCGTTTGCGGTCTTTGCAACTGGTCGAGATGAGAGCCCATGGCAATGTCCACTTTTATCGCTTTCAACCCGAAAGCCTGTATCGGCTGAATCGCATGTTGACGCCCGAAAAGCTATCTCGGCTAACGGATGATGTGCAGGGCGACGAATGGGAGCACAAGGTGTTGCGGGACTTTCTTAATGGCGAGGAACTCAAAGAAATTCCGGCCAGCCGAAAGAAGCGTCTCGTCATCTTGAAGTGGCTGGCTGGCAAGTTTGAAGTGAATGTGCGATATCCCGAATCCGAAGTCAACGAAATCATCGGCCGCCATCACCCGGACTTCGCCACGCTGCGTCGGGAACTCATTGGGCACAGGTTGATGGAACGGGGAAACAGCATCTACTGGCGCGTCCAATAATACGATATCCGGGAGGGCGAACCCGTGAATGAAGCGATGACCGTTCTGCGGGTGGAGCGCCCCTATCGACGATTGCTGACTGCCAGTCTTCTCAGTGGCATTGGAAACTGGCTCAATAACGTTGCACTCCTAAGTCTGCTCCTTCATCTCACAGGTTCGGGGCTCACTGTCGCGAGTGCGTTGGCGGTTCGAACTCTGCCTTATTTGGTGATGGGACCGATTGGCGGAATTCTGGCGGATCGGATCAACAGAAAGGCGATTCTGCTCATTTCCGATTTCGCTCGTGTCGCTTTTGCCCTGTCCTTTTTGCTTGTCCATTCCTTGCCGCAAGTGTGGATCGCCTATGCGGCCTCACTGGGACTCGCTTTATTTTCGGCTTTGTATTCACCGGCCCGAACGGCAATAATTCCGCAACTCGTACACCCACGGCACGTGATGACGGCGAATTCACTTGAGCAATCGACGATCGGCCTCGTGATGGCGCTCGGATCCGCGCTCGGCGGACTCGTAACGGCCGCCTTCGGCACAGATGCGGCCTTTATCGTCAACGCGGCGTCATTTCTGATGTCAGGCTTCCTCTGCTGGTCCATCCGCATGCCGAACAGCCGCGCGCCTTCGCAGCGCGAGAGTTCTGAAGACCGATCCAAGGGCCCGACCCCAGTCCATCCACCGGCGCCTTCATTTTGGGCCGTATTCCGTCAATCACGGCTCATCCAAATCATCAGTCTACAAGCTTTCCTGTGGTCGATTGGCGGCGGAGTTATCAACGTACTCATCAGTCTATACGGCTTTCACGTGTTTCATGGTGGAAACCTGGGAGTCGGGATTTTGTATGGGGCGCTTGGCGTAGGGTTTCTCATCAGTGGATTGATGGCCCACCGTTTTGCTAAGTGCCTTCGACAGGCAGCCGTAATCGCTGCCGTCATAGAAGGGCTCGGCCATGTCTTCGTCAGCCAATCGCCGAATCTGTGGGTGGCGTCGCTCTTTCTTGCCCTCGCCACAATTGGGGCCGGCGTTGAAAACGCATCCATTGCGTCCCTCGTCATGCAAAGCGTACCGAAGCAAGTTCATGGCAGGGTATTCGCCTTGTTTGACACCACATCCAATGTTACGATTGCCCTCTCCATGATGGTAACAGGACTTCTTCTCGATCACATTCCTGCCCGAACGTTCGGGTTCTGGGCGGCTGCTTTGATGGTTTGTACGGCGCTTGCCACAGGCATTGGCCTTTTGCGAATCAAACTGCCAACGACTGGTTAATAATGGGTATCGCTTGTACGCGGCCGATCAGTTGCCCCGTTTGCATCGCATTTTAGCCATGCGGGAAATGGGCCTCTCTCTGGAGCAGATTGGCCGAGCACTCGATAATCTTTCACCCACCCGTTTGCGCGAGATGCTTGATCAGCAGCGGCTCGCATTGTCGCAGCGGATTCGAGAGGAAGAAGACCGCTTGTCACGGGTGGAAGCGCGTCTGAGTTTGATGGAAAGGAGGAAAGACAACATGCCTAATTATGAAACGGTGATCAAAGACATTCCGCCCGTAACCGTGGCGGGAATTCGGCGCACTGTACCTACGTATGCAGAGGTGGGCGCCCTATTTGCCGAGCTTTCGACTCGTGTCGGAACGGCAGAGATAGGCGGCCCACCTTTGGCGATCTGGCACGACGAGGGTTACCGCGAACGCGATGTTGATGGCGAAGCGCTTTGGCCGCTCAAGAAGCCCTTCCCTTCACAAGACGGAATCGCCGTCTACGAACTGGCTGGCGGGCTCGTGGCCGCCACCGTACATCATGGGACTTATGCCACATTGACCGACGCGTACACGGCGACTCTGCAATGGATTGAGGAAAACGGGTTGACCGTCACAGGGCCACCGAGAGAGATCTACCTTTACTGTTCACGACCCATTCGCCAAGATGATCCTTCTTACGTCACCGAAGTCCAGTTTCCTGTGCTTCGCAAATGATTTTGGTTTACGAACGCCGCCGTTCTCCAGAGAGAGCGGCGGCGCTCCGCAGGACGATTTCATTCGTCGTCGGAGTCGGCCAATTCCATATCGTGGCGCCGCAGAGCGGCAGTCTGGAATACTTTCTCGGCAGCCCGGGGCCCTACGGCAAGGACATACACTACTCGCAAAATCGCCACCTGCCGACCCGAAACAAAAAACACAATCCGAATTCCTGCTTTGCGAAATTTGATCTCCTTGCAGCCGTGCAATGGACTATTCTCACGATTGCCCAAACGTTTGCCAATTTCATCCGCGCGGTATTGCAAACGCCGCAAAGCGTCATCAACGAGTTTTCGCGCAGAGCCGTCAAGGTTCCGATATTCCACAAAGGCATTGGGATGGAACAAGACACGAAAGCGGAGCGTGTCACTCACGAAAACCCGCCTCTGGATCATCCCAAGGAACGCCAAGTGATGGATCCGCCATTATTTCCTTCAACCTGGCCTCAAGAACCTCTTCTTCCTGCGCTTCCTCCAACTCCACGAGACGCATGTACATGCGCTCGAATTGCTCATAACTCATGACCACCGTATCCACGACGCCGTTGTCGGTGACAAAGAGCGGAAGGTGTTTGGCACGGCTCCGAATATCGCTAAAGTTCTTCACAACCGAAGAAGCGGGCACCAATTGGTCTCGCGAAAAGACGGGTTTTTTGGTCACAACGCTCACCTGTTTCGCACCTTTCCATTACATTTAGCATACTACTTTATGAAATATATTATACATGATTTTTTGTATTGCGACACTCTTTATGCGGTTTCCTCAGGAGACAACTTTCCACTCAATCGACTCCACCGACGACACGTCCGCAAACCAGCGCAGCACATCGTTGTGGTGCGAGATTATTTGCTGCGCAGACCATTCACCCCGTGACCATGTGCTGTGCGCATCGCTCGCCAATGTGACTCTATACCCAAGGCTGAATGCGCGGCGGCAAGTGGTGTCGACGCACACTTCCGTCTGAATTCCACACATCACCAAGTTCCGAATCCCCCGCTGTTGCAGCAGGCTGTGCAGAGGCGTCTCAAAGAACGAGTCCGGCGTTCGTTTGTCGACCACAATATCCGCAGCTGTTCGCGCCAGGTCCGAATGAAGATGCCATGCAGGCGAGCCGTACGCCAAATCGCTCTCATCCCCGCCATCGTGCCGTATGTAAAAAATAGGAGCACCAGCTTGTCTTGCTCTGGAAATCAAAGTCCGCACCTCTTGCAACAAATTCTCGCCCTGAAACACCGGATTGTGCGGCGCGAACATGCCAACCTGGACATCGATCACAAGCAGAGCCGTGTGAGCCGTGTTTGTCGCCAGATCAGTTGTCGGACCAATGGCAGAGTCCGGCCACAAATTTCGCACGAATCGAACGCGGCTGTGCCCCGCTCCGTCGTGATCCGTAAAAACAGGAACGCCGTCCACCTCACCATTTCCGGCTTCCATTCGAAATCCCATGCGCGTATGAAACAGAATGGACCCCTTGTTCACGGGCGACGTGACACACCGCACTCGCCGACAGCCCTTGTCCTGAACCACTGTGAAGAAGCGGTCGTATAGTCGGCGCGCCAGTTCGTGACGACGATACCCGGGGTGGACGCCAACAAAGTGGATGTACGCCTCATCAGCATCTGTTTGCGACACGAACCCCACGAGGAACGCAACCAGTTGCCCATTCTCCTCCACAACAAAACTCGTATCCTGAAAGTGTTGAAAGAATAATTTCGGCAGCATGTCTGCCATGTGACGGCCATCCCACCAGCTATCTATGACCGAGATGACGCTGAAGTAGTCGGATTCCTGAAGCTGACGGAAATTCACGAATTCTCACCCCTTCACAATGCTGCGCTCTGTACAATGAAACCACGCCTTCGGTGGAGTGGTTAGATGGCGCCCCGGAGACTGCACTTTTTCAAAATATCGTTACCTTGACCGCGATCGAAAGAATCGGTTTTCCTTCCCAGCGAGTGCGGCGATCTGAAAGATTGTCATTCCTGACAAGGCCAACGAGACCATGGCAATTCTCCACCACTCCTCGGCCGTAACAGGCTGGCGAACTGAAAGCAGTTGTCGGGCAGACACGGCCGCGACGATGAGCCATGGGCCAAGCATTAGCCAGCGTTTATACCCCGTGCGACTTGAGTGTGCATCCATGAACGATCATCCTCTCTCACGGTAATCCAGATTTAGCGACAATGCTTTTTCACCTTATTCACAGACTGAATATCCAAGTTTAGGGGATCATCTCTTAATTAAACTCTCTTGTCCGAGAGCGGCGCAAGACCTAGTGCCGCGATCATGACACCATCGCCTTCGTCGGTTCTCCGGTCCATTAGCGGCGCCCCCTCGTAACGAATATTGGCGTCGTTGATATACCTGTCGGGGGCACATTCTTGGCCGGTCCCCTCATTTAAGTATAACTTCTCCGCCAACATCTTCGTTGTCCTCGTTAGGTGCCCTATTTCGCCAAGAGAACTTGAAGGTCATATCTGTCACGTCATCAGGAAGTCGCGGACTCACTACAAACTGATGAGTCCATTGTTCACCGTTGCCTGAACCACCCGAAGTATAGCAGTCGTAATCAGGTCCAACCGACAATTCCCATTGAATATGAGGAAAGTGCCCTTCTTTAGCTTGGTTCTCCGCAGTGCCGTCGATTTGGAGGTATAAAACAGTCGCGTTTTCATATTGACGCAAATGAGTTACCAAGAAAACCTGAGATTCTACCTCAACTAGTCTCATTACAGGCGTAATGCCACGAAATCCAGTAGGCTCGACCCTCGGTCGATGAAGGTGTTCGTTATATAAGGTATAGAACACGCTATGCAGGTGGTTTTCGTACAATCCAAATTTCTCTGCCCATATATTAATCTGTTCAATCGGCGGGAACCCTGGGTTGTTATTGGAAACAGATTTTCTTTTCGCAATCAATCCACACAGTTGTTCATCTAAGATGCGGACGT
Source organism: Bacillota bacterium (assembly GCA_021805735.1). Taxonomy (GTDB): domain Bacteria; phylum Bacillota; class Bacilli; order Alicyclobacillales; family SLC66; genus JAKADD01. The sequence continues at coordinate 15,763 of JAJZEE010000079.1, forward strand.
TCTCATCATAATGTTTTGTGGGATTTCGTGGACGATAAGAAAATTGCAAATTAATCCCTCCCTTCCCTCTAGTCATGTTACACTCCATTAATTTATTATTCTGCAAGCGTCTTTCGGAATCCAGGGAAGTTTCGAAACCCAAGTTGTTCGTAGTATGTATGTGAACTGCTCGAAGCAAGCAGTTCCATTCTTGTGTCGGGATACAAGCCATGGACATAATGCAATAGTTCCCGTCCAATGCCAAGGCCGCGAAATCCATCTTTGATCAACAGTTCACAAATGTAGAGGGTTATGTGTTGATCGGTCAGTCCTCTAACATAGCCAATTATTGCTTTTTCGTCCTTAGTTCCCACAACGAACTTAATATTGGAGTTGTGCCAAGCGTTCTCTGTCTCTTTTCCCCTTGAGACAAGGTTCGTCCACCCTTCATCACGATTGAGTTGCTGTACTTCATTAAAATCCGTTTCCTTGTATGAGCGGAAAAAAAACGTCTCTCCATTGCTCAAAGTCAGTTCCATTTGAACAACCTCCTGACCCTATGGTCGCATGATTCTCAGAGATTGTCTAATTCGATTTTGGGGCTTGAGAGAAACCTTTATGGAGTTTCTCTGTCTTTGCCATTTTGGGCGTTCGAATCGTGGCGTGACAGCGGCGCTCCTTTGCCTCCGGGGTGAAGGAAATCAACCAATTGCAGATGGAACACCCCATCCAGACGAGATCACCACGTTGGGGATAACATGGCGTGTCGTTCACCACTCTGCAACCAAACCAATAGACTCCCCGACGCCACGTTCGCCCATTTCAGGAATACAAACAGCGACCAGTTTGCTGTATCTCTTGCGCTAACACCATGCTCTTAAAATCCTCTTTCGTGAATCCGTGAACCTCAATGTTAGCGCCTTGTTCCATCTCCCACACAGGCATCCGAACATGGGCAACCACCGCTGCGTAATCTGCGGCAAATTGCGGGGAAATAATGGCAAGATCAATATCACTATCGTCATGTGGCTCTCCATTTACACAAGAACCGAATAACCAAATCTCTTCGATCTCAGGGGCTCGTTTCAGTGCCCGTTCCATATACTCCGAAAGCACATGATTCAATTGATCTGTTGTGTACACCACTGGATCATCTCACTCGCTTTCTCCAGGATCTCGTCAAAACGGTGTACGGGTGTACGAGAAAGTAAAGTCTGTCGTTCTTCGGGATACCTCCCGTCAATCTCGTAAGCCGCTAACATCAACAGAAAATTCTTCTGATCCACGATCCTGGCATTCTTGTGATAGTAGGATTTCCCCACATACACGGCACACGTCAGTGTTCTCCACGTTGACACCATCCGCTCCAGTACATTCATCCCGCAGGCACACTGTGTTCGTTATGACCGGACACTGGGGTTGACTCTTAAAAATGAGGATACCGCCCCTTATGCCCATTTGCAACCATTTGCGTTTTGCAGTCCATTAAAGCACAGAGCATCGCAGCGAAGAAATATAGGAATCGCTGCATACTTACTCAGGCCGCGATGCTTGACATGAATCAGAACCCTCACTCCACGTAAAGAGCGCCCGCATGCATCTTGGTATCGGGTGGTCTCAGTCAGAGCTTAACGGTCTCCTTCTCCGGGATGTCGTCGGCTTGTCCGGTCTGCGGATTGCGCCCAGTGCGCACCGCTCGCGCGACCTACCTCAGCCTAGCAAGAGTTCCAATTTGGCGCGAACTTCGTTCCACACCTCTGACGGCCCTTCGGATAGAAAGCGGCATTGCCGCGCTCGCCAATCCACACTTCGAATGTGATCCACTAGAATGACTCCGACAACGGGCAGACCTTCTGGCAACAAAACTTCAAAAGGATACCCTTTCGCATTGGATGTTACAGGAACCACCATGCACAGTCCTGTCCTCTCGTTGTAAACAGTAGGCGACACCACCATCGCTGGTCGTAGCCCGGATTGTTCATGGCCCACACGAGGATCGAACACCATCCAGACGAGATCGCCAGGCTTCGGACAATATGGCGTGCCGTTCACCACGTCTCTCTCCCCATCGGCTTGCCCCAATCGGTTTCCGAGTGCGTGTTTTCCACAGTCACTTTGTCCAATAACTCTTCGAGACTGTATTGCTTTCGACGTATCACAATTTCGTTATCCCTTTGCACCACGTCAATCGGTGTTCCCTCCGCCATGTGCAGACGCTCTGCCATCGTACGGGGAATGCGAACACCCAGACTATTGCCCCACTTTGCCAAGCGACTCTGCACTGCCAACACCCCTTCGCCATGTATATATACATAGTATATCCGCAAATTGCATTTTGGCGCACCTACTCCCTCGCACGCTGCAATTCAGGACAAGCAGGCCCCAACCGTCACGGCTTTCTTGCCATCATGATGTCCATGGCGTGCCGATGCGGAATCCCGCTCGAATCACAATCGAAGATGATCTCCGAGAAGGAGAGAATTTCCCAGTCCCAGTATAGTCGCAGCAAGTCTCCGGATCGATACAAGTATTCATCTTCGCCCCAGTCGGGCGCCGTTTCAATGAAAGGCTTCTCAACAAACGCGTTAAACGCGTTCAGCCCTCCGGTGCAGGTGTGCGCCTTATAATTCTGAAACACATCGCTGCGCAGATGCGGTGGAATATACGTCAAGCTGCCGCTCGAATAAACGACATCGTAGAGTTCATCAAGACGAAAATCTGACAGATTGGATTGAATCGTCCGAATGGCAACCTTCTCTCGCACTGCCCA
>JAJZEE010000169.1 GCA_021805735.1 Bacillota bacterium
ATGCCTCCAAAGGTGAAAGACGTCTGACCCACAGTCCGGGGATAAGCCCGGCCGCAATAATTACCACGATACTATAGAGGGCGATCCAACCGAGCATCGACCATTGAATGATGACGCCTGTAATGGGGATTTGGAACACTTGAGACGAAAATGCCTTTACGAGGTACGAAACGCCAATGCCAGACGAGATGCCAACTAACGTCGAAAGCACCCCATACAGCAGTGATTCCATTAAAATGAGAAGGGATAATTGTGATCCTTTTACACCGAGTAGACGCAGGATAGAAAAATCCTTCCGTCGCTCCTGCAAGGAAATCTGCAGTGTGCTGATTACAATGAAAATGGAAGCGATTAACGATGTGATGGACAGTCCTTGCGCGATAGGAAGAAAGGCGCCGAGCTGGTTAGTCTGTTCGGACAGTTGATTCCTCGTATCTACCGTGATGAGAGGCGCCATCTTGTACAGGGCTTCACGAATGTTTTGAAGCACAGAATTCTTCCCGCTTGCATGCAACTTAGGATCCAATTTTATGACGACGCCAGTCGACTGACCCGTTTTCCCCGTGATCTTTTGCAACCACGTGTAGTCGAAGACTGCCGTGCCGGAATTCACCTGCGGGCTGGGAAGTAGCACACCAGAGATCGCAACGGATTCTTTTCCTTTATTGGGAAAAGGCAATTTGATGGTAGACCCGATGTGCAGATGGTGTTGCAACATGATTTCTGGAGAGAGAGCAACCTCATGAGGTTGCGGGAAATGACCCCGAATGACGTCATAGTTCTTCAATTGTTTAGAGAGGTAGGTATCGGTCAATCCCACATAAAAAAGTGAATCGGACAAAACGGACGGCAGATGTCCTTGATACGGATACAGAATCGGTTGAACCACTTCAACTCCCTGAATGGATTCCAATCGGTGAATCTCCTGATTACTCAGACTCCGACCATTCGACTGGTAATAGGCTAGCACATCATAGTTCCCATATTGTTGGCGTTGCATCGCCCTAAACGACTGATCCAATGTCGAGAAGACGATTTGGACTGCGGTAATCAATAGAATTCCGAGCGAGATGCCGAGGATAGAAAAGAACGATCGTCCCCTTTTCGCTATAAAGAATTTGCAACTCAACTTCCAGACAGAGCGGATCATGACATGAGCACCTCCCACTTCTGCTGGATGGCTGTTGAAAACGGCAATTGGAAATCGTCATCTTGCAATTGAGCCGTGTCGACCATCTCACCGACGATTTCCCCGTCCTTCATAAAAAGCACACGATTCGCAAACGAGGCCACTCTTGGATCATGGGTGACAAGAACCAACGAATGTTGCTGGTCCGTGCAAACATTGCGCAGCAACTGCAGCACTTCCATTCCAGTCTTGGTGTCAAGACTTCCCGTGGGTTCGTCGGCCATTAGAATGAGGGGCTGCGGCAAAAGGGCCCTGGCAATCGCCACCCGCTGTTGCTGGCCGCCGGATAGTTCATGTGGGCGTTTATGCAGATGATTGCCAAGGCCCATCTGGGTCAGCAGCAATGTTGCGCGCTCTCGGATACGCGACTCCTCGTGATTGGCCATGAGCAGCGGCAGCGTGACATTTTCGTACGCGGTAAGAATGGGAATCAGGTTGAAGAACTGAAAGATGAAACCAATGCGGTCTCGGCGCAAGGTAGTCAATTCTTCATCGTCGCACTGGCTCAAATCTACATTGCGGATGGTCACGCTGCCATATGTGGCTTTCTCAAGCCCACACAACATGTGAAGCAACGTTGACTTCCCGGATCCGCTCGGTCCCATGATCGCCACGAATTCTCCCGATTTGACCTGCAAATTGACTCCTTTCACGGCATGAAACATCTCGTTCCCGGAATGAAACGTTTTTGTTAGCGCTTGAGTTTTCAGGACTACGTTCACGGCAAAGCTCTCCACTTTTTGATTTTGCCGCGAATCCATGCGACCCCGAGTCCGATGGCGGATGCGAGTGCAACGACAACGGAGACGTCAACTCCAAGTTGGAAGCGTTCCATCTCGGCAGTCTCTGCTGCGCGCTCTTCAAAGACGGACTCAACACCTAAGGGTAATGCCTCTAATTGGTGGTAAAAATGTACAGCCATGTGGTAAAAATAGAACATTGAAGCAATCGACACGATCAGCAGCGTGAGGAAAATTATTGTGGCTTTCATGGATACCCTCCAATACTGTGTAAAGTTTGAGGCTTTTTCTGTATAGTAATGTGAGGATGCTAACTCCACATCACGGAAGTATAAAAAAAGCATCAAATTTTCTGACTATAATGAAGGGGATAACGGACCACCAACGCACGGCGCCGGAATGGGCTGGCACGGCTGCAGAACTCAAGAAAACAGGTGATTCAGGAGAACTCGGGAAAGGCATGGAGGACTTGCCAGAGGACGAATCGATAGAAAACGGATCCTCATAAACAGGAACGTTAGGTCCCCGGCATGGAATTTCACCAGGCGCCGCGACAGGAAGGGCACTTTCCGAATGCAGGCGCGCGTTCTGCGGTCTGCTTGTGCAGAATCAAAGACGGGAGGCATTTTTTGCGGTTTCCGCTCGCCCGCCCAGGCAAACGGAAATGAATCATTCCAGACGATACTCTGAAACAATCCGTTGGCGATCGGCATGGCGTTCCAACGCCAGTTCAATCAGTCGATCGAGCAGTCGGGCATATGGAAGTCCCGACTCCTCCCACAGTTTGGGATACATGCTGTGCTCCGTAAAGCCGGGCATCGTGTTGATTTCATTGATAAATACGCG
>JAJZEE010000080.1 GCA_021805735.1 Bacillota bacterium
GCATAGCCATAAATCAAGGATATTCAGGGAGGGATTTGCAGTGGATAATGACCTTGGACGAAAGATCAGGTTGTTACGGCATAGAAGAAGTTTGACTCAACAGGAGGTGGCATACCGCACAGGGATATCGACATAGATACTCACGAACTCTATACATTGTCAAGTCATCATTTCAAAACTGATTGCGTTCTCCATCAACGGGTACCACCCCTATCAACACCGAGTGTGAAACAATATGAGACAGAGGCTGACAGATATTCATAGCACCTAAATCCGTGACGCTTGCATCTAGGAATGGACATGTCTAATTTGCGACGGATTTTCGACGACACGCTTTCATCGAATGCGCCGCCAAAAACTTTCCCACACACCATTTACACGTGTATTTTATACGTGCTATAATAAGGTTATCAGGAGGGGAACGCATTGAAAGGCTACTCGTCGCGGGAAGTTCTACAGATGCTATTCGCGGACGGTTGGGTGTTAAAGGGGCAAGTTGGATCTCATGTGCAACTGATCCATCCGACGAAACCCGGCAAGACAACGGTGCCCCACCCGCGAAAAGACCTCGACCCAAGAACCGTGCGTTCCATCTCAAAACAATCTGGACTCCACTTTCCGTGAGTCCAAAAATACCCGGAGGGATACGATGGATCGCTACATTTACCCGGCGCTCTTTGAGCCTGGCGACGTCGACGGATACACGGTTACGTTTCCCGACCTTCCAGGTTGCATCACAGAAGGAGATTCGATAGAAGAGGCTCTGCACATGGCGAAAGAAGCGTTGGAACTTCATCTCTGGGGCATGGAGGATGACCACGATCCAATCCCTGAACCAAGTGTTCCGGGGAGCATTCCGATCGCCGAAGAGGGTGCCTTCATCACGCTGATTGAGGCATACATGCCCTTGATTCGGGACGAGTTGGCCAACAAGGTGATCAAGAAGACGCTCACCATCCCGAAATGGCTCAATGACGCTGCAGAAAGCCAGCACATCAACTTCTCCCACGTGCTGCAACATGCTCTGAAGGATCGGCTCGGAGTGGCGCAGGCGCTTGAACGAGAGTCGAAATGAAATAAAAAAAGTCCTCATCTCCTTCTGGAGGTGGGGCGATTTTCCGTGTCAAGATAAAGTTGACGCCTCTCGAATGAGGGGCGTCAACTGAAAACTTAATAAACCGGTACAGTCGTACACTTCGTCGTGTACACAGGTATGAGCAAGAAGAACAGTACGAAAATGATCAAAAACACGACGGCCCATTGCGTATAGCCACCAAAACACCCCATTGAACGTCACCCCTTTGCAGTTTGGTATCAACTTATGGTGGGATGTCACTTCGTGCAGGGGGCAAACAGCGCGCGTCAGATGCCTTTTTTTCGTTCAGGCATCCGCAGAGTCAGTGTGTTTGCTTCGCATGATCCCTACTCCTCTTGCCGCTGTAGAAATCAAACAACGAAAAAACAACTCCGAAGAGTAGAAGCCGACGACTTGTGTACATTTGCAAAGCCAATTGTGGATGAAGGCCAGGAAATGTCGGATGAGATGCTGCAAGAACTGCGATTTCTACGCAACCAGGCGATGGATGCGCTGTCGGTGTTCTCCCTCATCCTGACCGGACAACCGGAACTGCGTAGAAGACAGAGACTGAAGAAATACGAGGCGATCGCACAACGACTGGACATGGTCTGCCATTTGACGGGGCTGACCCAGGATGAAACCACCGCGTATATCCGCCAGCAGATGCAACAAACCGGCGCTACGCTTCCCGTGTTCTCAGACCAGGCCATCCGGGCGATTTACAGAAGCAGCCGAGGGCTTCCACGACTCGTGAATCATCTATGTATACAGGCGTTATATGCGGCGGCGCCACAAAAGAGTGAAGTGGCCAATGGCGTGCTCCACCTTTGCCGTTATATCTGGCTAGAGTTCAGCGGTAAGCCTCAAGTATTGGGAAGTGTCGCTAAACGAATGGTGTTCCAAGTAAGTTTAAAGAACGGGTAGATAGGAAGTTAGATCCTTTCCTTCCAGTACCCCGTGTCTCAGGCAGTGTAGAGAAAAGGTATGGCGAAAGTCGTGTAACCGCGGCCCTTTTCCCCACCCGCCGTGAGAAATTCGGTCAAGTCCTTTTTTGTGCGTAAATTCGTCCCTCGGTAGTTGTTGAGTTATGTCAACCGACTTGCTGAATTTCTGACGGCTGTGTCGCCTTTTCCTCTTGCACTCTTTTCCATGCAAAGTACTCTTCCCTGTCGAGGTATCGGTGTCCGCTCTACCATTTCTCGTCGATATCCATCAGCAACGCGCCCATCAGGCGTAAGACAGAATCGCGATTGGGGAAGATACGAATCACCCGTTCCCACCGACCAACCTCCTCGTTCAGCCGTTCCATCCCGTAGGTCGTACGCAGGCGTTGCCAGTGGTCGTTGCAATCTGGATTGCATCCCCCTATACTACATGTAACCTTCCCCCGGAGGAGATCGCTTTGAGACTTTGTGCATAGTTTCGTCTTTCGTGTGCTTGGCGAAAGGAGGATTTCGTGCTCGATTCGAATCGGCTTTCCGTGCAGTTTGTGCGCTTACCGCAAGGTCTCGGCACCCGTGACCTTCGAGAGTCTTTTCATTGGTTGAGCCAGGACGAGCTTGCAAGCTATCAACGATTTCGCAATGACCGAAGAAAGGTCGAGTACCTCGTCGGCAGAGTGCTTGCCAAATCGATGCTCGAGGAGATTACGGGCGTGCGCGTCAGAGGCGTCGCCTTGGCGAATGGGGCCTACGGGAAGCCATTTCTTCCGGGTTACGAACGGCAGTTGGATTTTAGCATTTCGCATACAACGGGTCTTGTGGTGTGCGCAGTAGCCGCTCGCAAACAGGTGGGCGTGGATGTGGAGAACACGGAGCGCGACTGCTTCGAAGTCATGCAATATGCGTTTACAGAAGCGGAAACACAGTGGGTTTTGGCGCATCTCGAAAGTGGAGACAAGCGCCGAGAATTCAATAGCATTTGGACGCGCAAGGAAGCCAGCTTGAAGGCGAGCGGAAGGGGCATGGCGGCGAGCCCCGCGTCATGCCCTGTACCCCTCAGCCCTGGGGTCGTCCAGGACGCACGATTTTGCTACTGGACGTTCGCCCCCGTTACGGGATACCTCGTCTCCGTATGCACATCAAGGGACGAGGGCGCGGCACCACGACTGGCGCTCACACAGTCTAATCTGCGCGAGTTGTTGCGGTAAACGCTCGAGCTATCGCAATGCCGCCTGATCACGCTCGCGAAACCACTGAAGTGTCTCCCGGATTGCGACTTCATGCGGTGTGAACCGGATTTGCGCGAAGGCGTCGGAGAATTTTCGGCCGTCCATCAAAAGCGGGGAAGTAAACTGGTACTGAAGCTCCACCAGTTCACGGGCATCGGAAGACACAATTCCTATGGCGCGCAGCGCCATCTTGCTTATGCCTCCATAGCGAGGCTTTCTGCCAGCTGAAGCATACACCAGTTCAAGGAACTGCCCACCTGTCAGAGCAGGCGGTCCCGGAACGTGCCAGGTTTCTCCTCGCGCCTCCGGAACCTGCGACAAATGGATGCAGGCCTGGGCCGCGTCCTCGACCGGGATTAACGCATGCGGCACATCGAGACGTCCCGGCCAGAATGCCTTTCCACCCCGTAACGCCGCCTGAAAAATCGGACCGAAGAGACGATTGGTCACGTTCGGCCCATAGTAATCCGGAAACCTCGGCAAGACGAGCTGTATGCGCCCTTCGCGATGCGCCTTCCGGAGTGTCTGTTCCAACTGATTGCGAAGAACCCCCTTGCGACTCGCGGCACGAAGCGGATAGCTCTCAGACACGGGAGCGTCTCCAAGTGGACCGTATCCGTATACGTTGCCGATAAATACAAGCGTGGCCTCGCGAGTGCAAGCTGCCTGCAGAACATTACTGGTGATTGTCGGCATCAACCGTTGCCAGTCGCGATACGGGACGTTAAGACAGTGATACACGATGTCCGCGTCATGGACTGCGAATGACACTTGATGCGCCTGTCTTGCATCCACGCGACGAACGGGAACGGAATCGGAAAAGACATTGATTCCTCGAGAGGTGTTCCGCAGAACCGCCACAACGTCCTCTCCCGCCGCACTGAGTCCTCGAACGATCGCCGACCCCAGCGCGCCTCCCGCCCCTAGGACGATATGCCTTCTCACAGACGCCCCCCCTTCCTCTACTCAGCTTCGGAACCGGTCAGACCTACGCCACGGGATTGCGCAAGATGTCCAGTTCCTCTGCCGTCGCTTCGACCGCAAGTCGGACCTGCTCATCGCTGTGTGCCGCAGTCACGAAAAACCGGAGTCTCGCGGATTCCTCAGGTACGGCTGGATAGACGATAGGATGCACGCTGATCCCCCGGCGAAGCAGCCTTTGCGTCATTTCCATACACAACTGTGAGTCTCCCAGGATCACAGGAATGATCGGTGTCTGTTTCTGAAGTCCGATCGCCAGACCTCGGGCACGGGCCTCCGTGGCAAACAGATGGGCCACTTCATGGAGCCTTGCCACCCTTTGCGGCTCCGCTTCCAGAACCTCCACAGCAGCAAGCGCGGCCGCCGTATTGGCGGGAGAGATTCCGGCGCTGAAGATGAATCCGGGAGCTGTGTATTTCAAGTACTCGATGAGCGAGCGACCGCCTGCGATATAGCCGCCACAACTTGCCAGAGATTTGCTTAAGGTGCCCATCAGGATATCGACCTCGCCCGGAGAAACATGGCAGTGCTCACAGATCCCCCTTCCGAACTCTCCCATAACCCCGACCGAGTGCGCCTCATCCACGAACAAAAGTGCATGATGACGCTGCTTGAGGTGCACGAATGCACTCAGATCGGGTGTGTCTCCGTCCATACTGTACACCCCTTCGATGATGATCAGGGCGCGTCGGTATGAAGACCGCAGTCTCGTCAAAACGTCATCCGCATTTCGCCAGTCATTATGACGGAAGGGTCGGCGAGTCGCTCCGCTCATCAGGCATCCCTGGATGATACTGTTATGGCAGAGTTCGTCGTGAACAATGAGGTCCTGTTCATCGACAAGATGACTGATCGTCGTTACATTGGTCGCATGTCCTGCGGAAAACGTCATCGCAGCCTCCACGCCTAGGAATCGCGCGATCGCTTCCTCCAATTGACGATGCAAGGGGATCTCCCCAGATAACAGACGACTTGCAGAAACGGACGTGCCAAATCGATGGAGGGCACTCTGTGCCGACGCGATCACCAAGGGATGACCGGCGAGTGAGAGGTAATTGTAGCTCGAGAAATTCAGAAGTTCCCGGTCGTCGACGCGGATGACATTCTCGTTAGATCCATCCCGCTCCCGGAAATATGGATTGGCAATGCGCGAGTCGGAAAGTCGCTTCTGAAACGAGACGCACTCGGGAAACAAGTCGATTTTGTAGAACTCTTCAGGAATAGGCGCGGTCGAGGTACAGTCTGATTGTGATTCCAGCAGCGATGCGGCGCGCGCGCCGGACACCAGTTGTATAAGTTGCCGAATTGTCAAATCCTGAAGCAACTGCTCCATAGCCACGCGATGATCCGGAAATGCCTTGGACAAAGCGCCGTGCAATTGCGTGATCATGATGGAGTCGAATCCCAGGTCGCCAACAATTGTGAATTCGAGGTTGAGATCGGCAACTATATACCCGCTGATGCCTGCGATGGCGCGAAGAATCGTCGACTGCGAATCAGGGGATGGAGTGATCTCCCAAGCACAACGAGAGTCCTCTTTGTCAGGCACAAGGTTGGTCCTTTCTGTCTGTTGTAGGGCAGATGCTCCAACAAACAGTTGTGTCTGGGCAACCAATACCTGACTCTGGTTCTTGGCGATCAGCAACAGATCCTCCAGAAAGCGGTGCGGTGCAGTGGTCGACAAAGGATCATCTCCTTGCGAGACTTGTATGGTTCTGTCACTAAGCGACCGAATCTCAGGCCGATAAGAAGCTGCTTCAGAAATCCAGTAGCGGACTCGTTCGAAGGGATAAGTTGGCAGTTCGATGGGCAAATGCAGCGGACGCTCGGAAATGCTGCTCCAGTTCAGAGTGGCTCCGACCGCATACAGCGAACCGAGGGTGTCGAGCACACACTCGCAAGCAGAGGAACCCTTCACCAAGGAAGGCAAGCGCAGAACCTCCTCGTCTCGTCGCAAGCGCTTCGACAGGTCAATCAATACAGGGCTTGGCCCGAGCTCTACGAGAGCATCTATCCCGGAATCGAAGAGTGCATGCGCTCCTTCGGCAAACTGAACAGGTGATTCGATATGCCGCGTCCAATAGGCGCCGTCCATCAACTCGTTTGCCCTCAGAAACCTGCCAGACAAATTGGCGACGATGGGGATCCCTGGTGCGCGGTACACGTATCGCTTCGCGTATTGCTCGAATTCTGCCGTGATTGGCTCCATAATCGGCGAGTGAAATGCATGCGACACGTGCAGCGCGACGTAAGCCAAACGCTGATTCGAGAGTTCATGACATACAGCATCGATCGCGAGTGCTTCTCCGGACAAGACCACCTGATGAAGTCCGTTGATCGCGGCGACCGAGACTTTCCCGTTATAAGACCGAATGATCTCACGCAGACGTTCCAGATCCACTTGAACACTGATCATCTTGCCGGGACTCTTCAACTCTTGCATCAGACGCGCCCGCTTCATCACGAGAGACAACGCGGTTTCCAGATCCATGACGCCCGCCACGCAGGCGGCCACGTATTCCCCCAGACTGTGCCCCATCACGGCGCATGGGCGAACGCCCCACTCCTGCCACATCTGCGCAAGTGCGTAACCCAGCGCAAACAGCGACGGCTGGCTATTTACTGTCTCCCTCATGACACTGTCATCAGAGTCAAAGAGAATCGTCTTGAGTGAAACATCAAACACACGGCGTGAAATGTCGTCACACTGATCGATCGCAGCTCGAAAGGGTGAAAACTGCTCGTACAACTCACGGCCCATCCCTGCGTACTGTGACCCTTGGCCGGTACATAAAAATGCGATGCGTGGTGACTTTTTGTTGCGCACATGTCCAATGTGCACGTGCCGGCTTGCGGAGTGTTGCAAAAAGGTGTCCAAATCCTGTTGCAGGGTGGATATGGACTCTCCCCGTATGCAGATTCGATGTTCAAAATCCGCCCGACCCGCGCTGGCCGTCGCACAAAACCCTGCCAGAATGCCGGGGTCTGCTTGCTTCAGGAACGCACTGTAGCGCTCAACCATCCGCAGCAGTGCAGGCCGGCTTTTGGCCGACAACTTAAGCAGGTGCCACCTCCCTTTGCTAACTGCAGGATGGGATGGTGTCTCTGCGGAACCCTCCTCCAGGATCAGATGGACATTGGTACCGCCAAAGCCAAACGAACTGACACCCGCCCTGCGCGCAAGCGCCTCGCGCGGCCATCTGGTATTCTCTTTGGCAATCACGAGCGCCGTGTCAGTCAGATCGACGTGCGGATTCTGTTCGTCCAGATGCAAGTGCCGTGGTATCTCGTCGTGAGCAAAACATAGAATCACTTTGATCACACCCGCGATTCCGGCGGCCGCTTCCAGGTGACCGATGTTTGTCTTGACGGAGCCTATCACGCACGGTGGCTGCGTCGGTCGCGTACCCATCACAGACAGGATAGCACTCACTTCGATCGGGTCACCAAGCGGAGTCCCGGTACCGTGTGTCTCGATGTAGCTGATGTCCCGAGCCTCGACCCTTGCGCATTGCAGCGCTTTACGGAGCACAGCCACCTGGGAGGATACACTGGGCGCCGTAATTCCATTGCTCTGTCCGTCCTGATTGACCGCCGACCCGCGAATAATCGCGTGCACGCGATCGCGATCCTTGCGTGCATCTTCGAGCCGCTTGAGAATCAGGACGCCGACTCCCTCACCACGCACGTACCCGTCTGCGTTCGCTGAAAATGTTCTGCAGCGTCCGGAGGGTGAAAGCATACCGGCACTCGCCAAAGCGCGGCTCACCTCGTCCGCAAACAGGAGGTTGACGCCGCCTGCGATCGCCATCTGACATTCGGACTGACGAAGGCTCTGACACGCGAGATGGATCGCAACCAGCGAGGAGGAGCAAGCTGTATCGACCGCAAGGCTGGGACCTTTGATGTCGAGAAGGTAGGAAATACGATTCGCCGCCATGTTGCGCGCATTGCCCGTTGGTAGATAGGCATCCCACTCCCGGGCTCCGTCAGATTGCAAGAGCAAGTAGTCGTTGGTGCTGATTCCAACAAATGTTCCGGTTTGCGTACCGCCCAGAGCCAGAGGCGACTGGCCTGAGTGTTCCAGCGCCTCCCAGGTGGTCTCCAGCAGCAGCCTGTGCTGTGGATCCATGCTCTGTGCTTCCTTTGGTGTCATGCGAAAAAATGCGGCGTCGAACTCGTCGATCCCCGATAGGTACCCGCCGCTGCTATCCGGCGCTATCCGATCCGCAGGAGGATCGGTTATTGCATCAATGCCCCGATAAAGAAGATCCCAAAATTCGTCAGCATTTCTCGCGCCGGGAAACCGGCAACTAAAGCCGATGATGGCGATGTCATCTGCTGGGTCTGACACGCGGATCGGACGCTGTGACTCGACATTCGCCCAGTATTCATCCTGACAGAGAAACCGGGCTATGGCGGTGATCGAAGGGTGTTCCCAGACGAAAGTTGCAGGCAAAGAGCGCCCTGTCAGGGATTCCAGGTCTCCCGAAAGTGTCACTGCCTCTGCCGAGTCAAGCCCGTAGAACTCCAGCGACTCGTCGGGATCGATCTCATCTGCCGGCAGACTGAGTCTTGCAGACAGTTCTGCCACCAGCCAATCTTTCAGGGTCGCTTCGGTCATCTCACTGCCCATCATACACGGTCCAACATTCGACGTGTGGCTCAACGACGATACCCCCAACTGTCAAGTTGATCCTCGAGATAGAGCTTGCGACATTCGGTGTGACGAATTTTTCCGCTCGACGTTTTGGGTATACTTCCGGTTTTCAAGAGAACAACGTCACGAACAGAAACGGCAAATTCCCGGGCAATGCCCGCTTTCACGGCGCCTATGATGCTGTTTAGGTACTGTGCACCCCCCTGCGCGTCGCCAGACACCACATTGGAGGAAGCCCTGGGTCGATGGTGACGATCCAGCTCAGCCAGGATCACGAGGCTTTCCCCGTCCTCATCCTGAATCCCGAACGCGGCTGTACTTCCTGCGTGAATGGCGGGGTGACTCTGTTCGACGATCCACTCCAAATCCTGCGGGTACAAGTTGCGCCCACGAATCAGAATAATGTCCTTGAGGCGTCCAGTTACATAGATGTCGGCGTTTGGCGAAAGGTAGCCGAGATCACCTGTGCGCAGATAGTGCTTGTCAGGAACACCCTCGATGTGACCGTGAAACGCCCGGCTGGTCGCGTCCGGATCATCCCAGTACCCGACCGTTAAACTCGCTCCTGCTACCCATATCTCGCCGACTGTCATAGCCGGGAGTACAACGCAGGTTGTTGGATCCACGATTAGAATGTCATGATCTACGCCCGCCTGACCGCAATTGACAATCGAAGGCCATTTCTCCTCGTTCAATCCCGCGTCCTCGCGCGTATCCAAAGCCGCGTCAGACAGACCGACGCTCCACCTCCCCCCCGTGACATACAAGGTGGACTCAGCGAGTCCGTAACAAGGGTAAAAACTCCCTGATGCAAATCCGCAAGGCGAGAACGCCTCGGCGAAGCGTTGCATGGTCCGACTCCTGATCGGTTCGGAACCATTGAACGCCAGCGTCCATGATCGAAGATCAAGTGATTCCAGCGCCTCCGCGCGAATCTTGGACACGCACAATTCATAGGAAAAATTCGGTCCGCCACTGATGGTTCCCGCGAACTCTGTGATGGCCTGAAGCCACCGTAACGGCCGTTGCAAAAAGTCCAACGGGGACATAAAGACACAGGGAATTCCCGAGTACAGCGATTGAAGAATATTTCCGATCAACCCCATGTCATGATAGAGTGGCAACCAGCCGACCACCACAGATTCGCGATGAATCCCAAACGCGGTGTGAATGATCTGCTCGTTCGCCAGAATATTTTCGTGCGTTACCATGACACCTTTCGGACGGCCCGTAGATCCTGACGTGTATTGCAAAAACGCGATCTGACTGGGCTGTACATCGGCATCGCGCCAGTCGTCGGCACGTGCATTGTCCACGGCATCTGTGAGGATCCACCGACACTCGCTCACTCTATGTTCCAATGACATGTTTCGAATTGTTGTGGCGACAGACGTAGTGCTCATAATACACGCCGGATCGGCATCGGCAACGACTGCACTCACGCGTGCCATGTGTCTACTCTGACTGGGAGGATAGACCGGAACGGCCACCTTGCCTGCATAGAGGCATGCGAAGAATGCACAGAGATACTCGAGCCCGGAATGAAACAGAAGCACTACCCTTTGCCCAGGAGCCCCCGAGTCTTGTAACACGCTAGCCAGTGCTCGCGCGCGCTCATCCAATTGGGCATAAGTGATTGATTCTCTGGTGCTTCGTCCATAGTCCAGAAACGTGTAGGCGCATGCCTCGCCTTGAAGTTGCGCCCGCTCCCTGAGGAGGGTCACCAGTGTGTGCCACGACCGATTCATCGTTCGATCCCACCCTTTCATGCAACTTCGGCCTTATTTGTCGAGCAAGATAAGCGAAACGCGATGGGCAATTCCTTGCGATCCGTCACTCCAAAGACATCCATCTGCTGCTTTTAATTTTCCACGCTGGATGTGAAGAGCGCACTGAGAGTTCGTGAAATTCTTATAACGCTTTGAATACACAATTTTATCGAGGTACGAAACCCTGTGGTCTCATTACCAGCACACGAATGCCACCAAGGCCCTCGTACCATTATGAACGCCTCGTTTCCTTGGAAACCTTTCCTTCTTGCTTATGGTATAATCATGCAATACAATACGGTGGAACATGTTTTCAAGACACGTTTTTCAAAAACAGGACCCACGCATCTTTTTCCCAGTTCGCGCGTCTTGAGTTAGGTACCCATGTACGCTTCTGTCCGGTCGACGCCATTCCGGTTGATTCGTCATTCTTCGCGTCTTCAGCCCACACCTCGCCCATCCGTATATTGTCGAAAGAGAGCGATGCAACAGGGGTGCTTGTCTCAAGAACTATCCCACAGAAAATGGGCTAGATCACTCGTTCCCCACCACATCTGCTCTTTGATTTCCTCCACCACAACCGTCAACGGGGTCTTCCAATCCCGAACATGATGCAAGTGCCCATACACATACGTGTACACCAGATTCGCGGCGATGATCAGGATGCCCAACCAGGCCTGTATCGCGATCGGGTCATGCACGAAGGGGTGATCCATATGCCAGTAGGTCTTCAGATCATGGACCCCGTTATTCTCAATGTTCCAGCGCGCCGCCGCGATCCGATGCACCATTTTAACCGGTACGGCTTGCTGGGAACAGGTCGTGGCCATCCAGCGTTCCATGACTTCGGTCTCTGCCTGTTTCTTCCTACCCACAAGGACGGTCTTCTCAGTCGCACGGATCACTTTCACCATCCGCATCGGCGCCCGAACTTGCGGCCAACTCGACAGACTCTCCTCATCCCATGCCTTGACCTGTACGCGATGCCCATCAGCATCCCGTTCCGTCCACTCCCAGTCCGCAGGCCTCGCGTCAAACAGCCCTTTGGCGTCCTGCATGATGATCCGACGCTCTTCCTTCATGCGGATAACTACATCGATGCGATGATCCAGACACGCATGGATCACAGGGGCCTGCGCGTACAGCGCGTCAAACGTCAGAATGTCGACCACCCGCCCGTGGCGGCGGACAACATCCCCAATGAAAAGCTGAGCCGCCGTGGTCTCTCCTTCTGCCTTATCGGCGCCGTCAGCGGGGCGTAACATGGCCAAACCATCGATGACATGAGGATCGCCCCCCACCTGTTGCATCATCACGCCTCGATGGAAGTACTCCGTGACCCCGTCTTCTTAATGAAATTGGCGCAGACAATCCGACAGCAACGCTGGTGCTTGAGAACAGTTCTACACCGTCTACCGCGGACATATGCCAAAAATCGATTGCCTCTTTTGGGAGCCTGATTATATTTTCATTTGGCGATCATCTGGTCTTAGTGATGGGCCCTACATAGCATCTCGGCATTAAGAGGCTTTGGGCTTTAAATTTTACTGCGGCGTGGTTATCGGAAGCCATCTACACACTGCGAACCTTTACGAGTTGTACACCTGGACCAGGTATCGAACCATCCAGTGGTGTACTCGTACCCAAAACCACAAGGACAAGAGTGACCGTGATGAGAATAATAATCGACTTGTGCTTTCGCGTTTGCTTCACCTCCCAACAACTTGATTATAACTCTAAAGAAGGATTACATTGTTACTAACTGCTAGTTAGCACAGCTTACCACCAGCTATCATTTTCGACATATTCATATCCATTCTAGGGGTGGGAATCCGTGATGAATTCGACAGGTCGTAAAATTCGCCTATTACGATTGGAACTTCGCCTTTCCCAATCCGATCTAGCAGGTTCAGATATGACGCGTGCGTTCATTAGCCAACTTGAGACAGGCAGAGCGCTCCCTTCGATCCGCACTCTTTCCGTCATTGCTAATCGACTGGGACGCCCCCTCTCATATTTTCTGGACGATACTGATTACATGACGATGGGCACGACAGAACTCGAGAATAGCCTGCAATCTTACGATAAAGGGCAATATTGTGATGCTACGCAAAGTGCCAAACGCGCCATTTCCGCCTTGGTGTCGAGTGAGGACCCGAGTCTCCTATTTCAGGCTCGAATGGCACTGGCCAAGAGCACCATCGCCGAACGAGCATACGAGCAGGCTTGGGATCATCTGTACGATGCGCTGGAGTCAGCTGTACTATCCAACAATCATTCAGACATCGGTACAACATTTTACTGGCTGGGCTGTTGTGCCTACCTGAGCGAAGAGTTCCCGTTGGCCAAGCGACATTTTACGCGTGCAATGCAACGAATGGGAGTTCGAAAGAACGACCTTTGTCTCTACTTTCTATCCAAGCTTTATTTCGGAAGTTCCTGCCTCCGCCTTGGAGATCTATCTGCTGCATTGAAATCATATGAATACGTTTATCGCAAAACGAACACGTCAGAATTCGCCCGAGCACACATCGATGCCGGGTTAGGGTTAGGATGGGCGTACCATCTCCTCGGACACTCCAAAACAGGATATGATGTCCTCCTTGCGACACGTAAAATCAGTCAAACGAACCAAGGGTACAGGTTGGTAAATATCGACCACAATTTGGGTGTCATATCCAGTTGTTTAGGCCAGGATGCCAGGGCAATTCAAATCCTACAGGACTGTATCGCGCAATACCTTGAACGTGGTGATCTTCTTTCGGCCGCGTCGGTGTTAGAAGAAGTATCCGCACATCATTTGCGATTTGCTCGAATATCGGAAGCCACGAAATATGCTGAAGAGGGCCTTAAGTCGGTCACCAACAATCAGTGTGCGAATTTGCAGCGCGGACGACTGCATCGACTGCTAGCGAAAATCGCAATGGCTGACGGCTTACAGGATGAAGGCCTCCGTCAGGTGGAAATGGCTATCGTGTATTTTCAGGCGGTTCACTCGTACGGAGAATTGGAGGATACGCTGAAACTACACCACGATTTGCGCACCAAAGATGTTGCCCACGACGAAGGCTGATCTGATCGCTGTTCAAGCTCATTTTTGGGTGCGTTTCTCACCGCCAACGACGGAAGAAACATTCCACAATCACGACAAGTCCATGACAGCTGTAATCCCATCGCACCACGGTATGAAGAAGTTAAGAGTCGCTGAATGTTCCCTTCTCAATGACCCCTGGGTTCCTCCCATCTCATATAGTGTCTGTCACCAAAATACGTTACTCACGTGTGGATGACCGTTCTTGTACTGATGGAAAAGAACAGGTAGGGGACAAGTTATAAGGTCCGCAAAGCAGGCGCGGTCACTCCAGATATAGCGTTCGAGGTTTCAGTCGGAGGCTATATCTACCGCTGTGC
This sequence comes from Bacillota bacterium, assembly GCA_021805735.1. Classification (GTDB taxonomy): domain Bacteria; phylum Bacillota; class Bacilli; order Alicyclobacillales; family SLC66; genus JAKADD01. The sequence goes on from JAJZEE010000080.1 coordinate 14,070, forward strand.
GCATGCCCAAAGTGGGTTTATCACTGCTCCCTTTGCAGAGGTACTTCGACCTCAATCTCTCATAAATTGCGAATAAAGACCATCTGTTCCTCTTTTGCGCCTCATCTTTGAAACGTCCATTCTACAAAAGGCATACTTAATACTTAATTTTCCTTTCAATCAATACCCAGGATAGCAATCTAATTACTGGAGTGAACGGAGCAATAATTATCCATACCAATGAACGATATCTCATAAACAGTAATACGCACGCAATTATGGCAACGACCATTACAAATACTGTGGCCTGGCTGTTAATTGGAGTGCGCACCCCCGCTAAGCGTTTTCTGATCACTCATATAGCAATCAGAACATAATCCATGGATTTGTGCAGGTCGGGCTCCGGGCTGTCTATCCGGACGCTGCGTCGCAAAGCGAAATCATGGATATCATCCTCCGCGTTAAGGGGGGGCTTCCCACACACCCTCGGAGCATGCGAGTATGTCTCTGAGTCAACAGCTGTACGAAGTGGCCACCCGACCCTGGAGCGAGGAGATAGACGGGCTTCTGCTGGCCTGCACCGAGATTCCCGTCATCTTTCCGACGGAAACATGGGTCTCCAATAAGGGGGCGGCACCCAATTTGTTCAGCTCCACTGATCTGCTGGCGTTGTCCGTAATTGCGGTCGCAAAGGCCGAAGTCCATTATTAGTTTGCGTCCGGAAAGGAGATGCGCAGCAACGTCGCTCTCGCCCATGGTTCTTCATTTGGAACAAAGACCAAGTCGATGAGGAATTTCAAGTGACCTTGATTCGACTGGACTTGGTCCCTCTGGCCCGTTCTGATGATGAGGTCGGCTTTGTGCCGTTCCACCAGACAGGCGCTGAATTGTTATTTCAAGTCGTGTCCGCGTGTTATGAGCGCCACAGCGTCATCGTCACGTCCAATCTCGAATTCGGACAATGGAACACGGTGTTTGGCGACACGTGCTTGACGGCAGCCTTGGTGGACCGACTTGTGCATCACGCGCATGTGCTAGCGTTCATGGGAGAAAGCTTCCGATTACGTCACGCACCGTCTCACGTAACGTCGTCTTAATCATCTCAGATTAATGTTGGCGGTGCTATAAAAAATTGCCGCGATTCTCTGCACTTTCCACTTGCGAAAAACAATTCTACCATCGTCACCGATTAAATGCCGTGCGCATAAGCTATGCCAAAGACAATGTACTGAAGCCTCTGCCCCTGTTCCAAGTTCGAACCTCTGTAATAAACTGACACAGAACCCAGACCTAATGCAACACTCTGTGAGAAGGTTCGCTAAGTGGGCCTATGTTACGACGCATTTTCATATCGGTTCACTCACTCAGCAGCTAGTCCGAGGTGGGATAGCCATTGAACAAACTGATCTTTAATCGATTAACATCGCCCTTGTACGCAATATTCAACAGCACCTTAAGCGAATGTTTGATTGGGAGAGGGTTTATCTGTAATTCTGGCGTGCTGAAGTCAACCGCTGCGAGCCAAATCATGCTGATGGTAATCAGCAACCCACCAAATTCCAATGTCCGAGCGGTCCTTGATATGGGCACGGCATCGGTCAACTCAAATACCATAACCTTGGCAACGATATTGTTTGATCCGTCATCACCATCGGGCACCGCAACCGTGACACCTGTGGCTCTTAACACGCAGTATGCCAGCACGGCCCCCGTGTGTACTGTTGTCGCAGGTGGAGGGCATGGCGTAAGCTACACGGGCGGCACCGTTATTCAGAACATCTATGTGGCGACAACAATGGTATTTACGCCCACAGATGCGGTTCTCAGCCCAGGCCATTCCCTGGCTGTTGTCTATACCTTCTCAAGTTCGACCAACACGGGAATCATGGCTATTCGTTGGTTTGAAATCCCCCTGACCTGACCGGGCTTGCCCCATAGATAGGGTGTGGGATGCAAGTAGTTGGCATAACCCAGGGCGAAATGGTCGTACAAGGTCGCCTGTTCACAAAGGAGGAGAGGATGGACATGAACGACGTTGTCTTTAACACCCAAGTGTCTCCACTATATGCTCTGGCTGACATGACATTAAGCAACAGCTTGATCGGCAAGGCATTTATCTCCAATTCGGCACAAACGGTGAGTTCGGGCCAAAGCATGATATTGCGGCTGTCCAACCCGACAAGTTCTAACATCCGGGCAGTTATCGATATGGGCATGGCATCCGTGAACACTTCAACGTTGACGTTGGTAACGGTGCTGCTAGACCCCACAGTGTCGATCTCGACGACGCCCGTCTCACCCGTGGTCCTGAACACGGCCTATGTCGGCACGTCTCCCGTGTGTACTACGGTGGTGGGGGTGGGAACGACACCGGTTTACAGCGGCGGTACCATCATTCAGCAACTGTATGTCCAAGGAACAACGGTATTCTCGCCCACAGACTTTGTGCTCACCGCCAATCATTCCGTGGCAGTTGTTTTCTCGCCAGCAGGTAGTTCCGTCCAGGCGATTCGCTGGTACGAAATTCCCCCGACCGCGTTCCCAAGTTAACTCACCGACCAGAGATTATGCAACTGCTCCCTGGATCGTCCAGAAACCCGGATGCCAGCCAGGGCCGCTGGCGGAACTGAACTCGCGAAGAGACATCGGCGCCGTTGCGACCGAAGGCTCCGGTAGCGGTCGCGGAATGCGGAACCTGACGCCAATTCAGCCCAATCACCTCAGAGTTGGGTGTCCACGTCCATCAACTGCGTCAGTGGTGTGAGATCGCGATGGGGAATGGGCCTCATGCCTTCGAACCGCAGGGCAAAGAGTTGGACAAGCTTCGCAGCGAATACGAGAAAACGATCGAGCAACTCTATGCCCAGGTCGGCCGTCTCACGACAGAGCTGACCTGGCTGAAAAAAAGATCGCCAACTCCGCTCGTGAAGACCGTATCGTTTTGCTGGACGAGCCCGGTTCGAAGCTGTCCCCGAAATGCCAAGCCGAGCTGCTGAGTCTGAACCGCTCCGGCCTGTACGATCAGGCGGTGCCTCCGTCTCCTGAGGAAGTGGCGCTCACGCATCGAATCGATCAGATCTACACCGAATGCCCGTTTTACGGATCGCGTCGCATGGCCGCCGTCTTGCATCAAGAAGGACGATCGATGGATTACCGAACGGTGCGACGCCACATGCGGGAGATGGGCATTCAGGGGGTCTGTCCCGGCCCGAACCGGAGCAAGCGTTATCTGCAGCATCGGATTTATCCGTATCTGCTGCGCGGTCTCACGATCGAGCGTCCGGATCACGTGTGGGGAGTTGACATCACCTATGGTACGCCCAACTATCAGAAACCAGTCACTATGGATCACTCTGTTACTTTAGCATGTCTGGAACGCGGCCCTGGTAGAATACAATGTCCCAGTACCGGGTATGCCCTTCTCCGGCTACGAGGGGGAGTGAGCCGAAGCGGCGGTGACTTGCCGGACACTGGCAAAGTGACGAAGTCCGTGGGACACGGGATTTGCGGCGAAGCGGTTACGCCAAGATGAATCTCTAGGCCGCAGCATGGAACGGTTGAGGAACACGAACCTATTGGAACGCATCTGTGGGTTGAAATGTTACCCCGGCCTACACCGCTTAACAGGCAGGTCTCGGACCAGCGCTATCTACATGTAGGGGATACACTGAAATTGTAGGCTGGAACCGTATTACAGCCTACAGGGAACTGTGAGGAGCGCGTAGCTAGACCACAGCGTCCGGAACGACTTGCGGCAAGCAAGGATAAAGACTGCGATAGGCAACCCCGCCAATGCGTTATCGCGTCCAGCATGTGAACTGGGGAAGGTTTGTACAGATGCAAAGGGAGTGTGCCCCCGATGATGTACAAACTGGCGGAGCCGAGAGGGGCTCGCTTCTCCAGCATAGCGTTTGTCATGAATGGCCACTTCATAACTAGAGTTGATTTCAATTCACAATTTCTATGAGCCTTTTATAAACACGATCCCGTTGATACAACGAAACTCAATCACCGCTGTATAGAAAGTACTCAAAATAATATCTCAGAATCACTTGCGAGA
>JAJZEE010000081.1 GCA_021805735.1 Bacillota bacterium
AGTCGAGTCGGCGACCCTATGTGGCGTGATGTAACTGGCAATGCCGTGGACTGGCGACACGGCAAGATATCCGGTTGCGGTGAGGGCTGCTGACACAGCCAATATAGACAGTTTGAGCATGCATGACCTCCGAGCCGGTGTCCCATCGGGCCAACCTCCTGGCAGCGCCGGTCTCTTTTCGGACACGCGGTATACATGTATTATAGAAGGGGCGGCGGCTCATCGACACCCGCAGTATTTGGCTCATGAGCCAACAAGCGGTGCAGTGCCCGTCCGCAATCAGAAACGACGGAAAGACTGTCAGGCGCCGATCCACGCCGCCGCAGTTACTGGTGGGAGGTATGCAACGTGATCAGTGAAGAAGCGATCTATGAACAGTTGAAGGAAGTGCTGGATCCGGAGATTCAGATTGACGTCGTGAACCTCGGCATGATTTATGGAGTCACTATTGTGGACGACGGGAGCAAAGTCATCGTTCGCATGACCTTGACGACCATGGGCTGTCCAGCCATGGAAGAACTGCAGGAGGAAATCGTTCATCGGATCGAAGCTATGGGTGTTGCCGACGTTGAGATTGATCTGACATTTGATCCGCCCTGGAACAAGGAGATGATGTCTGAGGAGGCCAAACTGGTCATGCGTTACCTGTTTTAAAAGGCTTGTTCGCGCCCCGTTTTGGACGCGTATTTTGACGCCGCATAGGGAACGCTCTTCGCGTTTTTGAAGGTTTTGTGTCAAGTGCAACCGCAAGTCGCATTTGCAGGCGTCCGTTATTCAGGCCGCTTGCTTTTCTATTTTTATGTGGTAGCATAAAGGCGACCAAATTAGTCAACTTTAAATGTCGGGGCTGTTTTGCATTGGCAGTCTCTACTGGACTGTTCTGCGTGTAACGCTGATGGTGGGAGGAAAGACTATGGCAAACATTCCAGAGCTAAAGATCTCCGGTTTGCATGCGAAAGTTGAAGGAAAAGAAATTCTGCGCGGCGTCAACCTGACGGTTCGCGGAGGTGAAGTGCACGCTATTATGGGTCCAAACGGCACAGGGAAGAGTACGCTCGCGTCGTCGCTCATGGGTCATCCCAAGTATGACGTCACTGCCGGAAGCGCCACAATTGACGGTGAAGATCTGCTTGTGATGGGCGTGGATGAGCGGGCGCGCAAGGGATTGTTTCTGGCGATGCAGTACCCGAGTGAAGTATCGGGCGTCTCGAACGCCAACTTCATGCGCATGGCCCTAAACGCCAAACTCGGCGAAGGCAACGAAGTGCCTGTGTTGAAGTTTCACCGTGAACTGCAGGGCAAAATGAAGGCTCTCAGCATGGAACCCTCGTTTGCCGAGCGGTATCTAAACGAAGGATTTTCTGGCGGCGAAAAGAAACGCAACGAAATTTTACAGATGGCGGTTCTTCGGCCACGCATCGCGATCCTTGATGAGATCGATTCCGGGCTTGACATTGACGCCCTGCGCATTGTCGCTGATGGGGTCAATTCACTGCGCGGGTCTGAGTTTGGACTGCTCATTATTACGCACTATCAAAGGCTGTTGCAATACATCATTCCGGATCGCGTTCACGTTATGATGCAAGGGCGCATCGTTCGGTCGGGCGGACGGGAACTCGCGCTGGAACTCGAGGAACGCGGCTATGACTGGTTGAAAGACGAACTTGGAATCGCTGACGAGACTGTCTCGGCCAATGCGTAGGGGGGTGTCCTGACGTGAATATACTGAAAGAAGCGTCCGTTCCCAGTCTGGATGCGGAAACGTATTTTTCCGCTTTGCAGGAACCCGCGTTCGTTCTCGAATTCCGGCGCAGAGCGCTGGCGCATTACACGGAACAGCCTTTGGCGAAATTTGAAAAGAGCGATCTTTCCAGACGGAATGTGCACGCGTTCAGGGCCGTTCCCAAGACAAATGGGGATTCGTCATCCTGGCGCAGCGTTGCCGAGTCACATATGAACGCGCAGGATCGGCATCCGCTGATTGTCATTGCGGATGGCAGTGTGGTCCATGTGAGCGGCGTGGATCAACTCTCTGCGCAGGGCGTCATCTTCTGCAGTTTGCGGGAGGCTGTCAACAAACATCCTAACCTGGTTCAAAAGCATTTGGGAACCGTTGTTCCTTCTGACGAAAATAATCTCATTGCGCTGCAAAGCGCTCTGTGGCGTGACGGTGTGTTCCTGTATGCGCCAAAGAATGTGCAGCTTGTTCAACCGGTGCAACTTCTGGTCGTGACAACGCATGGCGGCTATGGCACGTTTGCGCGCAATCTCATCGTTGCGGACACAGGCAGTCAGGTATCATTTCTCGATTCGTATGTGGCCCCGTCCACACTGGAAGATGAACTGCAGGTGGGTGTTACGGAAGTCATCGTCGGCGATGGGGCGAAGGTCAAGATTGGCACTGTGCAGGATTTCCCGCGCAAGGCGACCAATGTTCTGGTCCGCAGAGCGAAAGTGCTTCGTTCCGGTCAGATGAACTGGGTCGTCGGCGAAGTCGGCGACGGCTATACGGTTGCCGAGTTTGGCTCTCTGCTTGAAGGAGAAGGAAGTGTCAGCACCAGTCACGCGATCGCTCTTGGCGCCGGTCGCGCCCATATGGACCTCACATCGCGCATGGTGCACATCGGTCGGTTCAGCGAGAGCGATACGATGGCTCGCGGCGTGATGCAGGGGAAAGCGAACGCTGTGTATCGCGGTTTGACGCACATCCTCAAGGGTGCAAGCGGCGCAAATGGTCAGCAGTCTGAGAAACTGCTGATGCTGAGTGGGGATAGCCGCGCCGACGCCATCCCCATGCTGTTGATTGACGAGAACGACGTCAAATGCGGACACGCGGCGTCAGTCGGCCAAATCAATGAGGATCAACTCTTTTACCTGATGTCGCGCGGGATTTCTGAGGCGTCTGCAAAGCGACTGATCGTATGGGGATTCGTGGATCCCGTTTTGGCGGAATTGCCGCTTGACATCGTGCGCAAGGCCATGGAAAACGTGCTGGAGAGGAAGATGGCTTAAATGGATCGCGCCCTGATTCGCCGCGACTTTCCCATTCTTGATCAGAAGGTTAACGGCAAACCGCTGGTCTATCTGGATAGCGCGGCGACGTCACAGAAACCGCGCCAGGTGATTGAAGCGGTGTCACAGTATTATAACGAGGACAATTCCAATGTCCATCGCGGCGTGCACACGCTCGGATCGCGCGCTACGGACGCCTATGAGGGCGCGCGGGAGAAGGTCGCCGCGTTTATCCACGCTCCGTCTGAACGCCAGATCATATTCACCCGGGGCACGACGGAGAGCCTGAACATGATCGCGCATGGGTATGCGCGCAAACGGCTTCGCGAGGGGGATGAGATCGTGATCACCCCCATGGAGCATCACAGCAATCTGATTCCGTGGCAACAGGTGGCCATGGCGACCGGAGCGACTCTGAAGTACGTGCCGATGCAGAGTGACGGCACCGTGTCACTGGCGGATGTCGAAGCAACTGTCACGCATAATACGAAGATTGTTTCCATGGTGCATGTCTCAAATGTTCTGGGCACCATCAATCCAGTCAAAGAAGTAGCTGCGATCGCCCATCGCCATGGCGCGATCATGGTCGTTGACGGCGCGCAGAGTGTGCCGCATATGAGAGTCGATGTGCAGGATCTCGATTGCGACTTCCTGGCCTTTTCCGGACACAAGATGATGGCGCCGACTGGCATCGGAGTGTTATACGGGAAGCGAGAGGCGCTGGAAGACATGGAGCCGGTGCATTTTGGCGGTGAAATGATCGAGACTGTAGAACTGTTTCGATCGACGTGGAAGGAAGCGCCCTGGAGATTTGAAGGAGGAACGCCCATCATCGCCGGCGCGGTTGGACTGGCGGCGGCGATTGACTACTTGCGTGAAATTGGCATGGACAATGTTCGCCGTTTCGATGCGGAACTCACAAGGTACGCGCTGGAACGCCTCAGCGCTGTCGAAGACCTCACGATCTATGGACCGTCCGGAGAGCGCGGAGGCCTCGTTACATTTAATCTGAAGGGGATTCATCCTCACGATGTGTCCACCGTTCTCGATTCGGAAGGCGTGGCGATTCGCGCCGGTCATCACTGCGCACAGCCCTTGATGCGATGGCTAAACGTCGCAGCGACGGCGCGGGCAAGTTTCTACATCTACAACACAGAAGACGATATCGATGTCCTGGCGCGCGCCCTGGAGACGACGAAGGAGTTTTTCGGCCATGCAATTGGATGATCTGTACCGACAGGTAATCATGGATCACTATCAGCACCCGCGCAATCAAGGCAGCATCGGCGGTGAAACGCTGAGTATTGACCTGAAGAATCCCACTTGCGGCGATGAAATCACGCTGCAGATGAAGATTGAGGATGGCATCGTCACGGATGTGCGTTTTCAGGGCGCTGGGTGTTCCATCAGTATGGCTTCCGCCTCGATGATGACGGAGGCGATTAAAGGCAAGCCGGTTGAGGAAGCTCTGGCCCTCTCTGAAGAATTTCGCAAGATGATGAAGGGCGAAGAGTTTGACGCAGACCGTATGGGTGACATTGAGGCATTGGCCGGGGTCTGCCGGTTTCCAGCGCGGATCAAGTGCGCGACACTCGCATGGCACGCTCTGGAACGCGGCGCTGACCAAAAGAGCTGAAGCCCGGCCGTAGTCGGCGCGAACGCCTGTCTGTGCTGCGACGCGTCGAACCGTCCATAATGAGGAGGAGTTGCCAATGAGCACGGCGCCGGAACTGTCGGAGTATCAGTATGGTTTTATAGACAAAGACGTGTCTGTTGTCAGGTTCGCGAAAGGTCTCTCGCGAAAAGTTGTTGAGGAGATCTCCAGCATGAAAAACGAACCCGGCTGGATGACTGATTTTCGCTTGCGGTCGCTGGAGATCTTCAATCAAAAACCCCTGCCCAACTGGGGCGGCGACCTTGACAGTCTCAATTTCGACGAGATCACCTATTATGTCAAACCATCGGAACGCCAGAGCAAGACGTGGGAAGAAGTGCCTGAAGAGATCAAGAATACGTTTGATCGATTGGGTATTCCGGAAGCGGAACGCAAATTTCTCGCGGGTGTTTCCGCCCAATATGAATCTGAGGTCGTGTACCACTCGATGCAAAAGGAACTCTCCGACATGGGGGTTGTCTTCACGGACACCGATACGGCTCTGAGAGAACATCCGGAGATTTTCAGGGAGTACTTTGCAACGATTGTTCCGCCGCAGGACAACAAGTTTGCGGCGCTGAACTCTGCTGTCTGGAGTGGAGGCAGTTTCATCTACGTGCCTAAGGGCGTGCGCTGCGAAGTTCCTTTGCAGGCGTACTTCCGGATCAACTCCGAAAATATGGGGCAGTTTGAGCGCACTCTGATCATCGCCGACGAGGGCAGTTTTGTCCATTATGTGGAAGGCTGCACTGCGCCCATTTACAGCACCAATTCACTGCACAGCGCCGTTGTCGAGATTATCGTGAAAGACCGTGCGCGGACGAGGTACACGACGATTCAAAACTGGGCGCCCAATATCTATAATCTCGTCACCAAACGCGCGGTCGCCTATGCCGACGCCACAATGGAATGGGTCGATGGAAACATCGGCTCCAAATTGACGATGAAGTATCCCGCGATTTACATGCTCGGCCCGCGCGCCAAGGGCACTGTTCTTTCGATTGCGGTGGCTGGAAAGGGTCAGCATCAGGACGCGGGCGCAAAAATAGTGCATGCCGCGCCAGACTGTACGTCGACGATCGTGTCCAAGTCCATCAGCAAGCATGGCGGCAAGACGACTTACAGGGGCCTGGCGCATTTTTCGCCAGACTCGCGTCATTCAAAATCGAATATCAAATGTGACACGTTGATCCTCGACAAGGAGTCGACATCGGATACGATTCCGTACAATGAGATTCTCAGCGATTCTGTTACACTCGAACACGAGGCTACTGTTTCCCGAGTCAGTGAAGAGCAGTTGTTTTATCTGATGAGCCGGGGCATTACGGAAGAGGATGCGACCCGCATGATCGTCATGGGGTTCATCGAACCATTTACGAGAGAACTGCCAATGGAGTACGCGGTCGAGATGAACAGGCTGATCAAGTTTGAGATGGAAGGTTCGATCGGATAAGGGCGGAGATTTGTGTCGCGGCTTTGAGCGATCTCGCGGTCGGTGAAATGACGAGAGTGGGTCCTTGACACGCGATTGCATAAAGGCGCTTCAAGGAACGCGGTGCATTCGGCAACTGAAGGAGGGAACTGCGGGTGAAAGTATCGAAGCGTACAGAATATGGGCTGCGCGCGATCGTGACGCTTGCTGAAACTTCGCGTTCGGCAGAACAGCCGATGCCGCTGCGCGAGATTGCGTCGCGCGAGGATATACCGGAAGCATTTCTCGACCAGATCTTTGCCTTGTTGCGTCGAGAGGGGCTGGTTAGCAGTGTCCGCGGCGCAAGCGGCGGCTACTTGCTTGCCAGGGAACCAAGAGCCATATACATGGGACAGGTGGTCAAGCTGCTGGAAGGAGATATGGCGCCCATCGGTTGCGTCAGCGACGAGTTTGCATCGCCGGAGGATTTTTGCGGTAAAGCCGGCCATTGTCACACGCGTGGCGTGTGGATGAAGCTCAACGACAGCATCATGCGTACACTTGACGGAATCTCTCTGGCAGATGTGCTTGAGGATACGGAGGCGCAGCGATCGACCCCTGCAATCGAAGCATAAACCGCCCTGTGAGTGTGCGGACAGGATTGCCGCCGCGCGGCGACGCTGTGCTGAAACACTGCGCGAAGGGAGAGTGCAACAGCTCCGATGAGCGACCGTAGCCCCGTTCCTTCGGGGCTGATCTGCGGCCGTTTTTTATTCACTCAGCAACAGATGTGCACGAAAGACGGACATCCGTTCCTTCGGAAAACTACACTTTCAATCAATTTACACAGTTTTTACATTCGATTATCCAGTCCTTTATGTTACCGTAATTCTCAGAAAATGCGAAGAGAAGCAGACAATAGAGAGAGTAGAGGCTACCGTTGACTTTGCAGTTGACTTTTGAGAGACAGCCTCTATCATAAAGACGTAGAGTTTCCAAAGTTTTCGTGTCTCCGACGTGGAGATATTGAAACGTTTGATCTCGTGCGAAGGCATTGTTTTTTTGGGGGTGCGACATGGCAGAGCCATTGCTGAAAGTTCGCAATTTGAAGACATATTTCATTAGCAAGCATTCCCAGGTAAAGGCTGTCGATGGCGTCGACTTCGAGGTTCAACCCGGCAAGGTGCTTGGCATCGTCGGTGAGTCTGGCAGCGGCAAGAGTATGACTTCGCTCTCTTTGATGCGCCTGGTTCCCGGACCTCAGGGCCGGATCGTGGAAGGCGAGGTGACCTTTGAAGGCACCGACCTTCTGAAGCTCACCGAACGCCAGATGTCGGATGTGCGCGGAAACCGGATGGGGATGATCTTTCAGGAGCCGATGACTGCCCTGAACCCGGTGCTCAAAGTCGGCGAGCAGATCGGCGAGGTATTGATCCGTCATCGCAAGTTGTCCAAAGCGGAGGCAAAGAAGCAGTCCATTGGCCTGCTTCGCAGTGTCGGTTTTCCGAGAGCGGAGCAGATTGTTGACGAGTATCCGCATCAGTTGTCGGGGGGCATGCGTCAACGGGCGATGATTGCCATGGCCATGGCGTGCCAACCCAAACTTTTGATTGCCGACGAACCGACCACGGCGCTTGATGTGACCATTCAGGCCCAGGTCCTCGATCTCATGAAGAGTCTTAAAAATAAAAACGGCACAGCCATTATCCTGATCACGCACGATCTTGGCGTCATTGCGGAGATGGCGGACGATGTGGTCGTGATGTATGGAGGTCAGGTCGTCGAATCTGCGACTGCCGACGCAGTGTTCGACGACCCGCTCCACCCGTATACGAAAGCGCTGATGGAGTCGATCCCCGTCATTGACCAGGATCGGGATAGACTGGCCTCCATTCCAGGCACTGTTCCGAGCGCGGCCAACTTTCCGTCAGGTTGCAGGTTTGCGCCGCGTTGCACCTTGGCGCAGGAGAGTTGTCATCAGAAGATGCCGGAACTCCGGGAGCTTAAACCTGGACACTACGTTCGCTGCGATCTGGTATAGAGTTTGTGTGAAAAGGGGTGGGCCGGTGAGCGCTCTGGAATCTGAACTCGCGTTAAAGAAGACTCAGGGGAAGTCAATTCTCGAAGTCAGAAATGTGAAGAAGTATTTTCCGATTGCAGGCGGGGTTCTTCGTCGCACGATCGGGCAAGTAAAGGCAGTGGATGACGTGTCGTTCAGCCTCCCGGAAGGCGAAACGATTGGCTTGGTGGGCGAGTCCGGCTGCGGCAAATCGACCCTTGGGCGACTGATCATGCGCATCAATGACCCGACAGCCGGATCCATTCTCATGGGCGGTCAGGACATCACCAGAGTAAAGGGCAGGCAACTGCGCAAGCTTCGGCATGATTTTCAAATGGTGTTCCAGGATCCCTACAGTTCGTTGAATCCGCGGATGAGCGTGGGCTCGCTGATTGCGGAACCGCTCATTGTCAACAAGCGCGGAACGCGCTCCGACGTCAACAACGAGGTCGTTAGGCTGCTGGAGATCGTGGGACTTACTCCGGAAGCACGACTGCGTTTTCCCCACGAATTTTCCGGCGGACAGCGGCAACGCATCGCCATCGCCAGGGCGCTCGCCCTGCGCCCCAAGCTGATCGTGGCCGACGAGGCGGTCTCCGCTCTCGACGTGTCGATTCAGGCGCAAGTCCTCAACCTGTTAGCTGACCTCCGCAAGGAGTTTGGACTCTCTTACGTGTTTATCTCTCATAATCTCGCTGTCGTTAAGCACGTCAGCGACCGCGTGGCGGTGATGTATCTGGGGAGATTGGTGGAACTGGCCCCCAAACGCCAGTTGTACAGTTCTCCGCTTCATCCCTACACACAGGCCTTGCTGTCTGCGGCGCCCGAGCCGAAGCGTCACGTGAACCGTGAGCGGATCGTACTCGTGGGAGATGTTCCAAGTCCAGCTAAGCCGCCTTCCGGCTGCGCGTTTCATACGCGTTGTCCGAAGGTGATGGATGTTTGTCGTTCTGAGCGTCCCGCGCTCAAAGAGTATGCTCCCGGGCAATTCACAGCGTGTCATCTGTACGCCTAAAGGGCGATGGTGACCGCGATGACTGGGGGCGCCCTCGTCGCGAAGTGTCTGTCGGCCAGTCGGCAGACACTCTGCAGTACGCTTTACATACCAACATAGGGGGTTTCAAGATGAAGAGGAAGTCCACGCTTTTCACAGCGGCGGCTGTCATGACGCTGTCCGCGCTGTTTGCTGGCTACTCCGGTGGTATTGGCGTTGCTGACGCCGCCACGGCGCATCGGTCTCCGGTTACCAACGGCGGCACCATGGTGCAAACGTTCCCAACCGCATTTGGTCTGAACTTCATCCCTTTTCTGTCGACATCGGCCTACACGGCGGCCGCAACGTCATACAGCTTTGATTCCATTTTGAGATTCAACCGCAATGATCAAGTCTCTGCGGATATCGTCAACAAATGGTGGACCTCGCCAGACAAGAAAACCTACTACTTCCAGATCAATCCGAAAGCCCGCTGGTCGAACGGTATGTATATCACGACCGGCGACGTCAAGCTGGGCGTGGACTGGCTGCTTTCCAAGAGCTACAACGTGACCGATGGCGGTTCGTACGGCTACCTGCTGTCCAACGTCGTGGGCGTGCCGTCCAGTGGGTACCTGCCGGATGGGCAGACGCCGTCTGGTTTCAAAATCCTTGGGCCCCGCGAGTTTTCCGTCACTCTGCAACATGCGGACGCGGCGGCGCTTCCCGCCAACCTTGTCGCTATCACTCCGCTTCCGACGTACATACTGGGCAAGATCCCGATGTCCCAGTGGAAAGGCACCCCGTTTGACCGTCATCCATGGATTGGTTCAGGTCCCTTCATCACCACGAGCATCGTGCCTGGCCAGTCGATCACCCAGAAGGCGAATCCATACTACGTGCTTGGTGCTCCGCACATCGCCCAGAACGTGTGGAAAGTCATCAGTACCGACGTCGTTAACGGCGATCTGGCGTCCGGTCAGGTCACAATGGCGGCCATTCATGCCATTGACGTCGCGCAGATGAAAAAGGTTCCGAATCTGAATATCAATGTCGTTCCTTCGAACGGCTTCCAGTATCTCGGCTGGCGTCTCAACAACGCGACGTATGGTTCGGTGTTCAGCCAAGCCACCTTCCGGCAGGCGGTCGAGTATGCGATCAACCGACCTGCCATGGTCAAAGCGCTGTACGCCGGATATGGAACGCTTGAGAACGGTCCGCTGCCTCCGATCAACTTCTGGTACAACAAGTCGCTCAATACCTATCCATACGATCCCGCCAAGGCGAACGCCCTTCTTAACTCCATTGGCATGAAGATCGGTGCGGGCGGCTGGAGAACCATGCCAAACGGACAGCCGTTCACACCGACGCTGACGATCTCCAGCGGCGACACGACCATCCAGCGGCAGGCTGACTTTATCCAGAGTTTCCTGCAGGCGGTGCACATCAATCTGAAGATTAATCCGCCGATCAACTTCAACACCATTCTCACGCAACTGAACTCCGACTCCAACGGCAAGCAGCCCATCCAGGCGTTCCTGCTCGGCTGGAGCCTCAGCAATGATCCCGATCCGCGGGGCTTATGGCGCTCGACAGACAACCTCAACATCGTAACGATCGACTGGACGAACCCGAAAGATCCAGCCATTCAGTTGAATGACAAGCTGATCCATGAGTCGCACGGCAAAGCGGCGTATAACATCAACTACCGCATTGCCACTCTCAACAAGTGGCAGGCATTGCTCAATCAGCAACTGCCGGAGAATTTCCTTTTTGACGCAAACAACGTTACGGCCTACAACAAAAACCTGCATGGCGTTGTGTTCACACCGTACGGCAATCTCGATCCTCAGAAGTGGTGGCTCAGCACTGGCAACTAATGTTTGAGCCTGCGCTGTCGCTTCGGCTTTGAGGCATACAATTTGGTCATGGAGAGCGGCGCCTTGCGGCTCTCCATGACTGAAAGCTATCGAGGAGGGCCTCTGTGTGACCAGTTATGTGATTCGCCGCCTTTTGGGCTTGATTCCGACGTTATTTATCATCACAGTGATTGTGTTCAGTCTCATGCACCTGATGCCGGGCAATGCCTTTCAGGCTCTCATTGGTCTTAATCCCCATATCAAGGACGCCGCCAAAGTGATCGCGCAGCGCACGGCCAACGCGGGTCTGAACCTGTCCTGGCCGCAGCAGTATGTGAACTGGATCGTCAACCTGCTGCATGGCAACCTCGGCACCTCCTTTGAGTTTCAGGAGCCGGTCACGACCCTGATTGGTATCGCGCTTCCGAACACGGTGACCCTGGCGTTAACGGCAGAACTCATCATTTTGATTATCGGCATTCCGGTCGGTGTGTTCCAGGCCAACCGTGTGAACAAAGGATTTGACATCTCCACATCGCTGGTGGCTGTATTTCTCTACTCCGTGCCGGGTTTCGTTTTTGCCCTGTTCCTCATCTTCCTGTTTTCCTTTACACTCAACTGGCTTCCTTCGATGGGTACGGTCACGGCCGCCGTGCCATGGTCCGGCGACCTCGGCGACCGGATCCAGCATCTGATTCTTCCCGCCACCACCCTGGCTCTTCCCAGCGTCGCCTATTATACGCGGTTGATGCGCGCCAACACGTTGCAGGTGTTCTTCCAGGATTATGTGCGCACGGCGCGGGCCAAAGGCCTTCGCTCGACACGCGTATTGTTCCGGCATGTCCTGCGCAACGCCATCATCCCGATCACGACGCAGTTTGGTTTTGACATCGGCGGATTGGTCGGCGGCGCCGTCATCCTCGAACAGATTTTCACCTGGCCCGGCATGGGCGAACTTACGATTAATGCCAACCTAAACCGCGACTATCCAGTCATTTTGGCGACGACGTTGATATTTGCAGTCATGGTCCTGCTCGGGAATCTTTTTGCCGACATTCTCCTCGCGTCGATGGATCCTCGCGTGAGATATAACTAGGGGGTGAGACCATGGCTGCCAGTGTTGTATCGAAGGCTGGGGTAAAGTCCGGAGGCACAGTCGTGAAGGGGAAACCTCCGTCACGGCTCGCCTTTGAGCGATTTATGCGGAATCCGCTTGCGGTGGCTGGAGCGATCATTTTGTTGGCGATTATTTTCATAACTGTGGGAGCGCCGCTCTTTACCCACTACAGTCCTTCGGTCATCGATATCATGAACACGAACGCTCCGCCATCTGCGGCGCATCCTTTGGGCACGGACCCGTCGGGTTATGATAATCTCGCGCGTCTGCTGTATGGGGGGCGCGTGGACCTGACGGTGGCCTTTTCAGCCGGCGTCATGACTCTGGTCATCGGCACCATTTATGGTGGGATCAGCGGCTATTTTGGAGGCTGGATCGACAACCTTATGATGCGGTTTGTGGACGTCATGCTGAACTTCCCATTTGTTGTGTTCATCCTGTTCCTTGAGGCTGTGTTCAACACGTCGGGCGAACTCCTTCTGATCACGGTCGTCGTGTTGACGAGTTGGCCCGCTTCAGGGCGGTTCATGCGCGGTGTGTTCATCCAACTCCGCCAACAGGACTTTGTGATTGGCGCCACTACGATTGGGGCGGGAGCATGGCGAACCATCTTTCGGCATATGCTGCCGAATACGGTTGGAACCCTGTCGGTGTTGGTCAGTTTTGCCGTCGCCGGTTATGTGGGCCTGGAAGCTGCTCTTACATTCATCGGGCTCGGGCTGCCGCTCTCGGTGGCTTCCTGGGGCGGCATGCTCAGCGAAGCTTCCAACTATACCGCCATGACCACGCAACCCTATCTGTGGTTGCCGCCTGCCATTATGATTGTGTTGACGATCCTGTCCGTCAACTTTATCGGTGATGGACTGCGCGACGCGTTTGATCCGCAGATGCGGAGTTGAGATCGCTGTTGTCCGCGTGGAGGGGTTGTTGCAGCCGGGGCGCTGAGCCGCTGGCTGTTTTTCTTTCGACTGATCCAATTTTTTGTTATCATGAACATGGAGGAGATATGCCATGAGCCGCAAAAAACGCAATTCCAGTAAAGCGAGTGCATTCTCGATTTTCAGGAGTGGCCAGGCAGCGACCTTCCTGGCTGGCGTGCTTGCCGCTGCCGCTGTCTCCACATTTGGAATGTCCGGGAAGCCAGTAAGGGCCGCGGTGAATCCAAACGGGCTAAACACCGCGACGGGACTCGTCACGATCGGGGAATCCACCGGGTTTTCGGGAGCCTTCCTGCCCTATCTGTCGACGTCGGCATCGACGAACCTGGTGGTGGGGCAGCAGTTCGGCAGTTTGTTGCGCTTGCGGCGAAATCTCGCGGTTGCTCCCGAACTGGTGTCAAAATGGTGGTATGGAGATCATGGACAGCGCCTGTACATGCAACTGAACAAGAACGCGGAGTGGTCGGACGGTACGCCGATTACATCAGCCGATGTCGGGCTCGCCGTCAATTTTCTGGCTTCCCCCGTATACAATAACCAACTGCAAGGAACACAAGGGTATCGCGTGTTGCCGATCGTCGGTTCGCGAGCCGTGATGGCCGGGCAAGCGCAAACTGTATCGGGATTCCATGCCGTGAATCAGAGCGAATTCTATTTTCACTTGCGTGCTCCAGATCCGTCAGCGCTTGTGCGCGATTTTGCCGGGTTGATGCCGTTGCCGTCTGCCATTCTCGGCTCGCTTTCGTATGCGTCCTGGCCCACATCAGCGTACGCCCAAAATCCCGACGTGGGAAGCGGGCCGTTTCTGATCTCGGCGTCAGAGGGTGCGCAGATTGACTTGAGGGCTAACCGCAAGTTCATACTCGGAATTCCCAAACTGCGCAGCCTCATTGTCAGAGTGGCGACGAGCGCAGTTTTGCCCGGACTGCTGCAGTCGGGTGAGATCGATCTCTATAGTGGCGTCTCTCCGGCTCTGGCCAAACAGGCGGGACATATGCATGGATATCGGGTGATGTCCGTACCGGGCAATGGATACACGTTTCTCGGATGGAAAGACAATCGGCCGGGTTATGCCAGCGCGGCGTTTCGTCAGGCGGTTGAATACGCGATCAACCGCAAGGGGTTGATCCGTTCTGTTTTCGGGGGCCAGGCAGCGCTTGAAAATGGCCCATTGCCTCCAGACAGTATGTGGTACAATACGGCGCTGACCAGCGCCTATCCGTATCAGCCGCAAACGGCTCGGAATCTGTTGATCAACGCTGGCTTTCACATTGGACCAAAATTATGGATTGTGCAACCAAACGGCGAACCGCTGGGGGCGTCGATTGCCTATGCGCAGGGAGATCCATACGGGAAGCAGGAAGCCACTTTGATCGCGCGCGACTTGCGCGCGATCGCGATCAATGCAAGCGTTGGTCCGGCATTGTCGCCGCGTCAGATGATTACCGACCTGGAATCCAATTCGCCCGCGATTCAGGGTTACATCATGGGCTGGCAGCTTGGGGTAGATCCAAACCCCACAGATCTATGGTCAGCGAACGCTCTCTTTAATCAGGATACGAGCGACTGGACCAACACTGCGGATCCGGCCGTGGCAACCAATAACACCCTGCTCGCGCAACAGGACAGCGCTTCTGCCGACAACACGGCAACGCGTCAGCAGATATTGAACCAGTGGCAGGATCTGATCAGTCAGCAGTTGCCAGAAAACTTCTTGGTCGATCCGTTTTTGCTTGGCGTACAGAGTACTCATCTGCATGGAGTTGTGTGGTCGGGGGCGCAGGGGCCGATTGATTCGTGGAATTGGTATCTCTCTTGACGACGTTTCGAAGGTGGCGTAAAATCCTAATGAATGAATAGCCATTCGGCAAATATGGGGGAGGGAGACGCTCATCGCTCAGCGCAAGGACACGGCCAAGTATCACGCCATACTCGCGGCGGCTGTGAGGGTGATGGCTGTCTCTGGATATCACGGCGCCCAGGTTGCGCGTATTGCCCGTGAAGCAGGGGTGGCAGATGGCACAGTATATCTTTATTTTAAGAACAAGGAGGACATCCTGATTTCCGTCCTGCGCGAAACCATCGGTCAGATCGTTACCCTGTCGACCTGGCTGGAAGGAGAACATCCGGAACCGCTGACTGCCCTGCGCAAGCTGATTGAAGCGCATTTCCGGACCCTTGGTCAAAATCCCGAACTGGCGCTGGTGCTTCAGGTGCACGTGCGCCAGGCAGATCGTGCGATTCGTGAGCAAGTGGCGAACATGATGAAACCATACCATCGCACATTGGATCGTATTTTGGAACTTGGGCAGGAAACGGGAGCGTTTCGGCGTCCATTTGACGTGCGCGTCGCTCGCAGGATGATTTTTGGCACGATTGACGAGACCGTCAGCGCATGGATTTTTACGGGCGCCAAATACGATCTCACAGCACTGGTGGATCCGGTCTACGACATGCTGCTAGGCGGCGTCGGAAACCGGTCATGACGGTTGGTTCTTGATCACTGGATAGGGGTGCGCTTGTGAACATCATCGTATGTATGAAGCAAACGTTTGATACGGAAGCCAGGATTGTCCTGGAGAACGGCGCCGTGAAAGAAGACGGGGTTCAGTTTATCATCAATCCATACGACGAGTACGCTGTGGAAGAAGCCATCAAATTGAAGGAAGCCGAGGGCGGCGTGGTGACGGTTGTTACAGTCGGACCTGCCCGTGTAGAGGAAGCCATACGCACGGCGCTTGCCATGGGAGCCGATGAGGCGATTCATGTGGAAGACGAGGCGGCGTTTGGCGATGAGGTGACGGTTTCAGAAGTTCTGGCCGCCGTCATTAAGGATCGTCCGTATGACCTTATCATCGCCGGCAATCAGGCGGTGGACGATGGTTCTGGTCAAGTTGCGGTCCGCGTGGCGGAGTTGCTCGGGGTGCCGCATATTTCGACGGTTACGAAGCTGGAGATAAACGGCGGGGAAGTTGTCGCCGAGCGAGATGCGGAGGGCGATACGGAGATCGTGACGGCGCCGCTGCCCGTGTTGGTGACGGCTCAACAGGGATTGAACGAACCGCGGTATCCGTCCCTGATCGGGATTCGCAAGGCGAGTAAGAAGCCGATCGCAAAGGTTGCGGTGGCCGAACTGGGTCTTGATGCGCTGGCCATTGCCAGACGATCTTCCGTGGTTGAGATTGTTCTTCCTGCAGCCAAAGGTGCAGGTCGCGTGTTGGAGGGTGACACCGGCGCGCGGGCGCAGGCGCTTGTTCGCGAGCTTCGGCAAACCAGCAAAGTGCTTTAGAACTGTCGCCGAGGTTGTCCGGAATGCGCGCTATGTACTGTGCGATTGATCGAATGAAGGAGCGATGGCGGTGAAACGAAATGTATTGGTGGTTGCTGATTTGCGCGCAAACCAGTTGCGTAATGTCTCTTTCGAGGCTCTTGGCGCGGCGCGGATTATCGCAGACGGCGGTGAGGTAGCGGCCCTGTTGATCGGTCACGAGGTCTCCGGACTGGCTGCGTCCCTAGGGGCTCATGGAGCGGATCAGGTGTACGTGGCGGATCGCGAGGAGTTTGGCCAGTATGTGCCGGACCACTATGCGGCTGCAGTAGAACAGGCGATTGAAGCGTTCGCGCCGCAGGCAGTGCTGTTTGCGCACTCAGCCATCGGGCGGGATGTGGCGCCGATGGTGGCAGCCCGTCACAAGGCGGGGCAGGCCTCCGATGTGATTCATGTAGAACTGGTCGGAGATGATGTGATCTTTACGCGACCCATTTACGCAGGCAAGGCATTTGTGAAGGTCAAAATAGCGGGTGACCTGATCGTGGCAACCATCCGACCCAATAACCTGCCAGCCCACGAGGAAACGGGCGCACTTGGCAATGTGACGGATCTGCCAGTCCGACTCTCCGGCGATGTGTCGACACATGTGCGAGACGTACTGAAAAAAGCGGTCTCCGGCGTCGATCTGTCTGAGGCGAAAATTATCGTGTCAGGTGGTCGCGGCGTGAAGAGCGCTGAAGGTTTCGCTTCGCTCCAGGAGCTTGCGGCCGTGCTCGGCGGGGCAGTCGGGGCATCACGCGGGGCCTGTGACGCGGGCTACTGTGATTATTCGATGCAGATTGGCCAAACGGGCAAGGTCGTGACTCCGGACCTGTACATAGCGTGCGGGATCTCGGGAGCGATTCAGCATTTGGCCGGCATGTCCAATTCAAAAGTGATCGTGGCGATCAACAAGGATCCGGAGGCGCCCATTTTCAAAGTGGCCGACTATGGGATCGTCGGCGACCTGTTCGAAGTGGTGCCTGCGCTAACGGAGGAGGCGCGCAAGCTGTTCGCCTGATCGGCCGCAGTGCAGATCAGGGCGATGGCCGCCAAAACCTCCCTGGCCGCCTCCGACAACGGCATTTTTGCGCCATAGAGGGCTTGAGCCCGCGCATTTGATCATGCAGACACATTATCTACAGTGTATCGCTGATCTATTGCGCAAAGGGGGAGGAATCCGCATGGGAGTCTTCGGTGGCTACACGCGCTGGGCCGTGGTGTTTCTGATCATCTTCGTCCTGTTCTTCCTGCTCGTACCGGTGTACACCACGCAGTGCACAACAGTTCCCGTGTACTAGTAAGAGAACCACTGACAGAACTACAAGCGGGCTGACGCCACGCTTGTAGTTTTTTCTGTCGCGGGCAGCGTCAAGGGTTGACGCGCTCGCCTCAGGTATCTGATAATCTGATCATTACGCGCGAATGAGAGAACGTCGAGTCACTGCGCCGTCGTGAAATCGATCAGGGGAGTAGGCCACTGTGAATGAAACTGGGAGTTGAAGCGCTGTTTGAACATCACGCACATCTGATCGCGGGCAAAAAGTTGGGTCTGGTCAGCAATTACACGATGACAAATAGTGGATTGGTTCCAGTCATCGATCTGTTCATGGAGGCGACAAACTGCGACGTAACCAAATTGTTCGGTCCGGAACACGGTGTTCGCAACAGCGCCAGGGAGGGTGAACACGTCTCCTTTGCCGTAGACCGCCACTCAGGGTTGCCTGCGTACAGTCTTTACGG
>JAJZEE010000082.1 GCA_021805735.1 Bacillota bacterium
GCGGGATGCGCGTCATTCGCTTTCCGCGTGAATCCGAGTATCATTCCCCCGTCCATCAGCGTCTGTATGCCGGTCCCATCCTGCACTACCTGCGCGGTCTGCGCGAACGACCTGATATCATTCATGTACACAGTATTCAGGCCGATGAACTGGCAACCGCCATGCGAGACAGATATTCCTCCCAGATTATCTACACATGCCATTCTCTGGTGTCAAAGGAAGGTTTGCACAGATCAACCTCTCTGCATATGGAAACCCGACAACGACATTTCATGGAACAGGCAGACGCTATTGTATCGCCTAGCAACTGGCAGGCGTTGGTCCTGATGGCGCAATTCCCTGCCGCGCGGGGCAAGACGTATGTCGTTCCAAATGGCGTAAAATCGCAATCGATCTCCACGCTTCACAGACCACGGCACAAAGAGCAACTACTATTTGCCGGACGGCTGATTCGCCAAAAAGGAGTGTCTGAAACCATCGCCGCCATCGCGGATCTAAAGAATATAGACCGCCATGTGCGACTGGACATCATCGGCAAGGGTTCCTCGCATTACGTCAGGGAACTGAGGGCGCTGACCAATCGGTTGAATTTGTCCGGGCACGTCCGCTTCCTTGGTCAATGTTCACACCACAACGTACTGCGACGCATGCGAGATGCAGGAGCCGTTGTCATGCCCAGCAGGAATGAATCATTTGGGCTGGTGGCGCTTGAGGCAATGGCCACGGGAACCCCTCTTGTCTCTACTCAGGCGGGGGGATTGCGAGATTTTGTCGACGCCGAAACGGCTGCAGTCATCGCGTCGTCGACGCCAGAGGCAATCAGCAAGGCGGTGGCGCAGGTCTGGACGAAGAAAGAGCGCACCGAGAGACGTCAACACGCCGCCTTCGAACGGGCCATGCACTATACGTGGGACGCGGTCGCGAGTCAGTACGAGGCGGTGATGGATGGAACAGCCAACCCCTATTCACCCACACACAATGTATAAGGGCGTGAAGGTATTGCCAGGCACTCATTGGACCATCGTTGACAAGTGGAAGGAGAAGCCGCAGGGTCAGGTATGGCGCGTTCAAGATCAGAACGGTCGCAAAGGATTTTTCAAGTTTGCCTACCCGCGGCAGTGGTACGATGCTGGCCCCATTGTCGGGAACGAATGGATAGCCAAGCAGTTGACCGACCTGATCTCTGTGCCGAGTGCTCGCGTAGAACTGGCGCATGTGGAAGACGCCGACGAAACGTTGCGCGGCATCGTGTCATTGCCACTTGAGTCCACCAGCCTGCACAGTTGGCGCACACTGCCTGACGAAGTGCAGAGGGATCCGCAGAACACGGTGCGCAATCTGACGCATCTGGTCTGCGCGACGATCGCGTTTGACGTATGGGTGACCAACATCGATCGGGCGTCAGGAAAGAATATCATCCTATATCAGGCGTCTGATGGGATGTACGACTGGTATCTGATCGACCACGGTTACGCCCTGTACGGGTGCGACCGCAAATGGAGCGGGAAACATTGGCGCAGCAGTCATTGGCAGCAGATCTGGCAATTCTACCATGTTCCGCGAGGCTGGACGCAGTTCGCCAAACGGCCGAATCTCATGGCCATGGCCGCCCGCATTCAGGCCATTCCTGAGGAAAGGCTGGCCCGTATGGTGCGCAGTGCGCCTGATTCAAACTACACGCCGGCGATCAAGGAGAGCGTCATCGCGATGCTCTGCCACCGCAAACGTCGATTGCCTGCCATGCTGGACGCCTGGCTAGATTACGACGGCAACAAAGAGTACCGCCAATAAGTGTTGATCACATGGGGAGTGAGTGGGCAATGACTGACTCATATCCGCCTCATCGGATTCCGATCAGCAAATGGAAAAAACATAATCTGATCGCGCGCCACCACAGACTGAAGCAATTCTTGCCAAAAACCAGTCCTTACTCCCCCGGCGCTCTCTCCGGCTATTTGACGCGCTACGGTCAAGTCGTCATCAAAAGTGAACTCGGCGGAGGCGGCAATCAGGTCTGTCGAGTGTCAAAATGTCTGCGGGGCTACGAATGGCAAGACTACAGACAGACTGTACGCGTCCGTCATCTGCGCGATCTCCGGACCTCGCTGCCCCTATGGGTCGCCCGGGAACAGTGCGTGATACAGGAATATATCGATCTGCTTCCCATGAAGGAACGACCGACTGATATCCGAATCATCGTCCAGCGAAACGAACGGGGGCTATTTGAAATGACCGGGACATTCTGCAAAACAGCCCCTTCCAACCGTTTTGTGACCAATGTGAAACAGGGCGGCACGATCGACTCGCTGTCCAGGTATCTACGCGCGTGTTGCACAGACAAGACCACTCGGCGCCAGATTCGCAGTACCCTTGTTCGAGTGGCGGTCGACGTTGGCAACTACTTTGGAGCCCACTTTCAGAACTCCGTGTACGGGATCGACCTCGGGCTCGATCATTCGTATCGGGTGTTTATCATTGAAGTAAACACGAAACCGAGTTTGGAGATCCTGTCGGAGATCAATGGCCGTATGCATCAGCGCGCGCTTGCTCTGCGACTCTGGAACCGCACTGCCATACGCCCCCTGACCGCGAACACCGCGAACACCGCGAACACCGCGAACGCTGAGGACACGCAGGACACTCAGGACACTCAGGACACTCAGGACACTCAGGACGACTTGCCATGTACGAGTGCGACGGCAGAGCAGGAACAAGAATCTCCGGATGCCATTTCCTAGTATGTAGACCAATGTCTCCCTCTACATACCTTCGCGGATAATGGCAATCCTAGTAACGATGGGAGGGATACTGTGATGGAAGACGAGCAAAAGTTGGGGATTGATCCCGACAACACCCACCGTGCGAATGAACTGCCATCCGCGCTACGGGTGGACAAGACGAAAGAGGTTAACTTCGAGGCGATCCGGTCTCAACAGGCCGAGAATTTCGTCCTGAACCCTGGACGTCAGAAACGCTGATCGCCATTACTTCTACAGAATTCGACACAACGTACCGGCAGAGCGGCGAATCCCTCTACCGGCAAACAACACCACTTGGCCCGAGCAGGCGCAAGTGGTGTTTCATGTGCGCTCCGATTGGAACTCCGCGTTATGACAAACACTGTGTCATGACTTCTCAAACCAGCGCAGTGTGTGTACAATAGCGAGAGAACTATTATCTACTGTTAGGAGCTGGTACTAAGTGGAGTTGCGAAACGTCTCCATCATCGGCACGGGATCGCACGTTCCTGAGACGATTATTACGAACGCTGACCTGGAGAAGCTGGTGGATACCAATGACGAGTGGATCCGTTCCCGAACGGGTATTCGCGAGAGACGTCGTCTTGCGCCCGACGAAACCGTGACTGACATCGCTATACAGGCCGCGCGAAATGCGATTGCGAACGCGGGGATCGACGCCCTTGAAATTGACCTCATCGTGGCCGCCAGCATGACCGCGGATCTCCTGTTCCCCCCGCTTGCCTGCATGGTGCAACGCGGAATCGGGGCTGCCAATGCGGCCGCCTTTGACACGAATGCCGTGTGCGCAGGATTCTTGTTTGCCATGGTCCAGGGAACGCAATTTCTGCAAACGGGCGCTTACAGGACAGCGCTCATCATTGCAGCCGAAGGCATAACACGGTACGTCGATTACAGCGACCGCAATTCCTGCATCCTGTTTGGCGATGGAGCCGGAGCCGCGGTTTTACGCGCTTCAAAAGGCGGTGGCGAGCGGACTGGACTGATTGACTTTGACCTCGGGTCAGACGGTTCCCGCGTCGATGTCGCATTGTGCCCGCGTCCGACCGCCCCCAGGCAATGGCTCGATACGCTCACAGCTCGCGAGGAAGTGACACCTTACATTTGGCAGGATGGCCGCGCGATGTTCAAGGCGGCTGTAAACGGCATGACGGACAGCGTGAAACGCATAATGGCGCGCCAAGGATTGGGACCAGACGAAATCACCCACCTCATTCCGCATCAGGCCAATCTGCGCATCATCGAAGCGATCGGCGAACGTGTCGGGATTCCCACGGAACGGGTCGCGTTGTGCCTTGAAGAATACGGCAATACGTCCGCCGCGTCCATGGGGATCGCCCTGGACAAGTGGATGCGCCTGGGACGGATCAAACCAGGCGATCTGGCCATGTTTACGGCATTTGCAGGCGGCTTGTCCTGGGGCTCCGCGCTGTTCTCCATGTAATCGTGAGTCCGGGTGAAGGCAAACCTGTCACGAGCAACGCGGGAAGTTCATGCGCGTTCGAGAACCTGGTACATCGCGAATTTGAGATAGTCGTTCTCTGGCATGCCCGCTAGCTGCGGATGGTCCGGAGCCGCGCCGCGCTCCTCAACCTGCCGCAGGATCTTGCGTACGTCGAGAGCCGCATCAGCAATCACCGCGCGCCAGTCATCGCGCGACACATGAAACGAGCACGACGCCGTCACAAGGAACCCGCCTGGTCGGACCAATTTTAGCGCCCGCAGGTTGATCTCCTTGTATCCACGCAAAGCGGATTCCCGTGCGCCGCGGCTCTTGGCGAACGCAGGCGGATCCAGAATGACGACGTCAAATCGACGTTGCTCCTGTTCATATTCACGCAGCGCGTCAAAGACGTTGGCGACAACAAATTCACAGCGTTCGGCTAACCCGTTCAACTCTGCATTGCGGCGCGCGCTCGCAATGGCCCCTTCCGAGAGATCGATCGCCGTTACGCGACGTGCTCCATAACGCAGCGCATGCAAAGCAAACGCTCCTGTGTGGCAGAAGCAGTCAAGCACTTCCGCACCCTGTCGCCCGTCGGATCGATTCTGCTCTTCGACGGCAGCCTGCGCCTCCTGATAGCGCTGGTCAGGACGAGGTTTTTCGTGGACAGCCCAGCGGACAAGTGGAGCGATCGCCTCACGGTTGTCGCGTTGATCAAAAAAGTGCCCCGTCTTTTGCCCTGAGGCAATGTCGACGTTAAATCTGAGACCATGTTCCTGGATCTCCACCTCATCCGGGCAGTCTCCAAGCAGACAGCCCACACGGTCATCCAGACCCTCCAAAGCGCGCACTGGCGCGTCACTGCGCTCGTAAATGGCCGTGACTCCCATCACATCGCGCAACACGGAGACAATCATGTTCCGCCGTGTGTCCATGGCCGCTGAGAGAATCTGTACAACCGCGACCGAGCCGTATTTGTCGACAATCAGTCCCGGCACTCCGTCGGCTTCTGCGTAGAGCGCCCGGCAAGAAGCGGTGTGCGCGAGCATTCGTTTACGATACGCCCAGGCGGCGGTCACTCTGCGTTTCAGCCAAACCGCGTCAATTTTCTCAGACTGCGTGTAAGAAGCCACGCGCAGTGCAATCTGGGAGCTCTCATGGAAAAAACCAGTGGCCAGATAGTGGCCCTGGTGGTTGTGGATCGTCACGACGTTCCCCGTTTCTGCCTTGCCCCGCAACTCTGCGATCTCACTGCGAAAAATCCATGGATGACCGGCTTCCAGCCGTCGTTTGCGATTCCTCGTCAACCATACCTGCGCCACTGTCATATCGTCAACCCTCTCTGCGGATTCCGGCGTCAGGTGCGTCGCCTGTCCGTGACCACCAGTGCTAACATTCGGGCTTGTCCGCATATATATGTATTCAGGCAATCGTATCCGGGAGGTTAAGATGAGCGCTGTCTCCGTTTTACAGACTCTAGTCCTGCTTGTCGGCGGAATGGCCGTCTTCGTGATCGGTCTGCTGACGATGCGCTATGGGCTCAGCCGCGCTGCATCGTCCTATACGGAACGCTGGATCAAGACACTCGTGCGCACGCCGGTCCGTGGCCTGTTGACCGGGATCGCCGCCACGCTGATCACCCAGTCAAGCGCGGCTGTCACCATCATCTCCATGGGGCTGGTGGCGGCGGATATACTGAGTTTCCCCGACACCATCGGCATCATTCTCGGTACGAACATTGGCAGCACATTGACAGTTGGCCTGCTCTCGCTGGATGTCGAGCGCATCGGCCCATACCTCGTCGCAGCGGGTCTCGTTGCGTATCTGAGCACTGTGGCGGTACGACGCAGCATGGCCCTCCTCAGGCGCATTCGTCAGCTTGCGATCAGCGTCATTGGATTTGGAACGTTGTTTGTCGGGTTTCACGTCATGACCGTCGCCGCCGCTCCTGTCGCGGCTTCTCCGGGTATCACCCACGCTCTCCAGGTCGCTCGCGTCCATCCCTCCGCCGGCGTGCTTGCAGGCGCAGTCGTAACGGCCATCATCGGCAGCAGTTCAGCAAGCACGGCGCTGACCCTGTCGCTCGCCAAAGCGGGCGCCCTGCCGCTTGTCGCAGCCATTGCGGTCGTCCTCGGGAACAATATCGGCACATGCGCGACCGCCCTGCTCGCCAGCATAGGCGGCAGAAAACCGGTGCAACGCGTCGCGGCCACGCATGTCCTGCTCAATGTGTGCGGAGTCGCATTGTTCATGCTGATCCTGCGTCCATTTGCGGCGGTTGTCTCCGTACTGACCAGCGACCCTGGCGGACAGGTTGCTTTGGCGCACGTGCTCTTCAACGTCATTTCGTCTCTGATAGCTTTGCCGTTTGTGCGGCAAATCGCTGCGTGGCTGGAGATCATCCTGCCCGAACGTCCTTGACGCTCACTCAAATACGGGAGCCCCAGGCAAAGCCACCAACTTTGCGCCGGCGCTCGTTCCAATGCGCGTCGCTCCCGCCTGCAGCATTGTACGCATATCTGATGGTGTACGAATGCCTCCCGAAGCCTTGACGCCCAAGCGATCCCCGACTGTCTCGCGAAGCAGCCGCACCGCTTCCACGGCAGCGCCGCCGGCAAACCCGGTTGAAGTCTTGACAAAGTGCGCGCCCGCCCGTTCGGCGCACTGCGCTCCAAGACGCTGTTCCTGCGGTGTAAGCAGCGCAGTTTCCAAAATCACTTTGATTACGGCCCGATCACCCGCCACTTCGGTGACGGCGCGAATGTCCTGTTCAACGGCGTCGATGGAGCCTGATCGAAGTTCCCCAATGGGAATCACCATGTCCAGCTCCTCTGCGCCGTCATTCAATGCCTGGATTGCTTCTGCAACCTTCACAACTGTCGGCGTGGCCCCAAGTGGAAAACCTATGACCGTGCACACCTTTACAGGACATCCTCCCAACAATTCGGCGCAGAGATACACGTAGCGCGGGTTCACGCACACACTGGCAAACTGATACGCGCGCGCTTCCCTGCACAAGTGAGTGATATCAGCAACGGTGGCCCCAGGCGTAAGGAGCGTCGAGTCGATCGTCGACGGATACAGGGATGCGTCAACCCCATGCTCTTCGATCATGCTCAGCCCCTTGTCAAACACGCTGCGATTGTTCTCATACCCGTATTCGTAAGCCTCCTGCCGAGCGACAGCCAGAGACAGGAAGCGCGCTCCCCGGATTTCCTCCTCCTGATATTTGAGCTCGCCGCCAGTGGCTTCAACCAGGAAGTAATAGGCGACTTTGTGGCCGCTCGTACCGTCCGCTGCGGAGAACGCGTACGACACTTTCTCAAGCGGGGTGATGATGCGCCCCTGAATCCCCGTTTCCTCCTCGATTTCCCGCAGCGCCGCTTCTTCGAGCAGTTCCCCCGGTTCGACATGCCCTTTGGGGAGCGTCACATGGGAAAACAGATCATCAATGACCAGCACTTCAGGCGCGCCATTTCTAAATCGATATACAAGTCCGCCTGCAACGCGCACTTCCCCATCCATCACATGCACCTCATCCGTGTAAAGAGTATGCCGACGACTCGGCGAAAGCCACTTGCGTAGACAACGTAGGGTCCGTTCCGGTCAGTCTTGCGACCACCGACTCCAGCATTCCGTACGACACCTCCGCGCCCGGTTTCTGGACGCGCACTGCACACGTCGCCCCGCGCAAATCCTGGTCGCCGGAAAATGCGATTTTCATGTAGTTATCCGCGTGACCAATCAGATAGCGTTTGCCGTCATAGACTTTTGTCTCTTCCGGGATCACTTCGAGCACTCGGCCCGTCCACTGTCGGTTATACGTCTGCTGCAATTCATCGGACAACTGAATCATGCGCTCCACTCGTCTTTGTTTAATCGGCTCCGGAACCTGTCCGGCAAATTTGGCGGCGGGAGTTCCCTTGCGCGGCGAGTATGGGAAAACGTGCAGTTCCGCGAATGCCTGGGCGCGGACAAATTCCATCGCAGTGTCAAAAAAAGCGTCCGTTTCGCCCGGAAATCCAACGATGATGTCACTGGTCACGGCGAGTTCCGGCAGGGCCTTGCGAACGTCTCTCAGTCTATCGGCATATTGCTCAGTCGTATAATGCCGATTCATGCGCCGAAGCACCTCACTGTGACCTGACTGCAGAGGAATGTGCAGGTGACGGCATATTTTTTTGGACGATGCCAACACTTCGATCAGGCGATCCGTGATTTCACTCGCCTCAATCGACGATACGCGGATTCTCCCCAGTTGCGGAATTTTCTCCAACTCGGTCAGCAGATCAGCCAACGCGTAGCCTTCGAGATCCTCGCCATAACCGCCCGTGTGGATGCCGGTCAGTACGATCTCCCGATAGCCCGCGTCAGAGAGTCTCTTTGCCTGCGCCAGCACGCTGTCCGGTTTGCGGCTTCGCACCAGCCCCCTGGCGTAAGGAATGATACAGAAAGTGCAGAAGTGGTTGCAGCCATCCTCAATCTTCAGAGACGCCCGAGTGCGATCGACAAACATCGGTACGTCAAAGTCTTCAAACTCTTTTTGCCCCAATATGTCACTGACCGCGTTAAACGGGCGCCGCTCCTGTTCGATCCGCTCAATCATGCCCAGCATCTCTTTTCTGTGCTGATTGCCGATGACAAGATCGACCCCTTCTATGCCAAGCGCCTCTCCCGGAGACATCTGCGCGTAACAGCCCGTCACCACCACAACCGCGTCAGGATTTGCGCGCGCCGCCCGCCGAATCATCTGCCGGGATTTGCGATCCCCTTCCTGCGTGACGGTGCAGGTATTGATCACGTAGACGTCAGCGGGCTCGTGAAACTCTACCTGTCGGTAACCGCCCTGCAAAAAGAGCTGCCAAAGCGACTCCGTATCGTAGAAATTCACCTTGCAGCCAAGTGTGTGAAAGGCTACCGTTCGTAAGGCGCTCAGTTTGCATACCCCCCCATTTGATCAAATTCGTACAGAATGGCCGCAGCCGCCACGGCGCCCGCTGTCTCAGTTCTAAATATGCGGGGGCCCAAGGTCAACAATGCTGCCCCACGCTGCCTGAGAAACTCAACTTCACTGTCTGCGAGGCCGCCCTCAGGACCGATCACAAACGCGATCGGCGAAACTTCGTCGCCTGCGGCGCCGGGATGCCGGCCATGTTCCCGCAACACCCGTTTTAGTGAAGGCAACGCGGACGTTTGCGACTCATACGGCGCCAGCAGCCAAGTTCCCATCGCGAGACTCCCGCAAGCGGCAGCCAGAGAATCGGCGATGGTCACTTCCGGCAGCTGCGTTCGATGGGCGAGTTCAGCCGCTTCCCTGGCGATCCTGTTCCAGCGGGTTGCGCGGTCGGCGCGTTTGCCGGGCGGCAGATTGGCCACAGACCGTTCACCCTCATACACGATAATGCGGGATACGCCAATCTCGCAGGTCTGACGCACAATCAGATCAATCTTGTCTCCTTTAGGGAGCCCCTGCAGCAAAATCAGCGGCATGGCCGGCTCAGCGGATACCGCAATCTCTTCGCCGATCGTCAAATCTGCGCGATCATCCACAATCCGCGCCAGTGTCGCTCTGTAGGCTTTCCCGTCGCGCACCACTTCAAGAGCATCTCCGGGCTGCATGCGCATCACACGGATCATGTGATGATAGTTGGCGCCGACAATCGACCACGTGTCCGCGTCGGACGAATCTCCTTCAAGAAAATAGCGCTGCACTCCGCGTCACACTCCATAGCGGCCCACAACGACCGCCCAATCGTCCATCAGTTCCACCCGCAGATCCGAGAATCCGGCCGTACGCATGGCAACGACCGTGTCCTCGACCTGTCTCTGAACGATGCCCGACACAATCAACAGTCCGTCCGGATTCATGTACTCCCCAAGTTCCGGCAATAAACGCCCGATCAGATCGGCCAACAGATTGGCGGTTACGATATCGAAACGACGTTCCCTTGGCACACCAGACAACAAGTTTGACACACGCACTTGCACTCGATCGGAAACGCCGTTTTGCAGCGCATTGTTCCTGGCCGCACGCACCGCATGCTCATCAATATCCAGAGCAACAATTTCTCTCGCGGCGAGTTTGGCCGCCGCAACAGCCAGTATACCCGTGCCCGTACCGACATCAAGCACATGCATTCCGCTGCGCGCCGCCCGTTCCAGTTCCCGAAGACAAAGCGCCGTCGTCTGATGAGTGCCCGTGCCAAACGCAACACCGGGATCGATGAAAAGCGGCGTCTTGTCTCCCTCTGGTCGCCACTCGCCAGCTTCCCACACCGGAACTACGACGAATCGTTCAGATACGGCCTGCGCATGGTAGTACTGCCGCCAAGCATCGAGGTACTCCGATGCGGCCAACGTTTGCACGGTAACGGTCAGTGAGCCAGTCCGCAACCCGCTTCCTGCCACACGTTCCAGCACCGTCTTCACTCTGTCAACAAAAGCGCCCTGCACCGCCTGATCATCACTTGACTCAATATATGCATGTACAAACGCGCCCTCTGGCGGCAACGCGAGCACCTCGTCATCGATCCACTCTCCGGGCGATGGCGCCGCTTTCTTGGCCGTCACATCCGCCTGGTCCTCGATTTCAACTCCCAGCGCTCCCGCAGCCTCCAGCACCGCGCCGACCGCGTCACTGGCTTCCGAGGTCGTAGAGACCGTAATTCGCCACAAATCCACCGCGTATACCTCTCCCAAACCGTGATTCCCATCGCATGAAGCTGTCGTACAATCCGGTACAGGTAGTGTACCACAGGCGGTTTTTGCGTGCATGCGGCGCAAAGCCCCCGGCAAAAGCCTCCGGGGATATTATGACGCAATCTGCTTGCCGATCTCGCGCCTCAGGTCCGCTGCAGTCTGCTCTCTGATTTGCGACCGAGTTTCACCTCGCGCAGAGTCGACAGGAAAGCGAAGATGGCGATGCCGAACAGCAGAATCACAGCGAGGAAGAACCCCACGCCAATCGTGTGCAGATTGTGAATGCGCAGCCCCGTCGTAAACTGCAGTTTGTCCAGCGGCAGCACGAGTCCTAAAAACCCGACCAAAACAAATCCCAGCCCACCGTAAAACAGCATCATACCGCTCACTTTTTTCCCCACGTACTGCAACTGGACAGGCGTTAAGCGACGCTTTTGCATCCACAGCCCGATCAAACTGCCAATGGTAATTTGCATGATCATGGTGCCGATCCCAAACAGCAAACCCGGCACAAACGCCACACCGGCACTCGGCATCGCTGGGGCAATCACCGTGTACAGGATCAACGCAAACGCCCCCGTGCCCCAGCCGGCGACAAACCCGTGCAGTAGAGTCATACGTACGGGAACGCTTCGCGGTTCGCTCTCATCCTCTCCTGCCGTTGCTCGTTTTGACGCTTTCGGCAGCAGTCTGGCCAACGGCTTTGTCACCCACTCCAGGAAATGCACATGCCTGTTGAGCCGTAGAATATATGTACCAGACACCGCCATCAGGGCGCCCACAACAAGATAGATCACGTAGTCGGCATGTGCGCTCATCAGTGGGCCGACTAACGCAAAATACGCGAGTTCAGAGGCAATGGCCCTTTGCAGTGTGAAGGTAAGTGAAAACAACAACCCTGTTTTAAAACCGCCCTTGGCGCTATAGCTCCCGATCGAATAACTGAAGGTGATGGGCCACGTGTGCTCGTCGGGAGTTACTCCATGCACCATGCCCAAAAGCAACGACGTGACGAGCAACACAGGCAGCGCCAGATGCCCTGTGGGATTCCATAAGTTGATGAACATGCAGCGCACCTCCGCGATCGTCCGTATACGTTCTCTCACCAGAGTATAATCGCGTGAGCGCGAAATGTAAATAGTAATGATTACTTTTATTGTTGACACGAAACCTTCCACATTTCCATATCCCGGTTCTAACCGGGAAACGGGTGGTCAAAGCACCGTTCCGGAAACCCCCACCACAGCGCGAAGGGCTTGGTGGGGAAGATTCATCACCTCATAAACGCCGACAAGCCGGATCGTGAAAGACATCGACTGTCCCCCACAACCCGGCCTCTGACGCCGTGGATACGAGCGCGTTCCGCGATCCATCGCCGCATGACGCATTCACTATCACTGAGCCTGCAAGCCCTTTAGCCTTCAGTCACGCATCAATCTCCCAGAAAGGCGCTCTTCATCCGATCAAAGAGACTGCGCGACTGTTCATGCGAATCCTCTCCAAATTCTCTGGACAATTCGCGAAATAATTCCCGTTGTCTCTCGGTCAGGCGGCTGGGCGTCTGAAGGACCACACGCACATGCTGATCACCTCGCGCCACTCCGTTCCCGAGTCGCGGCATCCCCTTGCCGCGCAAATGGAACACCGTTCCTGTCTGTGTGCCCTCAGGCACGCGAACCGTCTCCCGACCGTACAGCGTAGGCACTGTAATCTCGTCGCCGAGCGCAGCCTGGACGAAGGTAATCGGCACCTCACAGTAGATATCATTGCCTTCTCGATCAAAGAAGTCGTGCTTGTTGACCCGAATCACGATATACAGATCGCCTGGCGGCGCTCCACTTGCGCCGGCTTCCCCAGCGCCCGAAATGCGCAGGCGTGTTCCCGTGTCAACGCCGGGGGGAACCTTCACTTCGATTTTGCGGCGCTTGCGCACCGTGCCAGCGCCTCGGCACGCGGCGCAGGGAGTGGCGATCCGCTTGCCTGCGCCTTGACAGGTTGGACACGTGCGCCGATTAACCATCCGACCCAGAGGCGTATTGGTGACGAATTCCTGAACGCCGCTCCCCCGACACGTCGCACAGGTATCCACCTTGGTGCCCGGTTTCGCGCCGCTTCCTCCGCAGACGTCGCACGTCTCCGTGCGTGGAATCTCAATCTCCCTGCTCAGCCCAAACGCCGCATCCTTAAACTCAATGCCGAGCGTGTACTCCAGGTCCGCGCCACGTTGAGGTCCGCGAGTTCGACCGCCGCCGCCAAAAAACATGTCAAAAATATCGTTGATACCGCCAAAATCGCCCTGAAACCCGCCGAAACCGGCGCCTTGAGACGGATCCTGATGGCCGAAACGATCGTATTGCGCGCGTCGCTCTGTGTCAGAGAGCACCTCATAGGCTTCGCTGACCTCTTTAAATTTGTCCTCCGTACCCGGATCGTCCTTGTTAACGTCCGGGTGCAATTTGCGCGCCAGGCCGCGATACGCTTTTTTGATGTCGTCCTGCGACGCCGACTGGCTGACACCGAGGACTTCGTAGTAATCCCGTTTACTCACAGTGGCGTCCCTCGTTTCACGGCTACTTCCTGTCTTCATCCACTACATTGTAGTCAGCGTCCACGACATGGTCTCCCGCGTCTGCGCCCGCTTCACCATGGTCTGCATGCTGCTGTGCGGCCTGTTCGTACAACTTGACCGAGAGTGCCTGCATGGCGCTGCTGAGTTCATCATACGCGGACTGAATGGCTGCCATGTCACTGCCGCCGAGCGCCTCCTGAAGTCTGGTTTTCGCGCTCTCCGCCTTCTCCTTCTCCGCAGCGTCAGCTTTGTCTCCGAGATCCTTGATCGTCTTGTCAGTTTGGTACATCAGGCTGTCAGCCTGGTTGCGCAGGTCCGTCTCCTCGCGGCGCTTGCGGTCCGTTTCCGCGTTCAACTCCGCTTCCTTGACCATCCGTTCTACTTCTTCTTTGCTCAACCCTCCAGAGGACGTGATCGTGATCTGCTGGCTCTTGCCCGTTCCCATGTCTTTGGCCGACACATTGACAATGCCGTTCGCGTCAATATCAAACGTCACCTCAATCTGAGGGATGCCCCGCGGCGCCGGAGGAAGATCAGTGAGAGTAAAGCGGCCGAGTGTCTTGTTGTCGCGCGCAAACTCGCGCTCCCCTTGCAATACGTGAATTTCCACCGTCGTCTGGTTGTCAGCCGCCGTGGAATAGATCTGCTTCTTCGATGTTGGAATGGTCGTGTTGCGATCGATCATGCGCGTCATCACGCCGCCCATGGTCTCAATGCCAAGCGACAGCGGCGTCACGTCAAGCAACACGACTCCTGTCACGTCACCCGTCAGCACACCCGCCTGGATGGCGGCGCCAAGGGCCACGACTTCGTCTGGATTGACACCTTTGGACGGTTCTTTGCCTGTCAGTTTTTTGATCGCTTCCACAACGGCCGGGATGCGCGTCGAACCGCCGACCAAAATGACTTTGTCAATCTGGCTGACAGACAAACCGGCATCGGACAGCGCCTGGCGCGTCGGCCCCAGCGTTGCCTCCACAAGGTCTGCGGTGATTTCATCAAACTTGGCGCGGGTCAAGGTCATCTCCATATGCTTCGGTCCCGTCGCATCGGCCGAGATGAAAGGCAGCGAGATTGATGTCGACATCACGCCTGACAGTTCCTTTTTCGCCTTCTCTGCCGCATCTTTCAGGCGCTGAAGAGCCATGCGATCATTGCGCAGGTCGATACCCTGCTCTTTCTTGAATTGCTCCGCGAGATACTGAATGACGCGGTCGTCAAAATCGTCGCCGCCAAGTCGATTGTTGCCGCTGGTCGCCTTAACCTCAAAAACGCCGTCGCCAAGTTCCAGGATGGAAACGTCAAACGTACCACCGCCAAGGTCAAACACCAAGATCGTGTGGTCGCCCGCTTTATCGAGCCCGTAAGCCAGAGCGGCCGCCGTTGGTTCATTCACGATGCGCAGCACTTCAAGCCCCGCGATTTTGCCCGCGTCTTTGGTTGCCTGGCGCTGGCTGTCATTAAAATACGCCGGTACAGTGATGACCGCCTGCGTGACCGTCTCTCCAAGGTACGCTTCCGCATCAGTCTTCAGTTTTTGGAGAATCATGGCGGAAATTTCCGGCGGCGTATAGTTTTTGTCAGCGATTGTAACTCTGTGATTGCTGCCCATATGACGCTTGATGGACATCACCGTGTGATCAGGATTTGTGACAGCCTGCCGTTTGGCGACCTCGCCGACGAGGCGTTCGCCGTTCTTGGCGAATCCGACGACAGAGGGTGTGGTGCGATTGCCCTCCGCATTGGGAATGACAACCGCTTCGCCGCCTTCCATCACTGCCACGCATGAATTTGTCGTTCCTAGGTCAATTCCGATTACTTTTGCCATAACTCATTCATCTCCCTGTTTGTTCACTCGCTCACTTTAACCATGGCCGGACGCAATACCCTGTCTTTCAGATAATACCCTGGGCGCAGCACAGCCGTCACCGTTCCCGGTTCGTGCTGGTCGGACGGCCCGGAAAGAACAGCTTCGTGCAGATTGGGGTCAAACGTCTGTCCTTCTGGCTCCATCAGCCGGACGCCAACCTGTTCAAGAATCGTCTGCAACTGCCTTTGCACCATGTCGACGCCTTTGGCCAAGCTCCCGGTTTCACCCGTCTGCGTCGCAGCCTGCATGGCCAACGCAAAATTGTCCATCACAGGCAGGAGATCGCCAATCAGCTTTGCATTTGCATAGGAAGAGAGTTCTTCCTTTTCAGCGCGCGTTCGGCGTCGAAAATTGTCAAAATCCGCATGCGCCCTGAGCAGTTGTTGTTGCAATTCGGCCACTTCCATCTGCAATGCGTGACACTGTTCCTCAAAACTGTCGGCATCGAACGCAGACTCGTGCGCGGCGGCCGCACTCGCGTGCCTGCTGTCATCCGACCCCGCCTCCGCGCTTGCGTCCTTGCCGTCATCCGCCGCTGCGTCCGTCACCGTAAACGCCTCTGACGGATTGCTGTCCTCGATTCCATTTTGATCGCGTTCGGCTGTCAATATCGATACCCCCATTTACCCACACGCGCTGATCTCTTGCGAACATTTGCAATCAATTCACATAGAACTTTGTGAGCAAGTCGCTCAGCCCCTTTGACAGGTGCCCCAAGAGCGGAATCACCCGTGCATAGTCCATTCTCGTCGGTCCGATCAGTCCAATGACGCCCACGGGCAACCCGCCGATCGTGTACGTCGCCGTTACCAGCGAACAATCATGCAGCGACTGAACGTCATTTTCGCCGCCGATTCTCACCTGCAACTGAAGCGTAGACTCATCGCTGCGCAAAGCTTCCATTACGTCATGGTGACGTTCCAGCCAGGTTAACACAGGCTGCGCCTTGTGGACATCGCGAAACTCGGGCTGCAACAGCATATTGGTCGCGCCGCCCAGATACACTTTCCCTTCCTTGTCGCTCTCAAGCCAGGTGACAACCTGATCCAGCAAATGCACTGCTTCTTCATAGTCCCGCATGTGACGCGCCACCTCATGCGTGATCTCTTCCAAAGCCCGGGACCGGATACGATACATGGGCGTGCCCGAGAGTCTTGCGTTCAGAATCCGGACCAAACTCTCCATTTCACGGAGGGAAACTCCTTCTGGCATACTCACCGTGCGGTTGTATACCTGTCCGGAGGACGCAACCATCAAAAGCACAGCAGTATGGTCATTGAGCGCCACCAGCTGCAGGTTTTTGAGAGTCGTGTCGTAGACCTGGGGACCGAGCACGACGGCTGTATATTGCGTTAGATTGGACAGGAACAGCGCCGTTTGCTGGGCCACCCGCTCCATCTCGCCTATGCGTTCAGTGAACAGCGACTTGATTCGGGTGATCTCCTGCCCCGACAAACGGGTGTCGCCCATCAGCAAGTGATCCACATAGAACCGATAACCCATTTGTGACGGGATTCTGCCCGCAGAAGCGTGCGGTTGCTCAAGGTATCCCAGTTCTTCGAGATCGGCCATTTCATTGCGAATCGTCGCCGCACTGAGACCCAGGTCAGTCTGTTTTGAAATCGTGCGCGATCCCACAGGTTCGGCTGAAATGACATAGTTGTCAACAATCATGCGCAAAATCATCATTTGCCGGTCGGTCAACATATGCATTCCCCTCCTGACGGAGCAGCCAAACAAATTCTGTTCTTGTTAGCACTCGATCGCATCGAGTGCTAACGATTACCCAAAATGTATCAGAATCAATGCCACAGTGTCAACTCAAACTGCACCGAGTTCCGCAAGATAAAAAACCCGCTGCGCGCCACCATCAGTGGAATGAAAAACCCGCTCGTCAGGATTCATATGCTGTGCCCGTCGCGAGTTCGGCGTAGCCGTGTCTGAGCAGGGGCACAGCATATGCATCCGGCTGGCAGGGCAGGGACATTTTTCGGGCTAAATTATGAACAAACACCGATAAACGCGGAAAAAATTTCGTTGGCCACTTCGAAATAGGCGGGCGGAACGCGCACCTCATTGATACCTTGCAGCAATACGCCCTGTTTTGACAACCGATCGAGGACATTCCCAAACACATCGCGCATATCCACTCCGTGCAGCGCCCGAAAGTGAGAGTAGGACACGCCCTGTTGCAACCGCAGTCCAAGCATCATCGTATCTTCCATCGCCGCCCCGGTCGCAACACTTTGAACCTCGGCCACCGGGCGTTCTCCACGGCGCACCCTTTGACCGTAAGACGTCAGCGACCGTTCATTCTGATAGCGGCTCGCACGCACATATCCATGCGCGCCCGCGCCTGCGGCCAGATAGGGCAGGTTGCGCCAATAACCAAGGTTGTGCCTGGCTTCCTGCCCAGGCTGCGCAAAATTGCTGATTTCATACTGCGCGCACCCATGCGACGCGAGTATGTCTCGCGCTGTTTCATACATGGCAACCTCCGCGTCCTCGTCCGGAAGACGAAGCAG
>JAJZEE010000170.1 GCA_021805735.1 Bacillota bacterium
TGAAAACCGACCGAAAATTATATTTTGACTCGCTTGATCGGATTTCTAAAAATAGTGTTTGGTGGTTATCATCCCCACATACTTCGGAAGCACTTCGTTACCAATCCTGGATGCTATTAAATCCCGCATATCGCATTGAGCATCTACAGAAAAGTTTAGAGGCCAATCCCTATAATGTGTTTTCACAAATTGATTTGGCCGATCTCTATGTAAAAAACGCGAAGTATCAAGATGCCCTACCCATTCTGAGTACGTCAATTGTGAATTATCCGGAAAACTTCACCAAGCTGATGGCACTTACTGAAGTATATCTTGCTGAGCATAAATTTGCGGATGCGATCGAATTATGCGGACTTGGGTTGTTGATGGCACCGGAACGACACTCGCTGATTGCTGTTTATGAAAAGTTATCTCGTGCATATGCACATACTAATCCACTATCTTCACTTTTATGTTATTACAAAGTGGTTGCGCTACGTGGTCAAAACGAAGAGATTGAACAAATCGGTAATTCATTATTACAATTTGTTTTTCTTATGATGAAAAAAGCCTATGTGAAATACAAAAAAGAAGGCTTGCAAGGTGTCTTGGCAGCGATTAAAAAGCGATTATAAAGTAAGGAAGAAAAATGGCTTCTTATTTTTTAATTTCAATGCGTGCTTCTCAATCAGGTGCCATGAGAGAAGTGCGCATATCCCTGTGAAGACGGCAGACAAGAGCATGTTCCAATAGGGATTCATTTTTCCACCAAAGACATTCGTCATAATTTGTTGGATGGGAAATGCATAGATATAAACACCATAGGATAAATCTCCGATTTTATCAGTAAAGCGGAGATTTATTTTTTTGTTGTAGCCGATGAAAAGTAGAATATAGCTCACCTTTGACAGTTTGAGTGCCTTTTTTGAGTTATCCACAGGCAGACAACCGCGACAATTCGCGGTTTTTCCCGTGTTTAGGCCGTTTCATTTTCGAAAATGTGGGTACAACTTATCAACATGTGTATAAGTTTTTTTATTGCCAATATTATATTCATGTCGTATCATGGTGGGTGAGAACATGAACGGATGTGATCCCCTTGTACGCCCAAGTTGTCACCACCAAAAAGCCCAATGGTCAGACCTACAGATACCTGCGTATCGTCGAATCCTATCGCGACGGCAAGACCGTCAAGAAACGCCAGGTAGCAAGCCTCGGCAACATTGACGAGTACTCCGAAAAAGAGATCCAGCAGATCATTCGCACACTCGA
Source organism: Bacillota bacterium (assembly GCA_021805735.1). Classification (GTDB taxonomy): domain Bacteria; phylum Bacillota; class Bacilli; order Alicyclobacillales; family SLC66; genus JAKADD01. The sequence continues at coordinate 1,252 of JAJZEE010000170.1, forward strand.
ATCGCTCCTACCAAACCGCACTCTAGGTAGCGCCGAGGACCTGCAGCCCCTACATACCCTCCAATTTGGCGTTCCACATGTGGTGCAAGTTTTGTGGGATCAGTTGGGCATGTCGTCTATCATCGAAACGGCCCTGCACGGCCGCCAAGTCACCTTCGATTCGCCCGTTACCTGCAGGCCATGGTCATCAATCGTCTGGTCGATCCGTCAAGCAAACTCCGTTTGTTCCAGACCCTTGCGGACCTCTACCTCCCAGAAGGCGATCAGGAGCCATGGCAACGTCAACACTTCTATCGGACCCTCGATCTGCTCATGGACATCAAGCCGCAGGTCGAAAAAGCAATTTACGCGCGCTTAACCGACTTGCTTAACTTCCGCTTGACGTTAGTCCTCTGCGATCTCACCAGCACCCATGTGACAGGACACCATTGCCCCATCGCGAAACACGGATACTCGCGCACCCATCGGCCCGATCTGGAGCAGGTGGAACTGGGCCTGCTTGTGACGCCAGAAGGATTGCCAATCACTCACGAAGTGTTTCCGGGCAATACCTCAGACAAGCAGACGGTGCCTGAGATTCTGGAGCGGTTGAAACGGGACTTTGCGGTCAATGAGTGTGTCTTTGTCGGTGATCGCGGGATGGTCACGAAGGAGAATCTGACCCTGCTTTGCGAAGCGGGGTATCCATACATTGTCGGGTATCATAAGCGCGGACGGATCGTGAGTGATCGATTGCTGGAACGATACCATGACCTGTCCGCGTTCACTCCCCTGTACGATCAACTTGCTTATTTGGAGATCCCGGCGAGCGCGGTGGAGGATGAGGAGCAAGCGGTACAAAACGAGGAACGACCGCTGGTAGAGGACGCTGGGCTAATGGAGAAGGTTCGGTACGTTCTTTGCTACAATGCCAAAAAGGCGGAACACGATGCCGCGTATCGGAAGGCAGCGCTTGAAGAGGCGGAGAACGAACTAAGTGACCTGGCGCAACGGTTGCAGACTCCGCGACGCGGTCGGAAGATCACGCCACAGGGTGTGATCGTCAAGGCGGCAGAGATCCTGACGCACCGGGGTATGGACGGGTTTTTCGAAGTGGATTTCGATGGTACGACCCTCACCTATCTGCGCAAAGAGGAGCGGATATTGCAGGAATCTTGGCGGGACGGCAAATTCATCGTCAAGACAAACACAGAACTGCCAGCGGCCGAGGTAGTCATGTCCTACAAGACGCTGATGCGGATCGAGCAGGCATTTCGGCAGATCAAGAACTTTCTGGACGTCGGGCCGATGTACCACTGGAATGAGCGGCGGGTGCGGGGACATATCTTCGTGTGCGTGTTGGCGTATTTGTTTGAGCAGGAGCTACAGGTGCTGTACCGCCGCGCCTTGGACGCG
>JAJZEE010000083.1 GCA_021805735.1 Bacillota bacterium
ATCTGCATAACCCATAAAATGTAAGGCCATCGTTCCAAGAGTGGATAGGTACTTTTTTGCGCCTTCAGAGCAAAAAACAAGAACCATTTTCGTATAAAAGGGCACAGGCAAGACCCAAGCAGTGCAAGGAAGGTAGCCAGGAATGCGTGCCGAGCGAACGTTCGAGATACTGTGATTAGATGGGAGAAGATTTAAAGAGGACATTTAAATAGAGACAGTCGTTTATGGGACGCTTTATCATCCAGCCTGCTCTCAGTATCTTACTTATTTCCTCTTGAACGAACTGATTGTGTCGATGGATATGGCATAATGGGTACATGGACTATGCATCATCCGTTGGCGGCCAGGTTGTGATTTACTGGCAGTGAGGAGAGGTGTGGCAGAGCGAAACCGGGAGTGACGCGCAGAAACATGAGTGATCATCAGAGAGATAGCCTTGCGGACGAACTGGACAGCCGTTATTCGCGACAGATTCTGTTTCGCCCGATCGGCGCGGCGGGTCAGGAGCGGTTGCAGCGGTCGCGGGTGGCGGTCGTCGGCATGGGCGCCCTGGGAACAGCCAGCGCGTCGCAACTGGCTCGGGCCGGCGTGAAGTATCTGCGTCTCATCGATCGAGACATCGTGGAACAATCCAATCTGCAGCGTCAGTCTCTCTATGATGAGTCTGACGCCTCAGGCAGCGTTCCAAAAGCGCTGGCTGCGGCAGAAAAACTGCGACGGGCCAATAGCGACGTGGACATCGATCCCGTTATTGCGGATGTAACGGCCAAAAACGCGGAAAGGCTGCTCGCCGATGTCGACGTGATTGTCGATGGCACGGACAATTTCCAGATTCGCTATCTGATCAATGACGTATCTGTGAAACATGGCATCCCCTGGGCCTACGGAGGCGCAGTGAGTTCTTACGGCACGATGGGATTGCTGCGCCCAGGGCGCACACCCTGTCTGGTCTGTCTGTTTGGCGCGCAGCAGGGCGGTGGGCACGACACCTGCGATACGGTTGGCGTGATCGCACCGATTGTGTCGATGATCGCCTCCCTTCAGGTCGCGGAGGTGATCAAACTTTTGACCGGTCAGGAAGACGCGCTGAATCCCGGCCTTACATATATCGACGTTTGGACAAACGAAGTGCGCAAGATTCGTTTTCAGGAACCGGATCGACAGTGCGCTTGTTGCGGACAGCGCACGTTTGCCGCGCTGTCGGCCCGCAGCGACGCGCTGACGGTGTCGTTGTGCGGACGCCGGACCGTTCAGGTGAAACCGGAATCGCCGCCCGCATGGTCGCTGGAGACGGTGGCGCAGAGACTGCGCGCGGTGGGCGCGGTGCGCCACAACGCCAATCTGCTGCGCTGCGATCTGGGCAGGATTCAAATCTCTCTGTTTGCAGACGGAAGGGCTTTGATTCATGGCACCGACGACGACGCGGAAGCGCGTGCGCTGTACGCCCGCTATGTCGGCATGTGAAGGGGGGGGGGTCTGCGTCAGGCAAGGTCGGCATAAGCATGGCAGGGGAGAGGGGGCAGTCGGTTGAAGTTTTCGGAGTTTCCATACATACGGCCCGACATGGACGCGATGCTGGCTCGCTTTGAGGCGTTACTGGAGCGATTTGCAGGCGCTGGGAGCGCCGAAGAGCAGTCTGCGGTCATGGAAGAGATCAATCAGGCAAGGGCAGAGTATGACTCGCTGGCGCAGATCGCCCAAATCAGGCATACGATTGACACGACAGATGAGTTCTATAAGGAGGAACAGGATTTTTTCGACGAGTCAGGACCTGTCTACCAGGGGATCGTCACACGCTACTATGAAACCTTGACGGCGTCGCCGTTTCGCGCCGCCCTGGAGAGCAAATGGGGAACGCAACTCTTTCGGATTGCTGAAATCTCTGTGAAGACATTTAAGCCCGAAGTGCTCACAGACCTTCAGGCGGAAAACAGACTGGTGAGCGACTACGTCAAATTGCTGGCGTCAGCCAAAATTTTGTTTGAGGGCGAGGAACGCAATCTTTCACAACTCGGACCGTTTCTGGAGGCGACGGACCGCGCGATGCGCAGACGGGCCAACGAAGCGAAGTATGGGTTCTTCAGAGAGCATGAGGAGCGGCTTGATCAGATTTACGACGACTTGGTCAAGGTGCGGACGGCGATCGCCCATAAACTCGGATTTGCCAATTTTACAGAATTGGCGTACGCGCGCCTGACGCGCACTGACTACGACGCGCGCATGGTGGCTGTGTTTCGCGAACAGGTGAAACGTCACATCGTGCCTGTGGCCACTCGCTTGCGAGAGCGCCAGCGCGCACGTATCGGCGTGGACACGCTGCGGTATTACGATGAACGGTTCAGTTTCAAGACGGGGAACGCGACTCCCAAAGGGGATCCGGATTTTATCGTGGCGGCCGGCCGACGCATGTATCAGGAACTGTCACCGGAAACGGACGCGTTTTTTTCCTACATGACCGATCACGAACTGATGGATCTGGTGAGCAAGCAGGGGAAGGCGGGGGGCGGCTACTGTACCTACATCACGCAGCATAAGGCACCCTTTATTTTCTCCAACTTCAATGGCACGTCGGGTGACGTGGATGTACTGACCCACGAAGCGGGCCACGCTTTCCAGGTGTATTCGAGCGGCCATTTTCAGGTTCCGGAGTATCACTGGCCGACCTACGAAGCGGCGGAGATCCACTCGATGAGCATGGAGTTTTTCACCTGGCCGTGGATGGAACTGTTCTTTGCGGACGATGTGCAAAAATACAAATTCTCGCATCTGGGCGACGCGCTGCTGTTCATTCCCTACGGCGTCGCGGTCGACGAATTTCAACACTTTGTCTACGCCCATCCGGAGGCGGACAAGGAGGAACGCAAACGCGCCTGGCGCAGCATTGAGCGCGCGTATCTCCCGCATCGCGACTATGAAGACAACGATTATCTCGAACGCGGAGCGTTCTGGCATCAGCAGGGGCATATCTTTAGCGTACCGTTTTACTATATCGACTACACGCTGGCCCAAATCTGCGCCTTTCAGTTTTGGGTTCGCGCCAATCAGGACCGCGCACAGGCGTGGGCCGACTATCTCACGCTCTGTCAGGCTGGAGGCAGCAAGCCGTTCACCGAACTCGTCAAAGTCGGGAACCTGCTGTCCCCATTTGATGAAGCGTGCGTGTCATCGGTGATCGGCGATATCGAGTCCTGGCTTGACGGCGTCGATGATATGGCGTTATGACGTGGCGACATCATCGCCAAAGCTGATTGCGTTGGCGGGCAGGCCGATGGACGATTTGTACCATAGTGCAGGAGGTGTAGTGTGATGCGCAAAACGACACTCATCATTTGCGGTGGAATGATTCTGACGCAACTGTCCGTCGTTGTTCCGGCATGGGCGAACACGCGCGCGTCCACGCCGTCGCTTCCCAGACCGCCATACGTCTACAGGAGCGTCGAGACGATGGTTAGCCCAGAGGACAGTTGGAACCAGGTTAGGGCACAGTTTGGATGCCTGGGTCAAATGATAGTGAGTAAGAACGGTGGCTGGCTTTCGTTGTCGTTCATTCGGCAATCTATGGGAGAAGCCGGAATTCCAAGCGCGCTCGGGAGTCGGACTCTGAACTTCACGGTTCCCAAGTTCATCCCGGTGGATTTCCGGCGCCTTCCGCCGCATCCTGCGCCGGGCGCAAACGAGTTGGGCATTCAGATCGATGGTCGTATGGCGGCCGTTCTACCGTGGTTGAAGAGCGCAGCGTTGCAGGATTCGTACGTTCCGAGCGGCCTGGTCATGGCCGTTCTGCGTCGCGTCGGCGTGAAAATGCGCTGGAATCACAGTACCGGCAGCTTTACCGAATGGGATATCGGTTCACCCGTGTACGGGGCGTTAACCACCGTCATGTCCTTTGCAGGCGGTCGCATGACGTCCACCAGAGGAGACATACTCATCTACAGAAAGGGCGACAACTGGATTCCGGCCGATTACATCGCGAACTCGCTGGACAATGCAGGAGCCGGCATCACGGTCGACATGCAAAGTGGCAACGGACTCGACATCCGCGTTCCGGCGGGTATCAGGGTCAACCTCAGGAATCTCCCGGCGCGGCGCGGGAGGAACGCGCACGAGGTTCCCATCGAGATCAACAGCCGGATCGTGGGCTACTCGCCCTGGCTCATTCCCACGTATGGCCCGAGGACCGAGTATCTGTCCAGCGCTGCGGTCATGACCGCAGTCCGCCGCATTGGCCTTAACATGCACTGGAACAACACCAACGGAACCTTTACGAAGTGGTTCATCACTGCGCCGCCGCGGCATTCCGGCAATTAAGTTGCGGCGGCAAGGAGGTTTGGCCAATGGCACTGGGGCGGTTGTCAGACGCGCAGTTCTGTCTTTGAAAGCTGCATATGATGCAGGTAACGGCTGATCTGCGCAAGGGCGTCCGCGAGGGCGTCCTTTGCCGTGGTTCCGATGCCCATCGTACACAGGGTCGTGTGCTGCCACAGACCGGTGACAACGGCACGCTGTTTGTGATCCTGGCCAGTGCGGCTAAAGGAACTTACACGATGCTCTCCCAGTAGAAAAGAGAAACGTTCGAGTTCCATGGCGGCAAAAAGGTCGGCGATCAGGTTCTGATACTCAGAGGGAGACGCATGGTGGATTTCGCCGCTGCCGTAAGCGGTCGCCGCTGTCGACGCGGAAGCTGACGCCGCTGTCGACGCGGGCGGCGAAGCGTGCGCGGCGCCGCGACCGCTGAGTTGGCTGCCAGCGTGATCGCTGGAACGTCCGTCAACATGGCCGCCAACTGAACCGCCGGCCAGCCCCAGTTCCTCAAGCATGAGTAATTCCAGTGAAGTGTGGGCGTTCTCGTATACGTATCCCAGCGCCTCTGTCGCCTTGACGCGGGCAAGGATCCGGCCCGCGGCCTCTTCAGAAGCAGGCAGCCCCATGCGCTCCAGTTGATAGCGAATGTTGCTGGCGCCGGACAGCTCCGACACGAGCACTCGTCGTTGGTTGCCGGTCATTTGCGGAGGCATGTGTTCGTAAAGAGACGGGTCGCGCATGACGGCGCTCACGTGCATGCCCGCCTTATGCGCAAAGGCGCTGCCGCCGACGAAAGGCTGAGATCCGACAGGGGAACGTTCAGTGATCGCATACAGGCGGTCGGACGCTTCTTTTAAGCGTTGTAACCCGTCTACCCCCATGTGACAGGGCCGCTTCATCTTGTAGATGAGATTTGGAGCGACGGCGCACAGGTCCGCATTGCCGCAGCGTTCGCCGAGCCCGTTGATGGTGACCTGAATCTGTACGGCTCCGGCCTCGACGGCGGCGAGCGCGTTGGCGACCGCCAGCCCGCCGTCGTTATGGGTGTGGATGCCAAGCGGTGAAAATCCGGCCGCGCGCACATCCGCGACGATGGTCTGCACTTCATGCGGGAGCGCGCCGCCGTTGGTGTCGCAAAGCACCAGCCAATCTGCCCCCGCGTCTCGGGCGGCCGCCAACGACTGGATGGCGTATTGGGGGTTATGCTTGTACGCGTCGAAAAAATGCTCCGCGTCAAAGATCACTTCAATTTCATGCTTCTTCAGAAATGACACCGTGTCGGCGATCATCCTCAGATTTTCGTCGAGTTCGGTGCGCAGGGCTTTCAGCACATGAAAGTCCCATGTCTTCCCGACAACTGCGCAATATCTCATGCCTGTGCCAAGCACCATGTTCATGTGCCCGTCTTCTTCGATGCGCTGACCCTTTTTCCGCGTGCTGGTGAATGCCACAACACGGCTGTGCTGCAGCGGCATGCGACTCAGCTCATAGAAAAAGGCCAGATCCTTCGCGTTGGAACCCGGCCATCCACCCTCTATGTAATCGACGCCCAGGGAATCCAGGAGTCCGACGATTTCGAGTTTATCCGCTACTGTAAACGCCACGTGTTCAGACTGGGCTCCATCCCGAAGCGTTGTGTCATACAACCATATGCGATTCATGTCTCCACTCCCTGTGGGTTGTCTCTCTCGTACAATTCTCTCTGCTCATGCGGGCCTAAACAAAAAGTCCTCAATCCTTGCCTGGATGAAAGACTTCTAGCTGCGGCGGGCGCTTTCTATTTATTATAATTATGCGTATTATAATGAACAATGCGGTTCTTGGCAAGAACGACCCGCTCGCCGGGCAGGGGATTCCGCCTGTTACATGTCATAAGAAATGGGGTTTACTATTGACCAGGTCAGTTACTATGGAACAGTTGGTCGCTCTGGCCAAACACCGGGGATTCATTTTCGCGGGTTCAGAGATTTATGGAGGGCTTGCGAATTCATGGGATTATGGACCGCTGGGCGTACAACTGAAAAATAACATCAAACGCGCGTGGTGGAAACGATTTATTGAAGAATCACCCTACAACGTGGGGCTCGACGCCGCGATTCTGATGAATCGCGAAGTATGGGTTGCGTCGGGTCATGTGGGCAATTTCAACGATCCCATGATCGACTGTCGCGGGTGTAAGGCGCGGCACAGGGCGGACAAGCTCATCGAAGAGGCGCTGCTTGCGCGCGGTGAAGAACGCATCGTGGACGGTCTATCCTTTGGCGCCATGGAGGAACTCATCCGGCAGTACGAAATCCAGTGTCCCGAATGCGCCAGTACTGATTTTACGCCAATCCGTCAGTTTAATATGATGTTTCGCACGTTCACGGGGGTTACCGAGGATGCGGCGAATGAAGTATTTTTGCGACCCGAAACGGCTCAGGGCATCTTTGTGAACTTTAAAAATGTGCAGCGGACAATGAGAAAGAAGATTCCATTTGGTATCGGACAGATCGGCAAGAGTTTTCGCAATGAAATCACGCCCGGTAATTTTACGTTCCGAACGCGGGAGTTTGAGCAGATGGAATTGGAGTTTTTCTGTGAACCGGGTACGGATGAACACTGGTTTTCTCATTGGCGCGCATTTTGCGACGAATGGGTCAAGTCCCTTGGCATACGTCCAGAACATCTGCGTTTGCGTGATCACGAGAAAGAACAGCTGTCACATTACAGCAAAGCGACAACCGACATCGAATACCGCTTTCCGTTTGGCTGGGGGGAACTGCTCGGGGTAGCCAATCGAACGGACTACGACCTAAAGAGGCATGCGGAACACGCGCGGATGGACATGGCGGTCTCGGAAGAGGGGAAAGATCCGTATATTCCCTACTGCATAGAGCCGTCCATTGGCGCGGATCGGCTGACGCTGGCTGTATTGGCCGATGCGTATGAAGAACAGCAGCTTGATGATGGAGACACCCGCGCTGTCATGCATTTTCACCCCGCGATAGCGCCGTACGCGACGGCGGTGTTTCCACTTTCAAAGAAACTTGGTGAAGGCGCGCAGAAGCTGTATACAAAACTCAGACGCGAATTCGCCTGCGACTATGATGAATCCGGATCCATTGGCAAACGCTATCGAAGGCATGACGAGATCGGCACGCCGTACTGTGTGACCTACGATTTTCAGTCGGAAGAAGACGGCGCGGTCACCGTCCGCGATCGCGATACTATGGAACAGGTGCGATTGCCAATGGCAGAACTGCCCGCGTTTCTCCGGAACAAGATGTCCATTTGATGAGCGTCATGCCATGCTGGCTTCCAGTTCGCGGCTGACGGCAGACCAATCCGACATACTCACCGAAGGGATGGAAGCGGTCATGGAACTGGGCGTCTCATCGATCTGAACGCAGCGGCGGAGCAAGTCATATTGCCAGTTGAGCAGCGGTCGACGCAGCTCGTCTTCGGGCTGTGTACGCAACTGGCGCTCCCGTTCCCGTTGCGGCAGCGTCCGCATTTTGTCGGCCATGGCCCGCAGGCGGTCCTGCGGGGACGCCGTCTCGCTCAGGCGTTCCTGGGCAAATTGCAGGGATTCGGCCAAACTCAGTGTCGTCAGATATTGTTCAAGCGGTTTTGGCCCAGTGAGTTTGGCTGTACTGCGATTCGCTCTGTAGACAACCCCGTGTTCGAGTACCTGCAAGCTGCGATTGAGAAGGTAATGCATACTCTGCGGTATGACGGCGATGGGAAATGTGAAGACTCGCAACATCCGGATCATGGACTGTCGTCTCATCATTCTCAAGCTGCGGGAATATTGGGCGCGATCAACGCTTCCCGATGATTCGCTGGAAGGGAGAGCCCCGCTCCCGACGATCACGTCGTAAGCGGTCTGCAGCAGGTCACGCGCCCACTTCGCGATGTCGATCGACGACTGTCGATTCCTTTTGGCGATCAGCAGTTCCCGGACGATTCCTGCTGTGAAGGACGCTGGATCTTGGGCGGCCAGGGTGGCCAGGCCACAGACCAGAATTCGCTTTCGCCGCCATAGCGGCTGTACCAGACGAATCCCCGACAGAGATTCGGAGATCTGGATTTCGCTCACCTTTCTGACGCGAAGAACTGAACAGATGCGGTCCATCTGTTCGAATGTCCGCTGCGCCTGCTTGCGGGTGACACTATAGGGCTGTTTAGCAAACGAGACAAGGGGCGCGATCGGGAGGTACAGCCCAATCAATAGAATGATCGCCAAGCCTCTGCCAATGAAAAACGGATCTTCAAACAGGTATATCATTAACGCGACGTACGCGGCCAGGCCGATCGTCACAAACAGAGTGAGAAGAGCGGTGATGACAGCCGCCATGGGTTTCACAAGGGCCTGTCCAGCCGTCCAAGCGTCTGCGAATGCCTGGTAAAGGCGTTGCATCCGCTCATACCGACGGGTCATGGTCTTGTCATCCGTCCACTGTGCGGGTATACCGACGTTCCATCCGCACTCGCACCAACTCGCATAGCCCTGGTTGAACGGCACACTGCTGTGGCATTGCGGGCATGTTGTCGCAGTCTTGTTCAAAGCAACTCACTCCTACGGCGGGTCTACCCCGCACTGGCGTTCGAACGTATTGTAGCGCATGCCGACGCTTTTGAGGAGATGGCAATGAACGGGATTCAAATTCAAGCGTGTCACGCCCTCGCGAGTATCATCTGTCGCGCCTGAGTGTTCATCCAATCAGGGAGTTGGCGTGAATGTAACCGTGACAGGCGTTCCCAGTGACACCAGTTGCCCAGGTTTGACACTCTGTCCGTGGGCGTAGCCCACTCCTCTCGGAACGAGCTGGAGACCGAGAGAGGCGCATATGCGCATCGCTTCTGTCATTACCATTCCCAACAGATTTGGCATGCGGATCTGTCCGCGCTGCCCGGACAGTTGCGGGCGCGAGACGAGCGCGATCTGGTCTCCTTTGGCAACCGATGTGCCGGGTCGGGGCCACTCGGCGGCGACCTTGCCGGGTCCGCCCACTGTGTTTGTCGAGAGGCCGAGTTGAGAGAGCGCCGTGGAAGCCGCGAGAGACGTCATTCCTTCCACATTGGGCACCCGAACGTAGGAAGTCAGCGTAACGCCTTGCAGTGACGGCGCTGCAGAGGTGTGCGGCGGTATGCGCAGATAGGCGAGAGATTTTTGCAGCACGTATTTTGCGGCAGGAGTTGCCACCCAGTCGCCCCACTGTGCGGTGTTGTGCGCCTCATTGACCGTGACCATAATCTCGAGCGCCGGGTGATGGGCTGGACCGAAGCCGATAAAGGAGAGATTGTATAAATTCTTGTAGTAACCTCCGCTGGGCTTGGGAATCTCCGCTGTGCCGGTTTTTCCGGCAATGTTGTAACCGGGGATTACGCCGGTGTTTCCCTGGGGATCATTATTGACCACCTGCACCATGGCGTTCGTTACTTCACGCATGATGGCGGGCGAGGCGACGCGCCTGACAATGTGTGGTTTGTGATTCATCAAGACCTGCCCGTTTGGCGCCACGATTTTTTGCACGACATAGGGCGTCAGCAGATGGCCGCCGTTTGCGATGGCCCCAATCGCAGCAATTTGTTGAATAGGGGTGACGGCCAGACCCTGACCGAATGTCATGGTGGCGAAGTCGACAGGATTCAAATTTTTCGCCGGGAAAATAATGGAGCTGGCTTCCCCCGGCAGGTCAATGCCTGTGGGCTTGTTCAGTCCGAACAACTGGAAATAGTGATAAAAGTTTTTGACGCCTTCCGCTTGTCCAATATGGATGAAGCCAACGTTGCTGGAGTACACAAAAGCCTGCAGGTAGGTCAGTCGCCCCCACCCGTACACGTTCCAGTCGCGAATCGGCACTCCATTTACATAGTCAACGCCTGACATGTACGTTTGATTCAGGCGGATCGAGTGAGTGCTGAGCGCGCCTGTGAGAGTGACCGGCTTAAACGTGCTGCCCGGTTCAAAGGGATCCGAGATGGCCCAGTTGGTGTCCAGTGTCGACGAGGGATACCGCCAGAAGTAATTGGGGTTATAGTTGGGCAACGTCGCCATGGCGAGGATGGCGCCGGTCATTGGATTGGCCACTATGATTGCCGCGTGAGCGGGTCGAAACCGCTGTTTGATGACGGCGAGAGCGTGCTCTGCATAGTGCTGGATCACGGAATTGAGCGTAAGATACAGACTGTCGCCATTTTGCACCGGCTTCCTGATGATCGGTCGAAAGGGGATCGGATCACCTAGATTGTCCGGAGTATATGTCTCATAGCCGGGAACCCCGGACAGGTACTTGTTGTACTCGTACTCAACTCCTGCGGCGCCGTGTCCGAAGTTGTCCGTAAATCCGATGACCTGCGATGCAAAACGGCCGTCGGGATATACGCGACGATATGTTTTGTACGGACTGACGTCATTTTGCAGGCCCAGTTTTGCAAAGAGCGCCAGAATGCGCTGCTTGGCCGCGAGCGGAACCTGAACCAGGTAGGGGTACATGCGCAGCCAGACAACGCCTGGACGATGCAGTTCAGACAGCATGACAGCCGGCGTGGTGTGAACGATCTGACTCAGACCGGCGGCCAGGGTCTGTACGGTGGCGGGACCGTGGCTGGCAATGCCTTGCAGATTGATGTCCATGTCATAAGCCGGGGTGTCGAATGCCAGGATTCCGCCAGTGGAGTCATAAATGGCTCCCCGCATCGGATCGATCTGTGTCGTGGCGGTCCATTGATTTTTAGCTCGTGTATGCAAAAACACGTCCACTCGCTGTACGTACCAGATCCGTCCAAGAACGATCATGGACAGACACACGAATCCCATTTGCAAGATCCTGGCTCGAAACTGTCTCTTCATGCATCAGTCGCCCTTATTCACACAGGATGATCGCGCAACTTGTCCAGCGCGCACTATCTCCACTATACGGCACTCTGACCACGGGGTGACAATCAAGCATTTGTTCAGATATGAACATTTCATGGGAGCGGAGTTGACGGTTGCCTGTCCACAGCAGGGGCAACGCTGTCAGATGACCGGCCGCCATCCATCGAGGCGTTTCCTGCAAGGGGTACAGCCTCATCGATCACAGCGCCGCCCAGACAGGTTGCGCCATCGTAAAAAACGACTGCCTGTCCAGGAGTGATGGCGCGCTGAGGGTCAGCGAACGCGACTGTGCAGCGGGCGTCGGGTTGCACGGAGACCGTAACCTGCTGATCCGGTTGTCGATACCGAAACTTTGCCGTGCAACGGAATTCCCCTGTTGCCGGCGGGCGGCCCGCGACCCAGTGCAACTCGCTGCCAGTGAGAGCGACGGAATACAGGTGGACATTGTCGGCGCCCTGTTCCACAAAGAGGATGTTGTGAGCCACATCCTTGCCTACCACAAACCAGGGTTCGCCCGATCCTGAACCGCCAATGCCAAGTCCGTGGCGCTGTCCGATCGTGTAATACATGAGACCGTCATGTGGACCTTTGTAGGCGCCTTGCAGTGTGTACATGTCACCAGGCCGTCCGGGCAGGTATTCACTCAAGAACTGCCTAAAGTTGCGTTCGCCGATAAAACAGATGCCCGTACTGTCTTTCTTGGTCGCGGTGACCAGGCCAGCTTCCTTCGCCATGACGCGCACTTCGCTCTTTTGCAATTCACCGAGTGGAAACATGGCGCGCGACAGTGAGTCCTGATCAAGCGTATGCAAAAAATACGTTTGATCTTTGGTCCGGTCTGCGGCGCGCAGCAATGACGTCGCGCCGTTTTTTGTCTGCACTCTTGCGTAGTGCCCGGTTGCCAGATAGTCTGCTCCGATGGCAAGAGCGCGCAGAAGCAGTTCTTTGAATTTGATTTCCCTGTTGCAAAGAACGTCCGGGTTGGGGGTGCGGCCCCGGTCATACTCATCGAGAAAGTAGCGAAACACACGATCCCTGTATTCCCGTTCAAAATTGACACTGTAGCAGGGGATGCCAATGCGGGCGCTGACCCGCCGCACGTCCTCATAGTCTTCGGTCGCCGTGCACACGCCCGATTCATCCGTATCGTCCCAGTTTTTCATGAACACGCCGACCACGTCATATCCCTGCCGCTTAAGCAGCAGCGCGGCCACAGAAGAATCAACGCCGCCGGACATGCCAACAACGACGCGCGTGTTTTCGGGGTTCTTCATGGGGGTATCACCTCAGCCTGCCTGTCTTGGCGTGGATGCACTCTATGGTAACATGTAAGAGGTTGCCTGAAAAGGGGAACGAACTCAAGGTGTCTGGCGCAGCAACAGCGGCGGAACACTCGCCAATGGCGGGGCGGTTGTGCGATAATGCGCTTGAAGGCGAGAGTCTAAGGGAAACGGGGTGTCCGTTGCATGCGGCGAGATGAGGTTGAAGGCGCGCCCGGCAATATCGATGAAGCGTCAATTGCGGAACTGCAGGGGTTCATGGAATGCGGAACGCTCACGTCGCGCAAGCTTGTTTTACATTATATGGACCGCATCGCAACGCATGACCACGGGGGCGCGGCCATCAATTCGGTGCTGGAACTGAATCCGGACGCTCTTGCGATTGCTGACGCGCTCGACGTGGAGCGCAGTATTAAAGGAACGCGAGGACCGTTGCACGGCATACCCATTTTGCTAAAGGACAATATCGACACGGGAGACAACATGCATACCAGCGCCGGGTCTATCGCGCTGGCGGAATCGTACGCGCCAGAGGACAGCGCTGTGGCGGCGCGTCTGCGCGAGGCGGGAGCCGTATTGCTGGGCAAAACCAACATGACGGAATGGGCGAACTTTATCGCCGAAGACATGCCAAACGGGTACAGTTCACGCGGGGGGCAGGTGTTGAATCCTTACGGGCCCGGTCAATTCGATGTTGGCGGTTCAAGTTCCGGATCTGGAGCAGCCGTTGCCTCCAGTTTTGCGGCCGCCGCCATTGGCACCGAAACGTCAGGATCCATACTGAGTCCGGCGTCCGCCAATTCGATCGTAGGGATTAAACCGACTGTCGGACTGATCAGTCGCTACGGGATCATTCCGATCTCGCATAGTCAGGACACGGCGGGGCCGATGGCGAAGTCTGTTGCTGACGCCGCGATTCTCCTGGGGGTCCTCACGGGTGTGGACGAACGCGATCCCGTCACTCGGACAAGTGTGCGAGGCGCCTGCCGCAACTATCGACAGTTCCTTGATCCAGACGGACTCAACGGAGCCAGGCTGGGTGTGCTGCGACCGCTGCATTATAAGAGGCTGGGGCCTGACCAAATGGCCATTTTTGAGCAGGCGATGACAGTGATGGCAGAGGCTGGGGCTGTGATCGTGGACCCCGTTTCACTTCCAGAGGAAAACGGCGGCGGGTACGAGGTGCTCACCTACGAGTTTAAGGCGGCTCTAAACGCGTATCTGCGCAGGCTTGCTCCCCGTGTTCCTGTGCATACCCTGGCAGAACTGATTGCGTACAATGAGGAACACGCCGATGTCGCGCTGCGTCACGGACAGGCGCTGTTTGAACGCTCTGCGCAGGTGAGCGGAACTCTTACGGAAGCCGCTTATATCAAGACCAGACTGGATGATTTGCGGCGCTCCCGGGAACGGGGCATCGATTACGTGCTGGCGGAGCACCATCTTGACGCACTGTTGTTCCCCGGCAACTTCGGCGCTGCGCTGCCCGCCAAGGCAGGATATCCATCCATCTGTGTGCCTGGGGGCTACACTCCGGCAGGCGAACCATTTGGCGTCACATTCACGGGCGGTGCGTATACTGAACCTGCGCTCATCCGATTGGCGTTTGCTTTTGAGCGATTGACGAGTTGCAGGAGGTCGCCCGACAGTCTCAAATGACGCTCGTCTCCGGGCGGGAAGTGGAAGTGTGTTTTGACTTTTCGCGCTCATTCATTGCATCCAAATGTCGGCCCACTCCTGAACCTGATTCATCACAGGGCCAAGGGCCTTTCCCTTTTCGGTCAACGTGTACTCGATCCGTACAGGGGTCTCCGGATAGACGTGACGCATGATAAGCCCCGTCAACTCCAACTCCTTAAAGCGTTCGGCGAGCATGCGGTCGCTCATGTTGGGAATCATGTCAGAAATGTCTTTGAAGCGCTTCGGTCCGTCCATCAGGACACGAATGATAAGCCCGGTCCAACGTTTCCCGAGCAGAGCGAACGCAGATTCAAATTTTGGGCACAGATGATCATTGTCCATATCCATAACCTCCGAAGCAAATTGTATCACAGACGTTCGACAAAAGTAAGTTATCTGAGATAACATGCGTACGAAAAGTTAGTTATATACCTTTGTTACGCTATTGCAGAGTTCCGCACAGCAGCAAGGATCCGCCGGATAGCGGAACTGGCGTCAGAAACGACGATTGTCGCTGCTGCCATACACCAGACGAAACGGGTTGCTGCCGTGGCCGGTCGGCAAAAGCGGGATCAAGCGTAATTTTCGAGAGGAGTGGGTGACTGTGGCTGGCATCGTCTATGCTTGTGTCGCGCCGCATGGATTTGAAATCATTCCCGAAGTCGCAGGAAAGGATCGTCAGCGCTTCGACCCCACGCGCGCAGGCATGATAGAGCTTGGCCGGGAAATGGCCGCCTGTTCACCTGACACGATTGTTTTGGCGACTCCGCATGGATTCCGCGTTGAAGGGGCCGTCGCCATCGCGACGACCTCCTTTGCCGCAGGGCGTCTGGGCAAATACGGCGTGCATGTGGATCTGGAGCTGCCGCATGACCGGGAATTGGCGCTGCAGCTTCTGCATGCTGCGAAGGAAGCGCAAATTCCCGTCCGGGGGGTGACGTTCGGCGCAACTTCGGGCGACGCTTCGGTACTACCGCTCGATTGGGGCTCGTTTATCCCCATGTGGTTTCTGGGCGCAAGAGGCAAGCCACAACCGAACGTGGTGATCATAACCCCGACTCGGGAATACGGCCTGGGGCCGCTCGTTGAGCTTGGCCGCGTCATCGCCAGAGTGGCTGGGCACAGTGGGAAGCGAATCGCATTTGTGGCAAGCGCGGATCAGGGGCACGCGCACGCCGCCGATGGTCCCTATGGCTTCGACGCCTCGTCCCGGTCGTACGACGAGCAGATGTGTGACATTGTGCGCAACGATCATCTGGAGCAACTTCTGCATTTTGATTCCGAATTTGTGGAAGCGGCAAAACCAGACAGCCTGTGGCAGATGGCCATATTGCTCGGCATCCACGAAACGGTTCCGTTGCGTGGGCGGTTGGTGTCGTACCAGGTGCCTACATATTATGGGATGTTGTGTGCATCGTATCGCGTAAACTGAGCGTTGGCAAAGGCAGTTTGACTGAGTTACTGTCCATGACTTGAGTTGCTTGCCGTCGCGGCTGGTGTGACAAAGGGGATGCCGGACAAGCCGAACTGCACCAGCATATCCTGAAACAGCAGTTTGCCCGCCAATTTGTGTCCCTGTCTGTTGGGATGCCAGCTGTTCGCCATGTACGGCAGATAAGTTTGATTGTGGGCGTCAAGATACTGTTTCATCTGGTCAAAGACATTAAACACGTACACATTTGGGCTGTGGAAACTCTCGGCGACGGCCAACTCGTGGGCCAGATACTCAGGTTCCTGGACCTGGTACGTCGTGTAAGACGCTTTGGTCACGGGCGGAGTCACAACAAGCACAACGGCATGGGCCGCCAGACCCATCGCGATCTGTTGTCGGACCTGGCTGTCAAAGACGCTGAAGGGCGTCTTGGCATGGGCGTCATCGAGCGTGCCCCAGGAGATCACCAGCACCTGAGGGTGCTGGGTGTCGATCCATTGTTGGTACATCCCTTCTTCTTGCGTAATCGGAGCGCCGGGAACAGCATCGCTGATTACGTTGTACGGAATCGCGGAAGCGTTTTGGTAGTTGACGAACGCTCGACGGATATAGCCGCCGCCTGTGGGATCGACCCATCCATCGGCGACCGAAGAACCAAAGATGATCACGTTTACGGCGCGCCCGTCTGTTCGGGCCGCCTTCTTCACTTGCCCTGCTGTTCGCTGCGGCGAGGAGATCCCAGTCGCGGCGAAAGCAGGAACCGACAGCAGCGAAGCCGTGACAGCGAGCGCGGCTGATGCAGTAAAAAAATCCCTAAAGTGTGCCATGCACTCGCCTCCTTGTTGAGCAATCTGCCTCTCGGTTATAGCACAGCCGTAATGAAATATAAATGCAATAAAAGTGTAATTTCAGTGTAATATGCAACGAAGCGCAGACCACGGGATCTAGCCTATGGAAGGCGTGTGCAGGTAGGCAGATTGGGAAGGAATGAGGGAGGTAAGCGGATCCCAGTGATAGATGCAGAGTCGATGCAGAGCTCTGGTCATGGCGACATACAGAAGCTTGATGTCGATGGCATTTTGACTGTCGAATTTGTGTTCCGTAGGGTTGATGATGATGACTGCGTCAAATTCCATGCCTTTGGCAAAGTAGACAGAGACGACACTGACGCCGCCTTCATAGCGTGTTTCCTTATCTGTGATAACCTTTACCCGCTGTCCCCGGCGCGTCAGCAAGTCACCCAGTATTTTGCAACGGGAGAGTGATTTGTCGATAATCGCGATATTGTTCATGCCCGCCTGTTGCAACGTGTCCACCTCGTTTGCGAGTTGCGCGATGGCCGCGCGCTCATCGGAAGCGCACACGCGCTTTGGCGTTTCTCCATGACGGAGCACGGGTTCCGCAAGCACTTTGTCCGGATTGTTCCAATGTGCGAGCACCGCGTTTGCGAGCGACATGATCTCAATGGTTGAGCGGTAACTGCGAGGCAGAGTTTCCAGTTGGGGAGGCCTGGCAAACAGATCCGCCGGTATGGCGCGCCAGTCCCCGAGTCCTTTAAAGGCGTAAATCGATTGTGAGAGATCGCCAAACACGCTGATCGAGTCCTGGTTGCAAAGGAGGCGCAGCAAGTAGATTTGAAATGGTCCAAGGTCCTGCGCTTCATCGACGATGATGTGGCTGAAGGGCCGTCGCTTGTCCAAGCCGTGCAGGCGGTACGTCAGGTAGAAGAGGCCCGCGATATCCTCCCATTCAAATGTGTGATCCGCCAGCGTATGCTTCAGGCAGGATGCCACGTTGTCAGCGTCTCCAAGCCAGTCGGCGTTGCCTGATCGCTTAATCAGCCAGATGATACTCTTTTTCGTCGTGACCAGCATCCGGTAGGACGCAAAAATGTCGACTGCGCGGATTTTTCCGCAGTAATGGTCAAGAGCTCTTTCATAGCTCTGTTTGACCGCCTGCGTGTGCGCATCGGCTTCAAGATAGCGCCAGATCGGAA
>JAJZEE010000001.1 GCA_021805735.1 Bacillota bacterium
GCCATGTATTTTCTTTTCATGTTATCAACAACCCCCTGTTATTCTTGAGTCACCTTCATTATAGACACTCATAATTGACTCAGCAATACACTTTTTGGATATTTCCCATTGAGTGTGGAAGCACTAATCAACGAACCTGAACTGGATCCAGCACACGACGGCGACCACAGCAGAGACATCGCAAATCGCCAGTGAACACGGTGACACATGGGGTTGTGAATTGACTCTGTCCGTGGTATTGTATGGCGTATGATGTTTTTTGTCAGCAGGAGGTGAAATGCAGTGAGGAAAGCGATTCATCCCGAATATAAAAAAGTTATGGTGACCTGTGCCTGCGGTGAGCAGTTTGAAACAGGTTCCGTCAAGACAAATCTGCGCGTCGAAGTGTGTTCAAAGTGCCATCCATTTTTCACTGGCAAACAGAAGTTTGTGGACGCTGGCGGTCGTGTTGATCGATTCAAGAAAAAATATGGCATGTAGGCCACAGCCGCAGATTGGTTATGGATTCATTGCGATACAGCGAATAGCTAGCGTTTCCGGTACTGCACAAGATTGCGGTGCCGTTTTTTCTGTGTGTGCTTTGACGCACTTTTCTTATGTGGGATATATTAAAATGAGGGAACGTTCTCAAATCATAGGGGTTGATGATGGTGTTTGATCGCCTGCAGGCGGTTGAGGAACGATATGACGAACTTGATACACTGCTTTCCGATCCCAATGTACACAGTGATGTTGACAGACTTCGCACCTATGCGAAGGAACAAGCTGATCTCTCGGATACTGTGCATGCGTATCGGGAATACAAACGGGTAACGAAACAGCTTCAGGAAGCGAAAGAATTGTTGCAGGAGAAACTCGACGACGAGATGAGGGAACTCGTCAAGGCAGAGATTGCAACGCTGGCAGAACAAAAGGAACAAAGCGAGCAGGCTCTGATGGTCCTGTTATTGCCGAAAGACAAGAATGACGACAAGAACGTGATCGTAGAGATTCGCGGGGCGGCGGGCGGCGGCGAGGCGGCTCTCTTCGCGGGGGATCTGTTTCGCATGTACGGTCGTTACGCAGACCGCAAGGGTTGGAAGCTCGAAGTGATTGATGTGAGCGAAACGGACATCGGCGGTCTCAAGGAAGCGGTGTTCAGCGTGCAGGGCAAAGGCGCATACAGTATGCTCAAATACGAAAGCGGCGCACACCGGGTGCAGCGTGTGCCAACGACTGAATCAGCGGGTCGGATCCATACTTCCACCGCCACTGTCGCGATCTTGCCTGAAGTGGAAGAGGTGGAAGTGGAGATCAATGACAAGGATCTGAGAATTGACACCTTCTGTTCAACGGGTCCTGGAGGACAGAGCGTAAACACGACGCAGTCCGCCGTACGCATCACGCATATGCCGAGCGGAATCGTCGTATCCTGCCAGGATGAGAAATCGCAACTGAAGAATCGCGATAAGGCCATGCGCGTATTGCGCGCACGTCTATATGAAAAATATCAGCAGGAACAGCAGCAGGAATATGCCGAGCAACGCAAATCAGCCGTAGGAACGGGCGATCGCAGTGAACGCATTCGGACCTACAATTTCCCCCAAAGCCGAGTGACCGACCACCGCATCGGACTCACTCTACACCGATTGGACAGCGTGCTGCAAGGCGATCTGGATGAGATCATCAACGCGCTCATCACAGCCGATCGAGCGGATAAACTGCAGTCGGTGGAAACGAGTCCATGAATCTCCGCACATGTCTTCAGCACGCCGCAGCGGATCTGACCCATGCGCAGGTTGAAACGCCTGCGCAGACAGCCCGCTGGCTTTGGCGTTACGCAACAGGGGCGCAGACTCACGAGATGCTGATGGCTATGGGGAACGAAGTGGCGTCGGATGATCTGTCGGCTTTTGTTCGTCTGGTGCAACGTCGATGCGCCAGAGAACCGCTGCAATACATCACACAGGAAGCTGATTTTTGTGGACTCACCTTCTATGTGGATGATCGCGTTTTGATCCCTCGCCCGGAAACGGAGTTGGCCGTTCACACGACCTTGGCCCAGATCCGGCGACAGAAGCGCGCCGACAAACGGAGCGTCCATATTGTCGATGTCGGAACGGGTTCGGGAGCCATAGCGATTGCCGTCGCCGTAGCGTTGGATAAAGAAGGCGATCGCACAACGGCGATCACCGGCGTCGATATCTCCGCTGCGGCGCTAGAGGTCGCCGAGAAAAATGCGCAACGCCACGGCGTGACGGAACGGGTTCGTTTTACACAGGGAAACTACCTCCAGGACTACGATGCAGGAAGACTTGGGAGCATCGATATCGTGGTGTCGAATCCGCCGTATATCCCAGAGGGGCAAAGAGAACGGCTACAACCGGAGGTGGCGCGTTTCGAGCCGCCGCAGGCCCTGTTTGCGGGCGCGGATGGGCTGGACGCTTACCGCGCCATCATTCGCCAGGCCGCCTCGCGCATTGCCGCGGATGGGAGCCTCATCTTCGAAGTGGGCGCGGACCAGGCTGACGCTGTGTGCGATCTGCTGGGTGCACTCGGGGGGCGGCCGCGCGTGTCTGTGCTGGTGGATGAACGCGGCATGGAGAGAGTTGTGGCGGCGGAATTGGGGTGGCGTTGACATAGTCATAGACGCGATTCAGTTTAATAAGTTCATAGATTGACCATACTGCCTCCTAGAGATCATTCGCGCGGTGACTGGGAGGCTTTGAGTATGAAGATGTGGGTTGCGATCCTCGCTCTGGCGGCGGCGGTATTTGGATTGTTGAATGGGTTTCAGGTTACTGGGGTCGGTCAGGCGCATGCCTTTGTTGGACCCGATCCATCCGTGATTCCGCAGGACGCCCTGCGCTTTCGGGTGATTGCAAACAGCAACAGTCCACAGGATCAACAGTTGAAGCGCGAGATCCGAGACCGAGTGATCGCGTTGATCGGAGATCGCATGGCGAGTGTCACATCGTTGCATCAGGCGCGGATCGTGTTGCGTCAGGAGGTTCCCCGGGTCGAGGGCATTGCCGAGGGCATGGTTCATCGCGCCGACATGCCGTACAGCGTCGTCACAACGTTCGGACCCGCGCACTTTCCCACGAAGCTGTACGGCAGTAAAGTGTACCCCGCGGGTGTCTATCAGGCGCTGAGAATAACCCTTGGCAAAGGGGCGGGGCAAAACTGGTGGTGTGTGCTCTTTCCACCCCTGTGTTTTGTGGCGCTGAGCAATGGCGATGCGGTGGCGGCAACGAAGGCGTTTCCGGACTATCCTCCACTCGCTGTCACTTATGTGAAAAATCCCGATGGCCATGGCCGCATTCCCGTCGCATTGCGACTGGCAGTGGTAGACTATGGCGAGGAGTTGCTAAAGATGGTGGGCGCCGAATTTGGGCAACTGTGGCAGCATATGGTGCGGGCGATCTGATCGTCGGCAGGTATGCGCCGCGGATCATGCGGGGCGCGAAGGGAACGGGTCTGTACTTGGAAAAACAAACGATTCTATGGAGAACGGACAGCACCGCGCCGATGCCCGGAGAAGGGGTTCGCTGTGTGCAGCGGGCGCTCGCTGCGCAGGACATCATGGTTGAAGCGGCCGCCATTCTTCGCGCGGGCGGACTGGTCGCCTTTCCGACGGAAACAGTCTATGGCCTGGGCGCCAGTGTTTTAAATGAATCGGCTCTCGCCAGAGTGTTTGCCGTAAAACGAAGACCTGCCGACAATCCGCTCATTGCCCACGTGGCTGATATGGGGCAGATTGAGGTGGTGGCCCAACGGGTACCTCCCCTCTCTCGAACACTGATGGAGGCTTTCTGGCCGGGGCCGCTTTCGATCCTGCTGCCCGTGCGCACAGGACTGCCGAAAGAATTGACGGCAGGGCTCGCGACGGTGGCGGTGAGAATGCCCAGACACCCGCTGGCGCTGCGGCTGATCCGGGAAGCGGGTGCGCCGCTCGCCGCTCCGTCCGCCAATAGAAGCGGGCGTCCCAGCCCCACTACGGCGGCGCATGTGTTGGAAGATTTGAGCGGCGAGATCGACGGAGTCATTGATGGCGGTTCTTGCGCGATTGGCATCGAGTCCACGGTGATTGAGGTGGTCGGGGATGCGATCGTCATTCTGCGGCCTGGGCAGATCGATGCAAGCGCGCTCAGCGCCTTTGGCGTTCCGGTCAGATACGATGCCCATGCGTTGCGGCTTAGTTTGGACACCCGTGCGGGCGGCGGAGCGGACATGGGCGCGGGGGCCGACGCAAGCATCGGCGAGGCGCCCAGATCTCCCGGGCAAAAGTACCGCCACTACGCTCCCCGCGCCGATCTTCAGGTGCTGATGGGCCAGGACGCCGCCTTTGTGGACTTCGTTGGGAGCGCACTGCGGGAAGCCCAGGCTCAGGGTCGCCGCGTGGCCGTGCTGCCGAGACGTGAGCAGATATTTTCACAAGCGGATTTCTCCTATGTTCTCGGGGAGGACGACGAGATGACGGCGCGCCTTTACGACGCTCTGCGCGCCTGTGACAGCGCCGGAGTCGATATCATTTACCTGCAGGGTCCGCAGGATGAGGAACGGTCGGCGGCATTGGTCAACAGGCTGCACAAGGCTGCAGGAGGGAAGATTTTGCGGATTTAGACGGCAGGTCTCTTAGCGGGGCCTGTCTCATGATCGTTTCCACCTTCGCATACATATGTACTCGGCGGTTGCGAAAGGTGGGGATCTGGTGCACGCGGATGGTGTCATCAGGTTAGCAACAATCGTGATGATTGGCGTAGCCCTCGGGATGGACGCATTTTCTCTGGGACTTGGACTTGGTGCGCAGGGACTCCGGTGGAGAGACGTGGCCCGGCTCTCGGTAGTTATCAGTCTCCTGCACGTGGTTCTCCCTCTCGCAGGTATGCTGATCGGAGATGTGCTGTTCTTCCACTTTGGCTCGATCGTACAGAAACTGGCCGCTATTGTGATGATGTTTTTGGGTTCCAAAATGTTTGTCGAGGCGATCGAACGCGGTCAAAAAACGATCGCGCCACCCATTACCGCCGCTTTCCCACAGTTATTTGTGTTTGCCCTGGGGGTTAGCGTTGACGCGTTGTCGGTTGGCTTGACATTGGGTACACTAGAAGTGAATCCTTTCGTGTCGGCGCTGATTTTTGGCGTGCTTAGCGGTGCGCTGGCGATCGCGGGTCTCTATATCGGTCGGAGGGTAAATCAGGTTCTTGGGCGTTACGGACAATTGGCCGGGGGCGTCGTGCTGGCCGTGTTAGGGGTGAAGTTTTTTTGGTGACGGCAGGCGATCATCCATGATTCGAATACTGTATGTGTGTACGGGCAATACGTGCCGGTCGCCGATGGCCGAATACATCACTGAGCGACTCGCAAAAGAATACAATCTGTCCGATCAGATTATCGTTTCGTCCGCAGGCGTAGCCGCGCTGCCCGGTGCGTCGATTACCCCTGCGGCGGCGTCAGCGCTGACGCGACGAGGCATTGATGACGCTGAGCGTCATCAGGCGGCGCGCGCCTCTCAGGATCGCATTGCGG
Organism: Bacillota bacterium; assembly: GCA_021805735.1. GTDB lineage: Bacteria > Bacillota > Bacilli > Alicyclobacillales > SLC66 > JAKADD01. The sequence goes on from JAJZEE010000001.1 coordinate 5,512, forward strand.
ACATTGATCTGATCCTCACCATGTCCGCCGCTCATAAAGAGACTCTCGTCGCGCGCTATCCGGAAGCGAAGGATCGCATTTACACGCTTCTGGAGTACGTCTCTACACTTTCGCCACTGGCAATCGACGCAAACGGTGAAAATGACAATGTAACGCGGCACTCCCCCGGCTCTGATATCGCAGATCCCTTTGGGGGCGACGACGATATGTACGAACTCACCGCGGCTCAAATTGAGACCGCCTGCAGGAGACTTCTGGAGTACTTGCGCGTAAACCTTGGCAAGGCTTAACCAGTCAACTACAATAGAGGTTGTCCGGAAAGGGTCGAGAACTCCGCCCTATTCGGACACGCGTCACTTGAATTGACAGTGAGGTGCATAACATATGCGGATTGCCATAGCATCCGATCACGGCGGCTTTGAACTCAAGCGTCAACTGCTCACACGACTTCAGGACATGGGCTTCGAGTGGTCGGATTTTGGCTGCGCCACTGAGGATTCGGTCGATTACCCGGATTACGCGGAAGTCGTGGCAATGCGAGTGGCGAGCGGCGAATTTGACCGCGGTATCCTGCTTTGTGGAACTGGTCTTGGAATGTGCATCGTCGCCAATAAGGTGCCGGGAATCCGGGCCGTCACTGTCCATGACACATTTTCCGCACAGGTAACGCGCGAACATAACGACAGCAACATCCTGACCATGGGTGGCCGCGTGATTGACGCCGATGCGGCGGAAACGATTGCGCGCATATGGTTGACTACCTCCTTTATGGGGGGCAGGCACGAGCGCCGGTTGGAGAAAATAAGCAGGGTCGAGGGTCGCGTTCAGGAACTCGCAGAAAAAGCGGGATCACGATCATGACAGATGAGGATATCGAACAATCGGTGTATGCCGCTTTGACGGAACTGCTCGAAACAGCAGGCCTGCAACGTGATCAGATCCTGGTGGTGGGCGCCAGCACCAGTGAGATTCGCGGCCAACGAATAGGCACCGGCGGATCACTCGCTGTCGCAAGAGCTGTTGTAGCAGGTGCGCTGCGCGCCCGCGATCACATTGGGTGTCACATCGGCTTTCAGTGCTGTGAACATCTGAACCGTGCCTTGGTAACAGAACGCAGGACTTTGCGCGAGTATCGTCTGGAGCAAGTCGCAGCCGTTCCCATGCCGCAAGCCGGGGGCGCTGTTGCCGCAGTGGCGTACAGAACGCTGGGCGAGGCCGTGCTGGTTGAGCAGATATCGGCCGATGCGGGCGTCGACATCGGGGATACGCTGATAGGCATGCATTTGCGACGAGTCGCCGTTCCTGTCCGCCTGCGCATCCAGCAGATAGGCTCTGCGCACCTGACGGCCGCCCGCACACGACCAAAGTTGATCGGCGGAGAGCGCGCCTTTTATCATGATATAGGACTGGGGGATTCTGTTTGAGCCACTTACATTTGATCGATCCGGCCATTGCTGAGGCTCTGGAGGCCGAACGGGTGCGCCAACACACGAAAATAGAGTTGATCGCTTCAGAAAATTTCGTCAGCCGCGCAGTGCTGGACGCTCTCGGAACTGTCCTGACCAACAAGTATGCCGAAGGATATCCAGGCAAGCGATATTATGGTGGTTGTGAACATGTCGACGTCGTGGAAACGATTGCGATTGAACGGGCAAAAAAACTGTGTGAAGCGGAGCATGCCAACGTTCAGCCGCACTCGGGAGCACAGGCCAACATGGCTGCGTACCTTGCGCTTTTGAAACCTGGCGACACAGTCCTAGGGATGAATTTGGCGCACGGAGGTCATCTGACGCACGGCAGTCCGGTCAATTTTTCTGGTCAATTGTTCAACTTCGTGCCATATGGCGTCGATGAGGCGACGCACCTTATCCAATACGATGAGGTCGAGCGACTGGCCCAGGAATATAGGCCAAAGATGATTGTCGCCGGCGCGAGCGCCTATCCGAGAGAATTCGATTTTCCCCGGTTGCGCGCCATTGCGGATCAGGTGGGAGCCTACCTGATGGTGGACATGGCGCATATCGCCGGATTGGTGGCGACAGGCGTTCACTCAACTCCGGTGCCTCACGCGCATGTTGTTACGACAACCACACATAAAACCTTGCGCGGTCCACGCGGCGGCATGATTCTCTGTAAAGAAGAACTGGCCAAGGCCATTGACAAGGCGGTGTTTCCTGGGGTGCAGGGCGGGCCGCTCATGCATGTCATAGCCGCCAAAGCAGTTGCCTTCGGAGAAGCGATGCGGCCAGAATTTGTCGAGTATGCAAGGGAGATTGTAACCAACGCCCAAGTGCTTGCAAGTGCTCTCTCCGACGCCGGATTTACGCTGGTGTCCGGCGGAACGGACAATCATCTGTTGCTCATTGACGTGAGAAGTGTGGGATTGACGGGAAAGCAGGCAGAGCATCTGCTGGATGAAGTGGGGATTACGACAAACAAGAACGCCATTCCTTACGATCCGCAAAAACCGGGCGTCACCAGCGGCGTACGCATGGGCACCGCGGCGGTGACAACCAGGGGGATGGATACAGGCGCCATGAGAGAGATCGCGGATGTCATAAATATGGTTCTTCGACACCCCAATGAGCAAGCGAAGATCAATCTGGCGCTGAGACAGGTGCGGACACTTACGCAGAAGTACCCGCTCTACGATACATTTACATACCTGTAGTGTATTCGATCGGCCCCGCCCTGCCGGCCGGATTTGCATGCTGCGCCCCTGCTCAGACACGGCTGCGCCGAACTCGCGACGGGCGCAGCATGCAAATCCTGACAAGAGGAACATGGATGATTAGATTCGCGCCTTTTGGGCCTGTTCCATGAGTGTTGACAACGCTTCAGGCTGAACGCCTTTAAAGTAGCGGGTCAGCAGTTCTTCGCGAGTCATCCACACCAGTTTCGGCCGCATCTCTCCGAGCCCTGTCTTGAGCCGTTTGTAGCCCTGAGGATGGTACAGGATCATGAGCCAGACAAGCAGCAGGCCAATCCAGCGATTGAGCGCATTCTGCTCGATCTCTTCCGCGTGAAACCCCAATTTTTCGATCCCTCGATGCATCAGCGTCATTCCAAATATCCCCTTGGCCGATCGAAAGCGATCATCGTAAACAAGCGCGAGAGCGACATGATGCAGGCTGTTCCTCACTTCTTTCAATATACGGATTGCTATTTTCTCAGGGGAATCCAACGCCAGCAATTGCAGTAGAGCCTGATTTTGGAAATGCAGTTCCGCCATCGGATCACGGGGGTTGACCACGGCGCGATCGGCTTCGCGGTCTGGGCGTGAATCTGACTCGGAGGTCCGCGCGCGTTCGCTGGAAGTTGCAGCCACGTACTCGCTGGCGAGTATACGGGGAGTTTCGGAATTCGGAAGCGATGAGTTCGGCGGGAGTTCAGCACGGCGCGCGCCAAAGCGCCAGGGCGTTACGCTAAGGCGAAACATCCGTGACAGGGGATAGACGCCATAAATGCGGTCAAACAGCCGTTCCCATTGGATCCAGATCGGGAGGATGAGCCGCTGCATCAAACGAGGCAATCTCGTTGGACGAGAGGCGGAGACGTTCAGCGCGTATAACACTGGCTCGACGTTGCAGGAAAAACCGATCTCATGGATGCGCGGCAAGAGAATCTCCAGCGCCTTAAGGGTATTGGCAGGCGCGTTTTGCGCTCCGCCGTTGTCGTGCATCAGAATGATGGCGCCGTTGTGCAGACGAGCGCCAATGTTTTTAACAATCTCCTGCGTGCGGCCATCCCCTGTCCGCCAGTCCTTGGCGGCAAACGTCCACAACACAGGAACCAGTCCGAGGTAATGGGCCATGGCCAGGCTGCCCAAGGTGAGTCGACCCCAGGGTGGACGAAACAGCGTGGCAGGAGTGTGTGTGATCTCTTCGAGAAGGCGCTTTGTCCGGACTAAGTCCCGGTAAAGGCCCAGGGGCGTCTGGAACCACGCGTTGCCATGACGGTAGGTGTGGATTCCAAGCAGATGACCCCGCTCGTGAATGGCGCTGATCAGTTCCGGATATTTTTCCGCCTGCTTTCCGACCACGAAAAATATGGCGCGCGCCTGATGCCTGTCAAGCAGATCCAATAACTGCAGGGTGTATAGCGGGCTAGGCCCATCATCAAATGTTAGAGTGATATCTCTGGCCAGATCGTCTCCTTTGTAAATGCCGCCCACCTGAAACAGATCCATGATCAGTTCCGCGACCGGCCCATAGATGACGGCGAGGACGAGAAAAGTGACAATGAGTATAAACAACGAGGACAAATGCGGACACCCCAATTCATCATTGCAGCTCTTGATTGCAACTATTGTGCAAATCCAGGACAGACAGCCCTAATGCAGAGGTGGGGATTTCTAGGAACTCGGCTTAAGGCGGCGCCCAAGACCGGGGATACGCATGAACACATATACCAGACCCATAGCACCCACCACGGCGGCACTCAGCAAAAACGGAGCCTGAGGTCCGACAGTCTGCCATAGACGACCGCCAATATACGGTCCCGCGGCCGTTCCAAGGCCCTCAACAGTCATGAACACGCCCCACATGGCTCCTCTCTTCTCCCGATCAATCGCCCGATCAAGCACAGAGTTCCAGGAAGGCAGTATCATCGCATACGAGAAGCCCAGCACGATCATAAATCCGATTGCGGGCCAGACACTCGTCTGCAACGTGAACAGCACGAGCGCGATCGCCGTGAGCAAAAATCCACCAGACAAAAATGGTCTCGCGCCCACCCGGTCGACCAGTTTACCCATGACAGGCAGGAGGATGACCGTCGCGCCGCCAACGGTTAGCATGGCGACACTCTGCAACTGGGGGCTCACTCCAAGCACCACTCGGGCATAGGGGGTCAGTACCGGGATCAGTATGCCGATCGCCAGGGTCTGGACGAACATACCCGGAAACAGCACGCGAATCTCCTTTAAGTGTACGATGATTTCCTGCAAATATCTATGCGGATCAAACATTGGCAGTCGCCTGTCTGCATGGGCGGGTGAGCGGGTCGCGGGAGTGGTCGTCACAGAGAGCAGCCCCCCGACGAGAAGAACCGTAACGAGTAATGTAAAGGCGGCCCGATACGACCATCCCAGAATAAAATTGACCAGGACAGGGCCGGATCCGCCGCCGATCAGCCAAGCGATATAGATATATCCCATGGAACTCGCTTTTTGTTTCTCATCTCCGTTGGCGGTTACGGTTGTGATGACAGCAGGCCACAAAGGCGAGACGCCGATGCCAAGCAGAGCCGCGCCGCCCGTGAGCGTGAGCGCGTCCACAGATCCGGCGATGATGATCAGCCCAAGGGCGGCAATGCAAAGTCCGAGCGCCAACACTGTCCGTTGTCCAAAGTGATCGGCCAGGAAACCCATGGGCGTACGCAAAATATTGTCAAAGAAATAGTGCGTGCTAATGGCCAGCCCAATCGCCGTAGGAGTCAGCGCCAAGGCGTCGATTCCGATGTTTGGGAGCAACGATAAAATGAGCGCCCCTCGGACAAACTCCACGAGCATGAGTGTGATCAGGGCCGACATCACGTGAGGCTTGAGAATCTGCCTGGGAATCGCCTTCATGACTGCTCTGCGTAGAAATGCTTTTCTGTCGGGAACTGTTCGCGCGCCGCCGCGTCGCTCTCGATCTCCGCCAGTTTTCTTGCGATATCCCGCGCGGCTGTCACTTTGCGAATGGTGTTGGTGTTGACGCGCATGCGCCTTAGCCGCGATCCGTCATCACGCAAAAGGCGATCGATATGCCCAATCACCTGTCTTCTGGTTCTGGCAAGAACAGCCACCCGGGACTTGACGAGAAAGGCGGCGTTTTGTGTTTCCTGACCGGGGATCGGGCGGTACAAGAGCATGGGGAGTTCCATGGCCAGCGCTTCGCTTACTGTGAGTCCACCCGCTTTTGTAACAATCAGGTCAGACACGGCCATCAGTTCGTGAACTTCGCGCGTAAACCCGAATACCCAGACGGGATTCTTTGCGTCTCTGGACAGTTGTTCGATAGTCTGGCGAAGCTTCTCATTGCGTCCGCAAACGACGATCAGTTGAGCGCGTCTGTCGGATTGGAACAGTTCTTCGCAAATTTGAACGATGTCACCAAGCACGCCATAGGCGCCGCCCATAACGAGAATGGTTGGATAATCATCTTCAAGGCCCAGTTTTACCCGAATCCCAGCGCGGTTTTTCGCCGCGAGAAACGCGGGCCGGATCGGTATCCCCGTGACGGAGATGCGGTGTTCATCAACTCCGCGAATCATAAGGCCGTGTTTCACGTGTTCGGAACCAACGAAGTAGTGATCAGTGTAGTGGTGTATCCATTGGCTGTGGATGGCATGGTCAGTGATCACTGTCGCCGCGGGTATGTTGATCAGACCCCGTTCCTTAAGCAGGGACACCACGCCCGCCGGGGTTGGGAAAGTCGAGAGTATTACGTCAGGCTTGTAAGCTTTCAGATAATCGGCAAGATCTTCGTATCCCAAATGGTTCAGGCGGCGCTGGATCAATGATGACGGCGCGATGCGGCTTGTTCCCTTGTAGAACAGGCCATACAGGGACGGAGCAAAGCGGACGCTCTTCATATAGCAGTAACGTGCCACGGAATTGAGCATTGGGTGCACCATGTCCAGGTAGTCAATAATTTGCATTTCCAGATCAGGATTCTCTTCCATTAGCGCATCGCGAACTGCAAGCGCGGCCTGCTGGTGGCCCTCGCCGTACGAGGCCGATAAAATCAGCATTCGCCTCAGTTTTGGCACGGAACATCCTCCTTGTCAACAGACGAATGTGCGCGGACATCCTCTGCTATTGTAGGTCACAAAGGTTAGAATGACATTAAAAAGCGTTATAACTAGTCAATTTTAACACTCTGTCGCCATTCTATACCGTCTTGGTCCGAAAAGAGAGCAACTCGACCGAGTGTAGTTCCAGTGTAGCTTATTGAGGGGCTCGTTTGCTATAATGATTCCGAGTGTCACAGGGAAGGTAAGGAGAGTTGTATTTGAGACCTATTCGCTGCGTGTCGCATCCCGTGGCTCTTGAAAAGATCGGCCGTTTGCGCGATCGATCCACGGACGTGTCCGAGTTTAGGCGGCTTGTACGAGAGTTGGCCATTTTACTCGCTATCGAAGCCACCAGTGACATGCCCAGCGTCGAGTACATAGTGCAGACGCCGGTGGCGCAGGCCAGGGTTACCCGCATAGCCGAGCCGGTTATTCTGGTTCCCATTTTGCGGGCGGGCCTTGGCATGGTCGATGGGATGTTGCAGTGGGTGCCTGAGGCTCGCGTCGGTCATCTCGGCATGTACCGCGATCCACAGACGCTGTCCCCGGTTGAGTATTACGCCAATACACCGCCTGAGTTGAACGAAGGCGTCGTGATCGTCCTTGACCCCATGCTTGCGACCGGAGGATCTGCGGCGGCCGCTCTCGCTGTTCTGAAGGCCAGAGGGGCGAAGCGAATCAAGGTGACCGCAATTCTCGCCGCGCCGGAGGGAATCGCCAAACTCGACGAGTTGCACCCCGATGTTGAACTGTATGCGATCGCGGTTGACGAGGGGTTGAACAGTCATGGATATATTGTGCCTGGTCTTGGGGACGCGGGCGATCGCATATTTGGAACTCTGTGATGGCAAGGGGTGAAGCGATGCCGCGCATTCGCGTGATGACAATATTCGGGACGCGTCCTGAAGCTGTAAAGATGGCGCCACTCGTCAGGGCGCTTCGGGCGGCGCAAGAGTTTGAGACCACTGTATGCGTCACCGCCCAACATCGAGAGCAACTGGATCAAGTGTTGTCGACGTTTGACATCGCGCCCGACTTCGACCTGAACATCATGGAGGCGAGGCAAACGCTGACGCTGATCTCAACCAAGGCGCTGCAACTGCTCGAGAGTGTCCTTGAAGAGGTCAAACCGGACGTTGTTCTCGTGCACGGTGATACGACCACGACGTTCGTTGCCAGTCTGGCTGCCTTTTATCAGCAGATCACCATCGGACATGTGGAGGCCGGCTTGCGGACATGGGAAAAGTATTCTCCCTATCCGGAAGAGATGAATCGTCAGTTGACAGGCGTTCTCGCCGATCTGCATTTCGCTCCCACTCAGGTGGCGGCTGATAATCTGTTGCGCGAAGGGAAGCCTCACCACGCGATTTACGTGACTGGGAACACGGCGATCGACGCGATGCGGACCACCGTGAAGTCGGATTATCACCATCCCGTGCTCGAGCGTGTCGACCCGTCGCGACGGCTCATTTACATGACGGCCCATCGCCGCGAAAACATCGGTTATAAGCTGGAACAGATATTTTCCGCCGTGCGTGAATTGGTCGAGACGCACTCCGATCTGTTCGTGGTTTACCCCATGCATCTCAATCCCGCAGTCCGGGAACCGGCGCAGCGTATCCTTGGCGATCACAAGCGCATCGCCTTGATTGAGCCGCTCGATGTTCTTGACGCGCACAATTTTATGGCCAGGGCGCATCTGATACTGACCGACTCGGGAGGCGTCCAGGAAGAAGCGCCGTTTCTCGGGGTTCCCTGTCTTGTGTTGCGGGATACCACCGAACGGCCTGAAGGCGTCGACGCAGGCACTCTGAAACTGGTGGGCACCGATAAGGATGAGATTGTACGCACAGCGGACGACCTTCTTCGGAACTCTGACTCTTATCGCAGAATGTCAGTGGCGGCGAGTCCTTATGGGGACGGTTTCGCTTCGGACCGCATCGTGCAGGCTCTCCGTCACTTCTTTGGTCGGGGGTCGGCGCCGGATTCCTTTGTGCCGCGTCCGAAGATGGAACTGTAGAGAGTTCGGCAACCGCCGTACCGTTCGCTGACTTTGGGCAACTGCCGATCGTGAGGGTTCACCGCAACATATCCGCATGCTTTTTTGAGGGGGAATGGTTATGGAGGAAGCGGTCATCGTCTCAGCCACTCGAACAGCCATTGGCGCCTTTGGCGGCAGCCTGGCGGGGATACCGGGTCCGGACCTTGGTTCCTTGGTCATCAGGGAAGCGCTTACACGAGCGGGAATTGACGGATCCTCCGTGGACGAGGTCATTATGGGCAATGTACTCCAGGCTGGTCTCGGGCAGAATCCAGCCCGACAAGCCGCGCTGCACGCGGGGTTGGCGCCGGAACTTCCGGCGTTCACCGTCAACAAAGTGTGCGGATCCGGTCTGAAGACCATCGCTCTCGCTGCCCAAGCGATTCGGGCAGGCGATGAGGAGGTTGTGGTTGCCGGCGGCATGGAGAATATGAGCCGTGCGCCGTACCTGCTCGAAGGCGCGCGGACCGGGTTTCGCATGGGGGATCAGACCGTCGTGGACAGCATGATCAGGGATGGGCTGTGGTGCGCATTCGACCACTGCCACATGGGGGTCACGGCGGAAAACGTCGCTGAACGCTACTCGCTGTCTCGAGAAGCGCAGGATTCGTTTGCGCTGCGTTCGCAGGAGCGTGCTCGGGCAGCGATTGCGGCGGGCCATTTTGCGCAGGAGATCGTTCCTGTCTCCATTGCGCAGAAAAAAAGCGATCCCGTGCTCTTTGCCACCGACGAACATCCCAGGGAAACATCTCTTGAAGCATTGTCGAAGCTGCGGCCTGCCTTTAAGAAGGACGGCGTCGTTACGGCCGGCAACGCGTCCGGGCTCAATGACGGAGCGGCCGCCGTGGTTGTCATGTCCGCCAGACGCGCGCAGCAGTTGGGCGTCAAACCGCTCGCCCGCATTGTCGCCTATGCCTCAGCGGGCGTTGAACCATCGGTGATGGGGCTTGGTCCGATTTATGCAACCCAAAAGCTGTTTCAGAAATCCGGACTGTCACTCGCCGACATCGATCTGGTTGAGGCCAATGAAGCATTTGCGGCCCAGTCTCTGGCGGTTGCCCAGGAACTGGGATTTGACGAAACAAAACTGAACGTCAGTGGCGGCGCCATCGCTCTCGGGCATCCGATCGGCGCGTCTGGAGCCCGTGTGCTGGTCACGCTGCTCTACGGGCTGCTTCGAACGGGCGGCCGAATGGGTCTCGCGACGCTTTGCATCGGCGGCGGGCAAGGCGTGTCCATGGTGATTGAACGTCTGTAACCGATGTGTCAACTCCCGGAACTATGCAAGATTGGAGCTTGGCAAGAGGGGTTTTGAGGTTGCTCCAGTCGCGTTGTTCATTATAGACTGTTACTGAGCGTGCCAGCAGATGTAATTGCAAGCGTGTAGTTGTAAGGAGGTGAAGTCTATTGACCCATCATGTTCACTGGGAATTCGATTCTGAGTGTCCGCGTTGCGAGAAAATCAATCACGTTTCGGCGCCCGCCGGCGAGCGGGTTGTGCATGTGCATTGTGAACACTGCACGCATGGTTATGATTATACCCACGTGGTTGTTGAGCACACTGATGTGGAAGATGAACAATAGCAATCAGCTGTGGACCTCGCCAAACGTATGCAGGTCATTTTGCGGGCCAGGTCGGGACAACTTTAAGATTTCACTCAAAATAGCCCCCGGCAGTTCGGATTTCGCTCAGATTCGTTGACAATGAATTTTCATTTAGTGTAGTATTAGCGGGGGTTCCGGTTGACTGAGACAAAAACGGGATCTCAGGCAGGTTCACTATGGAGCGTATTACCGGCCATTGGCGTTCGTCGATGAGGTGGTGAAGACAATCACTGACCATCGCAAGACTCCCGGATCATCATTTCGTGAATGGAAAGCGGTTGCGGTTTTCTCTGGGCTCGGACTCCAACTTCTGGTTAATATGCTGGTCTTTGGCTATATTGGCCATCTCCTCGCCGCAAGCTGGCATCGTTCCTGGATGACCGCCATTGGCGTCTTGGTCGGGCTTGGGGTTGGAATCTATGGGGTGTCCTATCTCATCAAACGAATGCTGGGTGATAAACCGTGAATGAGGTGGAGTCTTTTCTTCTCCGGGTGCGCGGTATGGCAGTGGTCGGCGCGGTCCTGGCGGCCCTTACCGGGGTGTGTTGGGCCGTGTTCGGCGCGATCAGGGCGGATATGAACGGGCTCCTGCTCGGCGAAGTGGGTGGGGCTTACGTTGTCTACAGCATGGTGAGACAGGGGCACTTGAAGGACGGCCTGGAGGGCAAGGCGTTATTTGCGTCTGGCATGATGGGTATGCTGACCAGGCTGGTGGTGCTCGTCGCCGTGATGGTAGTGGCCGTCAAAACGCCAGGTGTGAATCCGATCACTGCGCTGGTGGGCTATTTGCTTGGATTTGCGTTCATATTCTTCGGCCTATATGGGTTTGCTCGAAACCGGGTGAAATCTTCAGGTGAAATCTTCAAAGGAAAGTAGGTGATAAGATGCCGGCGTTCCCTTATTTGTTCTCCAACAGTATTTTCCGCATCAATCTGGTTACAATCGCCATGATGATCCTGGCCGGTCTGGTGGTGCTAATTGTCCTTCGACTCTCCATTCGCAAGCTAGATATGCGCAACCCGCGCGGGTTACAAAATTTAATTGAATGGGCGATAGATTTTACCGCGAACATGGCGCGTGACACGATGCCCAGTGAACAGGTCGTACAGTGGATTTTGCCGCTGGCCTTCACCATGATGGCCTTTCTGTTCGTGTCCAACTGGCTCGGATTGATAGCCACAATCGCGATTCATCAGCAGCAGCCGATCCCGTGGCTGGGGATCACGGCGCAGAGTCTGGCCATGGCACACGGGGAAGTTCCGCTGTTCGACTCGCCGACGGCCAATATGAGCATGACATTGGGGATGGCTTTGATGGTCTGGGTTCTGAGCCATGCAACAGGGTTGCGGCGCCCAAAACAGTACCTCTGGCATTTTGTGAAAAATCCCCTGGGGATCATGGAAGAGTTCACAAACCCTTTGACGCACGGCATGCGTCTATTTGGCAACATATTTGCCGGTGAAGCATTGGCTGGCGCAATCCTCACGATGCCCATACTCTTTGGGGTCGTGCCAACCGGGTTTCCGTTCCTGTTGGTCTGGTTGTTGTACAGCGGCTTTGTCAGCACGATTCAGGCGTATATCTTCACGATCCTGATGACGCTCTACGTTGGCCAAAAGTCCTTTCATGGCGGCGTGCACCACTCGTAACCGGCCGCTTGGCAACAGGGGCTGATCGCATCACCATATACTTACGGTAAGTACCGTCAAGGAGGACATCAAATCATGGTAAAGGCATTGTTCGATATTGCGGTGGCGCTTCTGTTGGGCCTGGCCGCGGTGGGTTCCGGCGTAGGTGACGGCCTTGTGATGAGCAAGTACGTCGAAGGCGTTGCCAGACAGCCTGAGGCGCGCGGAAGCATTTTTGCAAGCGCATTGATTGGCGTGGCTCTGGTCGAGGCGTTCCCGGTCATCGCGCTCGCGTTTGGCATTATCATGCTCTTCACGCAGGGCTCCCTATAAATCGCAGTCGCAGTCGACGAAGTCAGCATCGACCGTCCAGACTGGACGTTACTATGATGCGGAAAGGGGAGCGGGAACCAAGTGCAAGTGTTTGAACTGGGAACATTTCTGGTATCGATCGTGACATTCCTGATCATGTTTTTGATCATTAGACGCTATGGGTTCGGTCCGATGGCAAAGATGCTGGAGAAACGAAGACTGTATGTGGAGACGCAGATCACCGATGCAGAACAGAATCGACTCCAGGCGGAACGGTTTCTGACCGAACAGCAACAATTGCTTGAATCGGCCCGCCACCAGGCGAAGGAACTGCTTGACACGGCGCGAGTCAGGGCCGACGAACTGGCAAGGGACATTTTGAGCGACGCACAGACGGAATCGCGTCGCTTGCTGGAAGAAAACCGCCAACTGATCGAACGCGAGCGGGCGGAAGTGCTAAACGGCGTGATGACCTCCGTGTCAGCCTTGACGGTGGAACTGAGCGAGAAACTGCTGCGGCGCAACCTCTCTCATGAAGCCCACCAGGAAATGGTCAGGGAAGCGGAGAAACTGCTGGGTGAATTGATATGTTGAACGGAGCGGTAACGCATCGTTATGCGCGGGCTCTGTTTGGGGCGGCTGAGGGCGCCGGACAGGTGGAGACCATCGATCAGGCTCTGCAGATGATTGCAGAGGCCGTGCGCATGGCGCCGGATCTTCAGACGGTGCTGGAACACCCCCTGCTTGGTGTGGACGAGAAGTCAGGCGTTGTCGAGAGGATCTTTGGCGACGCGGTACAACCCCTGCTCAATCGCTTTTTGCGACTGCTCTTTATGCGCGGCCGCAGTGAGTACATTGAAGCGGTGGCTGCGGCGTTTCACCAACTGGCCGATGAAAGCCGCGGCCGCCTGCAGGTGGAACTGGTGAGCGCAGAGGATTTGGACGAGGAACAACTGCACAGTATCACATCCATCGTAGGTTCACAGTTAGGCAAGAGCGTCAGCGCCGAAGTGACGGTTAAACCGGAACTGCTTGCCGGATACAAGCTGCGCGTTGGCAATCGGGTGATTGACGCAACGCTTAAAGGAATGCTCACGGATTTCGCCCATAAGTTGTCAGGCGGTCGAGTTGGTAAGGAGGGACAGTTGTGAGTATTCGTCCAGACGAGATTAGTGCTCTGATCCGTCAACAGATCGAGCAATTTGAAACACAGATTCGCGAATATGAAACAGGTACTGTGCTTCAGGCGGGCGACGGCATTGCGCGCATCTATGGCCTTGACAAGGTTATGGCCGGCGAACTGGTGGAATTCAGCAACGGCGTGTCTGGCCTCGCCTTTAATCTTGAGGAGGACAACGTCGGCGTTATCGTTCTCGGTTCCATGGAGGGCATCAGGGAGGGCGATGAAGTCAGGCGTACGGGTCGCATCGCGCAGGTGCCCGTGGGCCCGGCGCTGCTTGGTCGCGTCGTGAATCCACTCGGACAGCCGATTGACAACCGCGGCCCCATCGAAGCGAATACGTTTCGACCGATGGAATCACAGGCGCCGGGCGTCATCGAGAGACGGTCCGTATATGAACCGATGCAGACGGGGATCAAGGCGATCGATGCGATGATCCCGATTGGCCGAGGACAGCGCGAACTGATCATCGGCGACCGCCAGACCGGCAAGACGGCGATCGCCATCGACACCATCATCAACCAGAAGGGCAACGGGGTAAAGTGCTTCTACGTGGCCATTGGACAAAAACAATCCACCGTGGCCCAGGTCGTAGAAACTTTGCGCAAATACGGGGCGATGGAGTACACGACCGTGGTGGCGGCCAACGCGTCCGACCCTGCGCCGCTTTTGTATCTGGCTGCTTACGCGGGTTGCAGCATGGCCGAGCACTTCATGTACAACGGCGAACACGCGCTGATCATCTACGACGACCTGACAAAACAGGCGGCCGCCTATCGGGAAATGTCTTTGCTGTTGCGCAGACCGCCCGGTCGGGAAGCGTATCCCGGCGACGTATTCTATCTGCACTCCCGCCTGCTTGAGAGGGCTGCCAAACTCTCAGACGCACTCGGAGGCGGGTCGCTGACTGCTCTCCCCTTTATCGAGACGCAGGCAGGGGACATTTCCGCATATATCCCTACGAACGTCATTTCCATCACGGACGGGCAGATTTTCCTCGAATCCGATCTGTTTTTCTCCGGCATTCGTCCGGCTGTGAACGTCGGTCTGTCTGTCTCCCGCGTGGGCAGCGCCGCGCAAATTAAGGCGATGAAATCCGTCGCGGGCACACTGCGTCTTGATCTGGCCCAATATCGAGAGTTACAGGCGTTTGCCCAGTTTGGTTCCGATCTTGACAAGGCTACGCAAGCCCGGCTGGCCCGCGGTGAGCGCACGGTGGAGATCCTCAAGCAGGGTCAATACGAGCCGCTCTCTGCCGAGAAGCAGGTGGCGTCGCTGTGGGCGGTGGTCAATGGCTACGTGGATGACATTCCGGTGACTGCGGTCGGCCGTTTCGAGACCGAGTGGCTCGCCTATCTGAAGTCACATTATACGGACCTGCTGGAGACGATCGCCAGCACCAAACAACTGGCGGACGACACCGTTGCCAGTCTCCGGGAAGCCGCGGAAAAGTTCAAAATGACCTTCGTGGCCTAGACCCTGCATGCCGCCGCGCGTCACGATCAGCGGCATGAACAACAGCCTGCGGCATTTTTCAGGGACGAAGAGCCCAGTAGTGGAGGATTCATATGCTGTGCCCATCGCGAGTTCGGCGCAGCCGTGTCTGAGCAGGGGCACAGCATATGAATCCGACCGGCACGGGCACGGATGCCCGTATATTTCCAGACAACAGCAACCCAGGCGTCAGAAACCCTACGGCTGAAAGGCGGTGAATGCTTTGCCACAGAACCCGAGAGAAATCCGCCGTCGGATCAAGAGCTTCCAAAATACCGCGCAGATTACCAAAGCGATGGAGATGGTGGCCGCAGCCAAGTTGCGGCGCGTTCAGGAGGCAGTGCAACAATCGAAACCGTATCTGGAGAAGCTTCAGGACATGCTGACCGACGTCTCCAGGTCCGCCCGTTTCGTCAAACACCCCCTGCTTGCCGAGCGCCTTGTCCGCAAGACAGGGTACCTGGTGATCACAGCCGATCGCGGCCTGGCGGGGGCGTACAACGCCAATGTGATACGGCGAACTCTTCAGGAAACGCGTCATAGGGATAGCTCGAGCTACACCATATTTGCTGTTGGACGCAAAGGGCGAGACTTCTTTCGTCGCAAGGGATACCCGCTTGGCGGGGAAGCGACCGGATTGCCCGATTCGCCGAAGTATCCGAACATCAGCGCCCTGGCTGCGCAGGTGATCGCGGCGTACGGCAATGAGGAGTTCGATGAATTGTATCTGGTCTACAACGAATTTATTAATGCGGTGACGCAGCAGACCGTTTTGAAAAAGGTGCTCCCGCTTGGAAGAACCCGTGACCACGAGGATCAGGAACGAGTTCGCATGAATTATCTCTACGAGCCGGATGAAGAGACCGTGCTGTCGGCGATGCTGCCGAAGTATGCGCAAACGCTCGTGTACCAGGCGGTGCTCGACGCCAAGGCGAGTGAACACGGTGCGCGCATGACTGCCATGGGCAATGCGACAGACGCCGCCAAAGACATGATCGATTCACTCACACTCGCACTGAATCGCGCAAGACAGGCGGCCATCACGACGCAGATCGCAGAAGTGGTCGGCGGCGCAGAAGCGCTCAAATAGCAACAGACGCGTTAGGAGGAGATTCCTTGAACAAAGGACAAGTCGTGCAAGTTATGGGTCCTGTGGTCGATGTTCGGTTTCCGACAGGACAGCTTCCGGGGATCAATCAGGCGCTGCGCGTCGAGTGGAACGGCGAGGTGCCCATTCGCCTGACGCTTGAGGTGGCGCTGCATCTGGGTGACAACATCGTGCGCACAGTGGCGATGTCGTCTACGGATGGACTGATCCGGGGCACAGAGGTGGAGGATACAGGGTATCCGATCAGGATGCCGGTCGGTCCGCAGACACTCGGAAGGATCTTCAACGTCCTCGGTGAAGCGATCGACAACGGCGGCGACGTCGAGGTAACAGAACATTGGCCGATTCATCGCGACTCCCCGCTGTTCTCCGAGATCACAACCAAAGCGGAAGTATTTGAAACCGGCATTAAGGTCGTAGACCTGCTCGCTCCGTATCTTAAGGGAGGCAAGGTGGGACTGTTTGGCGGCGCCGGCGTCGGAAAAACAATTCTGATTCAGGAATTGATTCACAATATCGCCAAAGAGCACGGCGGTTATTCCGTGTTTGCGGGAGTGGGCGAGCGGACACGGGAAGGCAACGATCTCTACTACGAGATGAAGGGATCCGGTGTCATCGACAAGACGAGCATGGTCTTTGGCCAGATGAATGAGCCGCCTGGCGCCCGGTTGCGCGTCGCCCTGAGCGGACTCACCGTCGCCGAGTACTTCCGCGATGTCGAGCAGCGCGATGTGCTGCTGTTCATCGATAACATCTTCCGCTTTACCCAGGCTGGTTCTGAAGTGTCGGCTCTCCTGGGCCGGATGCCGTCCGCTGTCGGCTATCAGCCGACTCTCGCCACGGAGATGGGGCAACTGCAGGAGCGCATCGCATCGACCATTCGCGGATCCATCACCTCCATCCAGGCCATTTACGTTCCCGCCGACGACTATACGGATCCAGCGCCCGCGAACACCTTTGCCCACCTGGACGCCACGACCAACCTGGATCGCCGGCTCGCGTCCATGGGACTCTTTCCGGCCGTTGATCCTCTGGCTTCCACGTCGCGGGCGCTCTCCCCGGACATCGTGGGAGAGGAACACTACCGCGTGGCCCGCGGCATTCAGCAGGTTCTCCAGCGTTATAGGGAACTGCAAGACATCATCGCCATTCTCGGTATGGACGAGCTCGGCGACGAAGACAAGCTTGCCGTGAACAGAGCCCGCAAGATTCAAAATTTCCTGTCGCAGCCGTTCTTCGTGGGAGAACAATTCACGGGCCTGCCTGGCAAATACGTTCCCGTCAAAGACACCGTCCGCAGCTTCAAGGAAATTTTGGATGGGAAATACGATGACATATCAGAGACGTACTTCCGTTATTGCGGCGCCATCGAAGATGTGCTTGAAAAAGCGGAGCAGGACGGCGTCAGGGTTTGAAACAACACAGTCGCACACGGAACTCGTAAGGAGGTGACTACGTGACGGTACCTTTTGAAGTCGTGACACCAGACAGAGTGGTGCTTACGATAGATGTCGACATGGTGTCTCTTCGTGGAGGCGGGGGCGAGATCGGCATTTTGCCGCGCCACATTCCTTTGTCCACGACAGTGAAACCAGGGGTTGTCAAGGTAAAGCTGCCGGAAGGGGAGGACTATGTCGCCGTGACGTCCGGGTTTCTTCAGGTTGTGCCTGACAAGATTACCCTGTTGGTCGAAACTGCCGAAGTGGGTTCCCTCATCGATATTGACCGCGCCATGCGCGCCAGGGAACGCGCTGAGAAGCGCATCGCCGAACACGCCAACGAGGCCGACCTTCTGCGCGCTGAGGCGGCGTTGCAGCGCGCGCTGAATCGCTTGGAGGCGGCGGAGTTGTCAGCCCGTTACGGAGATTTGATCAAACAGCGAATCATGTGACCATAATGTACTTTTTGCGACGCCAGTTCGCTTGAGCGCCGTCGGCATGGAGGATTCCATACCGACGGCGCCTTTTCACTGGTACGAAGCCCGCTCCGGCCAGCAGGAAAATACTCCTGCGGCGATTTTCCGGGATAGACTTCCATGCCGCTTCGCGTCACCACCGGAGGAATGAGAGCTCGCTTGGCCAGAATCGTATGCTGGGCCGAGGCGAGTTCGGCGAAGCCGTGTTTGAGAAGCGGCACAGCATACGATTCTGGCGGGCAGGAGCAATCGATTATCCGGGATGGTCCGATCGGGTGGTTTTACTCATCGCTTCGCCTTTGTTATAATAACCGTGTTTCACTCCAGGAAATACTGTCTCATACTGCGACAAGCTACTGTAGCAGTACGCGTTACTTGATCAACCGCAGTAATCGGTGGTTTGGGGGTGACTGGTTGATTTACTCCAATAATTTTGTATTCGTCCTCATATTTTTGGCACTGGGCATTTTGCTGCCGGTAGGAGCGCTCGTCGTCCTGGGCCCGTTGCTGCGGCCCAGTAATCCAACGCGTGAGAAAATCACAACGTATGAAAGCGGGCTTGAGCCCATCGGGGACGCGCGCGGTCGTTACAATGTCCGATACTATCTGTTTGCTCTGTTATTTGTCGTCTTTGATGTAGAGATCGTATTTTTGTACCCTTGGGCGGTCGCATATCACTCCCTGGGCATGTTTGGTTTTGTCGAAATGCTGATTTTTATTTTTTTGCTGTTCATTGGCCTTGTTTATGCCTGGAAAAAGAAGGTGCTCGAATGGAAGTGAACACTTCCGTACATCTCCCGACTATCGAATACGAAGGATTTACTCCGGCGGAGTCTGCAGAATTGCGTCGCTCGGGCATCGTTGTCAGCAGTCTCGAACAACTGAAGGGCTGGGCGCGCAGCAACAGCCTGTGGCCGCTGACGTTTGGCCTCGCCTGCTGCGCGATTGAAATGATGGGCACGGGTGCGTCGCACTATGATCTGGACCGTTTTGGAATCATCTTTAGAGCGTCGCCCCGTCAGTCAGACGTCATGATTGTGGCCGGCACCGTGACAAAGAAAATGGCGCCGTTACTGCGACGGTTGTACGATCAGATGCCAGAGCCCAAATGGGTAGTGGCCATGGGGTCCTGCGCAACGGCAGGGGGACCCTATGTCCGATCGTATTCTGTCGTAAAGGGCGTCGATCAGATTGTGCCCGTGGACGTGTACATCCCCGGTTGCCCGCCGTCTCCTCCGGCGCTTATTTATGGGCTGAACAAGTTGCAGGAACGCATCCGCCTGGAAGCGGCCGGGAAGAAGGTGACTGGCTAGGTGAGCGAAGAGATGAAACCAGCAGCAGCACCCGCCGCCAAACCCGCAAAAGCGGCCGCTCCGCCCGATCCGAGGGTGGTTGCCGCCACTGCCATGGCAGATGAGATCAGGGCCAGCATTGAAACCCGCTTCGGCGAGGGCGCCGTGGAGGAAACGGGCGCGGCAAAAACGGTTCCGATGGTCCGCATCGCCTCAAAAAAATGGCGGGATGTCGTCACATTTTTGCGTGATTCTGAGGATCATCAGTATGATTATGTAGAATTGATGTCTGGAACAGATTACAAAGACTACATAGAACTGGTGATTTATCTGTATTCCATGAAGCGGGGCGCCTACATTAACGTGAAGACGCGCACTTCGCGCGACGCCGCTTCGTTGCCCTCGCTGACGCCTGTGTTTCCCGGCGTCAACTGGGAGGAGCGGGAAGTGTACGACCTCCTTGGGGTGAACTTCGAGGGCCATCCCGATCTGCGCAGAATTATGATGTGGGATGAATGGAAAGGGTACCCTTTGCGCAAGGACTATTCCGATTTTGATAACATCCCGACTCGGGGAGGTGAACCCCGCTAATGGGAACGCTTCGTTCAGAAGAGATGATTCTAAACGTCGGTCCGCAGCATCCCAGCACTCATGGCGTCTTTCGCCTGGTGATCACGATTGACGGGGAGCGGATCGTCGACGCCGAGCCAGTGGTCGGCTATCTCCACCGCGGCACGGAAAAGCTGGCGGAGAGTCTGCAGTACACGCAGATCATTCCGTATACAGATCGCCTGGACTATGTGGCGGCGATGCTGAACAATTATGCTCTTGTACATACGGTGGAGTATGCGATGGATCTCGAAATTCCAGAGCGCGCCGAATACTTGCGCGTCATCGTCATGGAACTGAATCGAGTGGCCTCGCATCTCCTGTTTGTCGGCGCCTATCTGCTCGATCTGGGCGCGATGAGCCCGTTTTTGTACGTTTTTCAGGAGCGCGAAATGATCGTCCAGTTGTTCAATGAGATTTGCGGCGCTCGCCTGACATTCAACTATATGCGGGTCGGCGGCGTCAAATGGGACGCGCCTCCCGGCTGGCTCGACAAGGTGCGCAACTTTTTGCCCCACATGCGTGAAAAGCTGAAGATGTATGACGCGCTCATTTCCGGCAATGAGATCTTCCTTGCCCGGGTCAAGGGTATGGGCGTCATCACACAGGAGGAAGCGGTCAGTTACTCGCTGTCGGGGATCAACCTGCGTTCCACCGGATTGCGCTTTGACCTCCGCAAAAAACGCGCATACAGCATTTACGACAAATTTGATTTTGACGTCGTTGTGGGGGAAAATGGCGACTGTTTCGACCGCTACTTGTGCCACCTGCAGGAGATGGACCAATCCCTGAACATCGTCGAACAGGGGCTGGAAAGCATTTCGGATGGCCCGGTGCTCGGGAAGGTGCCCAAACTCATCAGGGTGCCTGCCGGCGAATACTACACGAGCATAGAAGGCGCCCGCGGCGAACTTGGTGTGTACATTGTGTCCGACGGCAAGGATAAACCGTATCGGCTGAAGATTCGGCGGCCGTCCTTTGTCAATCTGCAGATTCTCCCAAAATTGCTCGTTGGTCAAAGCATGGCCAATCTGATTGCGATTCTGGGCGCAGTCGACATCGTGCTTGGGGAGGTGGATGCTTAGCATGTTTTCCTGGCAGACGCAGCCGCTCACTGGACTAAACTTCATTGGCATGGTTATCGGAGCCGTCGTCACTCTCGCTCTCATTCTTGGCATTGTCACGTACCTGATCTACTTTGAGCGCAAAGTGATCGGCTGGATGCAAAACCGCATTGGCCCCAATCGCGTCGGCCCTTTTGGGTTATTGCAAAGTGTCGCGGACGTGCTGAAACTTCTGATCAAGGAAGATATCGTGCCAGCCAACGCGGATCGAGCGATCTTTCTGCTCGCGCCAGCCATTGCTTTTATCCCGTCTTTCATGGTCCTGGCTGTCATCCCTTACACGGCTACGCATATCTTTACGGCTGGCCTGAACATTGGCGTTCTGTACTACATCGCGCTGTCGTCCATCACGATTCTCGGCATCGTCCTGGGAGGATGGGCCTCCAACAACAAGTACTCGCTGGTGGGAGGACTTCGGTCAGCCGCGCAGATGATCAGCTACGAAATACCGCTCGGCATGTCCGTGCTTGGCGTGGTGATGCTTGCCGGATCGCTCAATCTGACGACGATCGTGCAGCATCAGGCCACGGATCGATTCGGTTGGTATATCATTCCGCAAATCATCGGCTTTGTCGTTTTTATGATTGCGGCTGTCGCTGAACTGAACCGGACGCCCTTTGATCTTCCGGAAGCGGAATCGGAACTGGTGGCCGGGTATTTTACGGAATACACGGGCTTTCGCTTCGCCTTTTTCATGCTTGCCGAGTATGTGTATGTGTTCGCCCTTTCCGCGCTGGCCACCACGTTGTTCCTGGGTGGATGGACAGGGCCGTGGCTCCCTTCCTGGCTGTGGTTTGCCGTCAAGACGAGCGCGGTGATCTTCTTCCTGTTTTGGGTGCGCGCCACCATGCCGCGCATGCGCGTTGACCAGCTGATGGGATTTGCGTGGAAGGTTCTGATTCCCGTGGCCCTGTTCAACATCCTGCTCACGGGACTGTTGTCGCTGCTGGTATAGCGGACGGTGTGGCTGCCGGCGAGGCAGTCAGGCCTGCTGGCGGAAGAGGACGAATCTGAACTATTTGGAGGTGAGAGTCATGTTCGGGATTTTTAAAGGCCTCGGAGTTACGCTGGGACAGTTGACGAAGAAGAAAGTGACTTTGCAGTACCCGGAAGTCAAACCCGTGTGGCCGGAGCGTTTCCGCGGCGTCCATGAATTTATCCCGGAACTCTGCATCGTCTGCAACCAGTGCGCGCGCATCTGCCCGACCAGTTGCATCTCCCTCTCCGGCTCGCGGGATGCGAACAAGAAAATGCGGATCGACACGTACGACATCAACTTTGAAATCTGCATTCTTTGCGATCTGTGCGTCGAGGTGTGTCCCACGGAGGCCATTCTCATGACGGATCAGTTTGAACTGGCGGCCTATTCTCGCGACGATTTATACAAAGATATGCATTGGCTCTACGATAACCATAAGCAACACGGCACGTACCAGGCCCTGCAGGCGGCGAAGGAACAGGCGGCTCGCGAAGCGGGTTCCGCCAAAGAGACTGAAACGGGAGGCGAGGCGTGATGCTGTTTGGCTTTCCCATTACCGGAGAGACGGTTGCGTATTTCGTGCTCGCCCTGATCATCATCACATCGGGCGTGTTTCTCATGACTCTGCGCAACGTTATGCATATGGCTCTCGCGCTGGGGGGCGTCTTCCTCGGCGTGGCGGGAATCTTTATCATACTGGGCGCCGATTTCGTGGGTATCGTGCAGGTGATGATTTACGCCGGCGCCATTACAATCCTGATGGTTTTTTCACTGATGCTCACCCACTCGAGACGCAAAACCGACGAGGAACCGGAGGCCGGTGGATTGCGCGGAACCGTTACGTTCATTGGAGTGGCAGTCGTTGTGGGGGCCATACTGCTTGTGGTTCGAAAAACATCGTGGCCGGTGAGTCCAACCGCGCTGCAGCCGTTTCACCAGTCCACAGTGCTGTTGATCGCCGATGCGCTGTTTCACACCTATACGATTCAGTTTGAACTTGTGTCAGCCCTCCTCACGACTGCGTTGGTTGGCGCAGTGATCATTGCACGAAAGGAGGAGCAGTAGATGGCCTTACAACCGTTTCTCGCTCTTGGCGCGATCCTCTTTGGCATTGGGCTGTACGGGGCGCTGACAAAGCGCAACCTGATCATTGTTCTCATCTCTGTCGAAATGATGCTCAACGCGGCCAACATCAATCTAGTGGCGTTTTCGCATTTTGCGGTCACGCCAAACGTCGACGGACAAGTGTACGCGCTCTTCAATATCGCGATTGCAGCGGCAGAGGTAGCCGTTGGCCTCGCCATTTTGCTGTCCTTTTTCCGGATTCGCAACAGCAGCGACGTACGCGACGTCAACCTCATGAAGTGGTAGGAGTGATCGTATGATCGGTCTGACTTGGTTAGTGCCTGTTTTACCGCTCGCCGCCTACATCATCCTGCTTGCTTCAGGAAGGCGCATGGGTGAAGCTGTGGCCGCGGGAATTTCAGTGACGGCCGTGTTCGTCAGTTTCCTGCTGTCAATCGGCATCGTGGGGGATGTTGCAGCGCACGGTCCGGCTGCGCCCACCGTGTACCCTTGGCTCCAGTTTGGTTCGGGAAGCGCGGGAACCATCACAGTAGGCTATCAGGTGACCAGTCTGAACGCGCTCATGTTGCTCGTGGTCAGTTTGGTCAGCATGCTGGTGTTTCTCTTCTCACGATCCTATATGCGCGGCGATGATCGGTTTTCCCGCTTTTATCAGTATCTCAATCTGTTTGTCTTCTCGATGCTGGGGCTGGTCGTATCGCCCAATTTGCTGCAGTTCTATATCTTTTGGGAATTGGTTGGTGTGTGTTCCTATCTGCTTGTCGGTTTCTGGTATTTCAAACCGGAAGCCGCGGCGGCGGCCAAGAAAGCCTTTATTGTGACACGCATCGGCGACGTGGGTCTGTTTATCGGAATCATTCTGCTGTATCTGTCGCGGGGAACATTTGACTTTAACACCTTGTTTGGCGCCGCAAGCGCGCCGTCCGGCATGATGATCCATGCGGCCGCGCCGCTGGCTTACGCGGGTGCGAAGTTCTTCTCGCTCTGGTACATACCGTTTGCGGGCTGGCACGCCGGCGCGTTCGTGACGCTGGTCGCGCTGCTCGTCTTTATCGGCGCGATTGGCAAGTCTGCGCAGTTCCCGCTGCATGTGTGGTTGCCGGACGCCATGGAAGGTCCGACGCCGGTCTCGGCCCTGATTCACGCAGCGACCATGGTGGCTGCGGGGGTGTACCTAGTGGCCCGCATGTTTCCGCTTTTTGAAGCGTCGGCCACCGCCAGTGAAACTGTGGCCGTCATCGGCGGGTTCACAGCCATCCTGGCTGCTTCCATCGGACTTACGCAACGTGACATCAAGCGCGTGATCGCCTATTCGACGGTATCGCAACTCGGATACATGATGCTGGCCATGGGCGTTGGAGCCTATGTGTCCGGCATGTTTCACCTGGTCACCCACGCCTTCTTCAAGGCCCTTCTGTTCCTTGCGGCGGGCAGCGTGATTCATGCGCTGGACACGCAGGATCTGTTTGAAATGGGCGGGTTGCGCAAGTACCTGCCGGTTACGCACGCCACCTTTCTCGCAGGGGCGCTCGCACTGTCCGGCATACCGCCGTTCGCCGGCTTCTGGTCCAAGGATGACATCCTGACGGCTGCATTCACTTCAGGCCACTATGTGCTTTACGCAATGGGGCTCATAGCTGCATTTTTCACGGCGGCCTATATTTTTCGCGTGTACTTCCTCACGTTCTCAGGGGTCTATAAAGGCGACAGGCATCCGCATGAGGGCGGTCCCGCCATGACGATTCCGCTGATTGCGCTCGGCGTACTGGCGACCATCGGAGGATTCATCAATACGCCTTTTGCTCCGATACTCGGTAATTTTCTGCAGGATCAGGGACCGATCGGCTTCAATCCGCCAGCCAATTGGGCGCTTATGGCGGTTTCCGCGCTGGTTGGTCTGGGGGGGATCTGGCTTGCCTATACCCTGTACAGAACCGAGGAGGGCAGGGCAGAGCGTTTTGCGCAGCGCGCGGGCGGCCTGTACACGCTCAGTTTCAACAAGTTTTATGTGGACGAACTGTACAGCCTCATCATCGTGTTGCCCGTTATGAAAATCGCCGGAATCTTCCAGTTCCTCGATCGCTGGATTATCGACGGCATCGTTCGACTCGCGGGCGAGATTGGTTACACGGGCGGCGTCGGCGTCAAATATTCCAGCACCGGTCAGGTGCAGACCTACGGGCTTGTGACGGTGTTCGGGCTGGCGGTCATGGTGCTTATCGTCATAGGGATCGGGGGTGTGATCTAACATGGCAGATGTGCTTTTGCTGCTGATTCTCATACCCGCCCTGACCGCTCTGCTCATCATGGCTCTGTCTCCCAAGGCTGAGGGAATGATCCGGGCGATTGGGCTGCTGGGTTCGCTTGTGCCTACCGCCTTCGCGATCGCCGCGTATGCCGCGTTCCACCATGGCGCGACCGCTCTGCAGTACCCGTTTTCAGTTCGCTGGCTGGCGGTCGCCAATGCGTTCAACATGCTGACTCTGCATATTCAATTCGCTTTCGGCGTGGATGGCATTTCCATGCCGCTCGTGGTGCTGGTCGGCATCGTCAGCACACTGTCTTTCCTGCGCAGCTTCACAGTCACAGAACGCGTGAAGAGCCATTATGTGTGGATGCTGTTTTTAACGATGGGGCTGTACGGCGTGTTTGCCGCTTCTGACCTGTTCACGTTCTTCTTCTTCCTGGAGAGCACCCTGGTGTCCAGCTACTTCCTCATCAGCATTTGGGGCGGCGAACGTCGGCATTACGCAGCCACCAAGTTCTTGATCTATCGGGGTGTCGCCAGCGTGGTATTGCTGGCCGGGTTAATCGGGCTCGCGTACAGTTTCGCCGCCCAGGCGCAGACCGCCAGCGCCAGCGTGGTTTTGCCCAACGCGCCGAACTTCCTGACTCTGTCCATTCCGCAACTGATTGCGGAAGTACAGTTGATCCAGTTGCCCGCTGCCGCGCAAAACGTGCTGTTCCTGGTATTTTTACTGGCCGTCCTCATCGAAGAGGCGTTTGTTCCCTTTCACACATGGCTTCCGGACACTCACGAAAATAGCGATACGGGAACAAACATGATGATTGGCGGCGCCCTCATGAAAATCGGGCTGTATGTGCTGCTTCGCTTTGGAGCCGAACTGCTGCCGCTAGGTCTGCAACACTACGCGACCCTGTTGGCCGTTCTCGGAGTCATCAGCATTCTCTATGGCGCTTTGGTTGCGATTGCATCGCGAGACTGGCGACGCCTGATCGCGTTCTCAAGCATCAGTCACATGGGACTTGTCTTGCTGGCCATTGGATCGATGCAGGCCATTGGCATTCAGGGGGCCGTGTTCATGCTTGTCTCCTCAGGGCTGCTCACCGCGTTGCTATTCTTTACAGTGGGAGCGCAGGCGGATCGCACAAGAACGTTTACCATCGGCGACCTAGGCGGTTTGTCGAAGAGCCTTCCGGTCATCTCCGGCGTGATGCTGGTCGCGGCTCTGGGTTCGGTCGGCCTGCCCGGAATGAGCGGCTTCATTAGCGAGTTCTCGCTGTTTGTAGGCGGCTTCACGACATTCCCGGCACTGTCGGCCGTCGGGACACTGGGCATGATCCTCGCAGCGCTGTATCTGCTGTACGCCATGCAGAGGACCACGTTTGGGCCAGTACAGACGCTGGTGACTGAGATGCCGGACGCCAGCGCCGTCGAGTACGTTCCCATGGTCGTCCTTGTCTTTCTGGTGGTGCTTATCGGCGTATATCCGGACGTGCTTGGCAATGTGGTTCATGGCACAGCGCAGGCCATCGCGGCCAGGATAGGGGGTTAGATTCGCGTGGCTAATGCGCTTCAGTTTCTCACGTTCTCCGATGTCTGGCGCAGTATGGGCCCTGAGATTATAGTGATCGGCGGCGCTTTTTTGATCATGCTTGTCGAGTTGTTCCTTCCGGCTTCTCTCAAGCGAGTATCGCCCTGGTTGGCCGTTCTGGCGCTTGTCGCGTCTGCGACAGTGCTCGTCATCCGGCTTGGCGCCGCCGTCACGACCTACTCCACGCCCGCCTACATCGTCGATGATTTCGGCAGTATCTTTAAACTGATCATTCTCATTGCAACCCTGCTTGTCATTTTGCTGGCCATAGCTGATCGCAGCGCCGAGTCCTTGCCCTATGAGTATTCGTACCTGGTGCTGTTCGCCACGGGCGGAGCCATGGTCATCTCCTCAGGCGTCGACCTGGTCACCCTCTATGTGGGACTGGAACTGCTGTCGATCGCCAGCTATATTCTCGTTGCTCTGTACCGAAAGAGCGCCCGTTCCGCAGAGGGCGGGCTCAAGTATCTGATTATCGGTTCGATCGCTTCGGCCTGCATCCTGTACGGTCTGTCATTCCTTTATGGCGTCGGCGGCTCCACAAACCTGGGGCAGATCGGAGTCAACCTGCAGAGCGGGTGGACCAATTACAGTGGCATCCTGTATCTTTCACTTGGATTTGTGCTCGTGGGCATTGGCGTAAAAGTGTCCGTTGTGCCGTTTCACCTGTGGACCCCGGATGTGTATGAAGGCGCGCCGACGCCGGTGACCGCTTATCTGGCCGTCGTCTCAAAAGCGGCTGTCCTCGCTTTTTTCCTGCGCGTCTTTGTCTGGATCTATGGTCAAAAATTTGGCCAGTGGGGGGACATCATCGCCTGGCTCTCCGTCATCACGATGATTGTAGGGAACATCGGAGCGTTGCCTCAACGCAATGTGAAACGAATCCTCGCCTATTCCAGTGTCGGCCAGGTGGGATACCTGCTGCTGCCGTTTGCGGCCGTGGGCTCGAGTACGCTGCTCAATGATATGTGGCAGGCTCTGTCTTCCATCGCGTTTTATCTCTTTGCGTACATGTTTATGACGATTGGCGCATTTGCGGTGTTGGCAAAGGTTGCGGAGGCCAGAGCGTCCGAGGACATTGACGCTTTTGCCGGGCTGTACAGGCGCAGTCCATTCCTTGCCGGCATGATGGCGCTCTTCCTGCTTTCACTGGCCGGATTGCCGCTTACGGCAGGCTTTTTTGGGAAGTTCATGATCTTTCTGGTGGCGTTCAATGCGGGTCAATACTGGCTTGGCGTCATCCTGTTTGCCACGAGCGCCATCGCCTTTTACTACTACTTTGGCATTCTGAGGGCCATGTTCACCCGCGAACCAGCCGGCGATCAGGAACGGGTGAGGAGTTCCCCCACTCTGGTCGTGGTGGTGGCGTTGTGCGCTCTTGGCACACTCGCCCTGGGCATTGCGCCCTCGCCGCTGATGGATGTACTAAACGGCTTGCATTGGTTCGGGTAGAGCATGGATCCCTGGATTCGGACCGAGGAAGATCGCGAACTCGTCAAATGGACGGGAGAACTGGCAACCCTACTGGCAACGCGTGCAGAGGCCTATGACCGCGAAGGAACGTTCGTTCACGAACAGATCGATCTTCTTACGCAGGCAGGATACGCGAGCCTCACAGTACCAAAGGAATTGGGCGGTCGCGGATGCAATCTGCGGCAACTGCTCCTTGCCCAGGAACGACTCGCAGAGGGCGACGCGTCGACGGCTCTCGTCATGGGCTGGCATCTTGGCATCACGCTAAGTCTGGCCGCCACCCACGCCTGGCCGGACGACGCGTATCGCGCCTTCTGTGAGGAAGCGGTTGCCGGACGGGCCATGATTAACGCGTGCGCAAGCGAACCCGAGACCGGCAGCCCGAGCAGGGGCGGCCGTCCCACGACGACGGCAAAACGAGTACCGGGCGGGTATAGCATCAACGGCAGAAAGACATGGGCGACAGGCAGCCCCATCATCACCCACATACTGGTTACCGCGGCCATCGCCGATGAAGACAGCGTTGGCGAGTTTTTGGTCCACGGAGGCAGTACTGGCCTGTCTGTGGAGGAATCGTGGGACAGTATGAGCATGCGCGGTACAGGAAGCCACACGCTTGTTCTTGACAACGTGTTTGTGCCGGATGAGCGTCTGCTGGACACGATGACGTCCGGGCGCAAATCAAAGCGCGGCGGCGATGGGGGCGGCTGGCTTTTACACATCCCGGCCACCTATCTTGGCGTCGCCAATGCAGCTCGCCGTTTTACTCTTGATTTTGCCAACACGTACGCCCCAAACAGTTTGGGTGGGCCTATCGCGACCGCGCCTCATGTTCGCGAGAAGGTCGGACAGCTGGAAGTAGAACGCGCGACGGCGAGAACACTGCTTTTTGCTACGGCTATGCGCTACGACGAGGCGTCGCTCGCGGATCGCATGGAGATGCGCGCGGATCTGGGGCTCGCCAAATACGTGACAACCAATGCGGCCGTGCGAATCGTCGATCTCGCCATGCGCATTGCCGGCGGCCAAAGCATCTTGCGCAGTCTGCCGCTCGAGCGCTATTATCGCGATGTGCGCGCCGGTCTGCATAATCCGCCTATGGATGACATGACTCTTGCGATGCTGGCTGACAGCGCGCTTCAGGGCCGACGCTGACGCATGATTCCGGAAACCATGCGGCCTCGAACCGTGCGGCCTCCTGGACATGGACAAAAACAGGGGGCCGCGTGCGTATACTACCCATAGAAATGAGGTAAGCCCGTGGGCGTGTTCTCAAATGTCAGTTTTCGTGTTCAGGGCAGTCTGACGATCCTGGGTCTGTTGCTGGGCACGCTGCTGGCCTGGTATGCTCTGGGAGCCGTGAGATGGGATGTTTTCCTGAAGGCGCCCGAATCGCGCGCCGCCAGTCTGCTGCGTCTATTGCTCGCTGTGCTGATCGGCGCGGGAGTCGCCGGCTTTGTCGTCCAGTATGCGACGGGCGCCGCGATGATTCGCAGTTGAGAGGATCACTGTAACCTTACCCCCCGCTTATTCGTCAGATAGATCAGTCATAGAACGCGCAGCGGCGCATTATCATTTCTTTGCGTGAAAGTTCATAGTCTCGTATAGCCGTCTTTCTCATGGTCCATACTGTGTACCACGTACGCGGTATGAATGGGAGATGGCGGAGATGAAGAAACTAGCGCTGATAGGTCTTGCAGTCCTTCTGACGGCGTCATACATGTCAGGTCAGACATTTGCAAGGGCTATACGGCCAGGCCCGGGGCGTACGACCGCGTTTCTGACGCAGGCATTCGTCGCCACGCACAGTCGGTTGACTGGCTTTGAAGTGCACGACTGGTCGACCCTCTATGACGGGTTCTCTTCAGTGGCCGCCCTGACGCGGAACTCGAAACGGCTGGCGCAAAAGATGGACATCGCTTCAGCGCGCCTGTACACGCATAACGGCCTGCACGATCACGTAGCCATGTGGACGGGGGTCTTCGCTGTCGGAACACAGAAAAGCCCCATGCAGGCAACGGTGGAAATGGCCAGTATGTCGTTCCCTGACGCGCCGGCGCAAACGGTGCTCATCTTGCGGCTCCTGGCAAAAAGCGCCACTTATCAGGATTTTGCGGCGGCCTATCGGACCGTTCAAACGACCGCCGATTCCGCCGGAGGCAGCGCAGTGGTTAACGCAACACTCTTCGGTGTTTTGCCCGGACTCCTGAACACCGCGCAGCGGGGAGCGGTCGTTCGCGAAGCGTATGCGGCGGCGCGCGCGCGACCGCTTCAGACGATGGTCTATACATACACCACGAGTGTCGCGGGATATGCAGTCAGCGGCGGGCGCTCCGTGCTCGCGGGAAGGCAACCCGTCAACCTGCAGGTGGCTTTGCATGAAAATAGTTACAGCCAAAGCACGAGGGTACTTGTGGGAAGTCCTATTATCACGGTAGAATACTAGCATTACGTGTCGTATACATGGAGTGTACGAGCACGCGAGCGCCTATGGAGGTACTACGAGTGGCTACAATCAAGATTCATGGAGGCTATCGCCTCGCGGGTACCGTTCGGGTTGACGGCGCAAAAAACGCCGTGTTGCCGATTATGGCGGCGTCTCTGCTTGCGGAAACGGGAGAGACCTGCATTGAAGAAGTGCCATATTTGACCGATATTGAGAATCTCGCCGATGTAGTCCGCAGTCTCGGAGCGCGGGCAGAACTCTCCCATAATGGAAGTCTGAAACTGTCAGCGGAACGGCTGACAACCACGACTGCCCCCTATGAGCTGGTTCGCAAGATGCGCGCGTCGTTTTGGGTGGCGGGACCGCTGCTGGCCCGCACAGGCCACTTCCGGGTGCCGCTTCCGGGCGGATGCAACATCGGCGAGAGACCGGTCGATCAACATATAAAGGGTTTCGAAGCCTTAGGTGCGCACGTTGCGATAGAACACGGTTACGTTGAAGGCTATGTGAAAGATCGCCTGCGCGGCGCGCGGGTCTATCTGGACATCGTCAGCGTCGGAGCCACGATCAACACCATGATGGCCGCCACGCTGGCCGAAGGGCAGACTCTGATTGAAAACGCGGCGAAAGAGCCCGAGATTGTCGATCTGGCCAACTATCTGAACGCCATGGGCGCCAAAGTTCGCGGCGCCGGAACTGACGTCATCCGCATCGAGGGCGTCAAGTGTCTGCACGGCGCCGCGCACACTGTCATTCCAGACCGCATTGAAGCGGGCACATACATGCTTGCGGCTGCCATCACGCGCGGCGATGTGTTTGTAGAAGGAGCGATCTACAATCATCTGAGCTCCCTGTGCGCCAAACTTCGGGAAGCGGGCGTCACCGTCGAGGATGACATCAGCGGCATACGTGTGCGCGCGGACGGACCACTGCACCCGATCGATGTCAAAACTCTGCCGCACCCAGGGTTCCCCACGGATCTCCAGGCGCAGATGCTCGCCTTGCTGACCACCATCGAAGGCGTAAGCATCGTGACTGAGACGCTCTATGAGAATCGCTTCCTGCATGTGGCCGAACTTCGGCGCATGGGTGTGGATGTGAAGCTGGAAGGGCGAAGCGCGATCGTGGAAGGGGTGTCCAACCTGACGGGGGCGCGTGTAAACGCGACTGATCTCCGAGCGGGAGCGGCTCTTGTGCTGGCGGGTCTGGCAGCGAACGGCGAGACTGTAGTCACAGGTCTGGAGCATCTCGATCGCGGCTATGGCGACCTTGTCAGTAAACTTCGACAGTTGGGCGGGTATATCGTGCGCACCGATGAGGCGCAACCGCCACTGCGGTTGGTCACCGCAAACTAGCTGGATCATAGCGTGTTCTCCCGCTGCAACAGTGAACGCAACAAAGGACGCTCCCATCGGCCAGGTCGACGGGAGCGTCCTTTGTTGCGTTGTCGGCGCAGACTGGGCGGCCTGTGCAGAACTCGGGAAGTTTGCAGGAACGGGGTATGATCAGCGATGCAGGCGGGGGGTCAACTGTCGAGAAGTTGTGTTTGGCGCGCTTCTCAACTTTGGAAGCGCAACGAGTTCGCTCAGTTCGACAATTCCTTCCGAAGCCGCTCCACTTCTTCGACGGACAACCCGGTGTAGCGCGCGATTCGTTCGATATCCAAGCCATCTGTCAACATTGCCCTTGCCGTGGCTTCCGCCTTCTTCGCTTCGCCTTCCTCACGGCCTTCCTCATACAATTCCTGCGCGATCCTGGACACCGGTCTCAGCTCCTTTCTCAGTCGTTCCCGCAAATCGATCCGCAAGGTGTTTGCCGGAAGCTCCGTCGGCAACGGATCGGTCAACTCCACTCCGTATACCGCAATGGACTCCAAGGCGCCGCCGGACAGGGACTTTGTGAGAGCCTTCATCAGCGTGCCCTGCT
This sequence comes from Bacillota bacterium, assembly GCA_021805735.1. Taxonomy (GTDB): domain Bacteria; phylum Bacillota; class Bacilli; order Alicyclobacillales; family SLC66; genus JAKADD01. The sequence goes on from JAJZEE010000001.1 coordinate 38,346, forward strand.
GCGCCATCGTGTCACCTCTTTGACTGAAGTATATCGCGCTTGCCTCCGGCTGCCAATCACTGTATTGTATGACCGCGTTCGACAACGGCTAAAATTCGACAGCTCCGGCCACACTAACCCCATACAGACGTGTGCGGCGAACGGTGCAGAGCGCACGTTCATCGCGGAAAGTCACAGCGTACGAGGGTGAGTGTCGGTGTTCCGAGTGACAGATTTTTTGACGTCCTACTGGGAAATGGTGAAAAAAGGGGTGATCATGACCGAGTATCCGGAACTGCTGGAATCGCTCTATCCGCCGCCTGCGACCGAAGCGGCGGTTGAAAGTCTGCCTGAGGAGCTTGCGGCGCCGCCAGAAGGCTCTCCCTGATAGACATCTATAAAAACAAAACCGAAAATCATCAACGCGAACATCCCTATTTTTGGACAAACTTGTTTAAGGCTACCTCATTTTGGCGAGACTGCGAAATGAGGTGATTAACAGTGAATAATGAAGAAGACAAACAGCAACAAGGCGCTGATACGCAGACTGGTCAGACGCCTGACGATGCAGTAAAGAAACGCGGATGGAGGGCGTTATTTGCCAAGCGATGGGCGTTTCCCGCTTTATACCTCACCGCTGCGGCACTCATTATCGCCCTCATGTATGGACAGGCCAACCGTCTGATCAACCTGGGCGGAAGCGCTACTGCGGCGCCAACATCCTCGCCGACCGCAGTGACCGCCGCGTCCCCGTCGTGGATATGGCCAATCGCGTCCGACGCTGCCGGAGTCAGGGTGCTGCGCGGCTACTACGACATGAACGCGAAGGGGGCGACAATCGCAACACTCGCCTCAGATCTGGTGCACTACGACAACAGTTACCAGGGATCGACCGGTTATGATCTTGGCATGCAAAACGGCAACCGGGCGTTTGGAGTCGTTGCCGCGACTTCCGGAGCTGTGACGGATGTCAGGAACAGTCCGGTCATGGGGCAGACAGTGGTCGTTTCCTCCGCCAACGGCTATTCGGAACTCTACCAATCGCTTGGGGCTGTCGATGTCAAAGTCGGGCAACACGTGTTGCAAGGGCAGGAAATCGGAGCGAGCGGATACAATCAGAAGGAGGCCAATCTGGGCAACCATCTCTTCTTCGCGGTCCAAAAGAATGGATCCGCGGTAGATCCAGGGAGTGTTCTTCCAAAGGCCTGATCATAGACGAAGGCGTTCCCGTCTGAGATCTAGCAAGCGATCTTCACTGTTGCCCAAAGCTGCTTCGTAGAAAGAAGCAGCTTTTTCTATGCTATCAAAATAACGTGATAGAGCGAGTCAGGACGAGCAAAGTGATGAAAATGCGCCTCAATGTAGCCAAATTGCCCGATCTTGGCATATGGCGATGCACCCCTCATATACTGTAGCAGACTTGCGAAACACTTGGGGAGGCGAGGGTGTGCATGACTACATTAAGGAGAGAACGCTGAAAATCGGCGAATATATCGTCGAAACCCGCAACACGGTAAGGACGATCGCGCGAGAGTTTGGCGTCTCGAAAAGCACCGTGCATAAGGACCTGACTGAGCGACTGCCTGAGATCAACCCCGACCTCGCAAACCGCGTCAAAGAGATCCTTGAATACCACAAGTCGATCAGGCATTTGCGCGGTGGCGAGGCAACGAAGGAAAAATACAGAAAGGATGAACCGAAACGCAATCTGACAAAAAATCTGGCAGTGGGTAGAGGATTTGGTGTCCGAGTGTAGAACAAAGATAGAAGCACTATCTCGGTGTTGCTATCCCGTCGAGATGCGTGCCTAGGGGTGTTCGTCCTAGTTTCTCGACAGAGAGGTCTAACGGATGTTTAGCAAGGATATTGGTGTTGATTTAGGCACGGCTAATGTTCTGGTTCATGTTCGCGGCAAGGGAATCGTTCTCAACGAGCCTTCGGTAGTGGCAATCGAGAGTCAAACCAGGCGCGTTGTCGCAGTCGGCGAGGAAGCCCGGCGCATGCTGGGGCGCACTCCCGGCAACATCGTCGCCATCAGACCGCTGCGAGAGGGTGTGATCGCCGACTTTGAAATCACGGAGATTATGCTGAAACACTTTATCGCAAAGACGATTGGCAAGGGTCTTTTGTCTCAGCCTCGGGTAGCTGTCTGCATTCCGGCAGGCATTACCTCAGTGGAGCAAAAGGCGGTGCGCCAGGCGACGGAAGCGGCGGGTGCGAGGCACGTCTATCTGATCGAAGAGCCGAAGGCGGCGGCGATCGGAGCTGGGATCGATATCACGCAGCCCAGTGGGAGTATGGTGGTCGATATTGGCGGAGGTACGACGGATGTCGCTGTCTTGTCGCTTGGAGACGTCGTCACCGCCTCTTCTATTCGAGTGGCAGGGGACAAGTTCGATGAAGCGATCATCCGATATATAAAGCGTAATCACAACTTGCTGATCGGCGAGCGAACAGCCGAAGATATAAAGATTCGAGTTGTTTCCGTGTTGCGCGACGGTCGAAGGGAAGAGATTGACGTGCGCGGCCGTGACATGGTGACCGGGCTGCCAAAAACCGTCTTGATCAAAACCGAAGAGATGGCCGTCGCTCTGGAGGAATCCGCGTACGCCATCGTTGCGGCGGCAAAGGCGGTGTTGGAACGCACATCCCCCGAACTGGCAGCGGACATATTTGACAAGGGTATTATTTTGACAGGCGGGGGCGCGTTGCTAAATGGAATGGACAAGCTCCTCATGGCGGAGCTTCAGGTGCCGGTGCACATCGCCGATGATCCCATGACGTGCGTGGCGCGAGGCACTGGCGCATTTTTGGAAAACATCGACAAGTGGGGCCGCCCGCCCGTCAAATCTCAGCGCAATCGCGCGTAGGATGTGTAGGGAACTATGGATGGATTGTCGGCCACGGGCGCTGGTCTGGTATCCGATCAGCGATTGCAGCAAGTGATCATGAACAACATCTCCAATCTGGGTACGCCCGGTTTCAAGAATGCGAGCGGACAACTGATGGCGTTTCCGGAGCAACTCCTGCAGCGCTATCAGTACGGTTCGAACGGAGCCGGCGCGGTTCCGCTCGGAACTGTCAACCCTGGCGTGCTGTTTCAGGAGACTGTGCCAAACTTTTCCCAAGGACTGATTCAACAGACAGGTCAGCCGCTTGATCTCGCCATCGAGGATCCACTCAATCCCGGCGTATCGGTGTACGCCTTGACGGCGCAGGGGGGAGCGCCCGGCAAGACTGCCGCCGCTCCAGCCATGGTGTCGACGCTGTCGCTCGTCGTCGGGCGCGGCGGCGTAATCGAGACAGCGCAGGGCGCTCCCGTGCTGCCCGTGAACGCTTCGGGCGCGCCGATCGCCGATGCGCGCGTCGTCGTGAATCCACAGTATAAAGGCGTTACCCTGTTTGGCGAAGCCGGCAGTCCGGTCATTGATGCAAAAGGAAACTCCTCCTATATCATTGTGGGACCGCAAGGCAAACCCATCCCGCTGCAACAAGGAATGCCGGGCGCCTATTTTCCGGTTTCCAGTTCGCAAACCGGTGGCGTGCACTCATTTTTTGCTGTTGCCAACGTGGACGCGCAAGGGCGTCAGTCGGTGGCGCTCACGAGGGACGGTCAGTTGCATGTCGGCCCCAACGGTTTTTTGTACGACGCCGTATCACAGCGTCTGCTGGGTGTCAACGCGCAGGGCGCGCCAATCCTCAACTCAGCCGTCAAGCTTAACCCGCTATATCAGGGCAGCAGCTACTTTGGTCCGAACGGCGCACCGCTTCGCGATGCAGCGGGCCAACTCTCCTATACGGTCGTTCAGGCAAACGGCGCGCCCCTGCCGACGGCTTCCTTTCATACGGTGGCCACTGCGGTGAGCACGCTGCAGCCGTTGGGCGGCACGACCTTCTTGCCGACTGCGCAAACCGCGTTTGTGAAAAGCGGGGCGGTCATCCAGACGGGCGCTCTGGAGTCTTCAAACGCCAACAGCACGCAAAACACGATCGACATGCTTTCTGTGTACCGCAACTACCAGGCTAACCAGATCATGGCGCAAACGATTGATTCCACGCTGAAACTGGCAGTCACCCAGGTCGGCGTCGTGACGGGGCTATAGCGCCGTCAGTGAGATCGGTCTGAGGGAACTGTTGAGAGGAAAGGCACGACGCGAAGGGAGCCAGGCAGAGTCATGTCGTTACTATCGGTGGCCGGTTCAGGGCTGCAAAGCCAGATGCAAAGTCTCGACGCCATTTCAAACAATATCGCCAACATGAACACGACCGGCTATGAAGCGACGGGCGTGTCGTTTGCGGACAGCCTGACGCAGGTGTATGGACAGGCGCCTGCAACGCAGGGTCTGCCAAACAGGCAATCGCCCATGGGCCTGTGGCTAGGCACAGGGGCGTATGCGATGCCGGGCATGCGTTCATTTACTGCGGGCAACTATGTGACAACGCACAATCCACTCGACATGGCGATACAGGGCGACGGCTTCTTTACGCTCTCGCTGCCGGGGGGCGCGACGGGTTACACGCGCGCCGGAGCTTTTGCGGCGAGCAACGATCCGCAAACGGGGCAGATGTACCTGACCACGTCTGACGGCGCGCCTGTTCTGTCTGTGAACGGCAAGCCGATTAACCTGACGGGCGTCAATCTCGCCACACTGCACGTGTCGCCGGACGGGGTGCTGACAGCCGACACAACCGCCGGGCAACCCCGCCGCATCGGCCAGTTGGCGCTCGCCTATATTGCCCATCCGGGAAGCGCTCTCGCGAGTCTCGGCGCGAATGTGTACCAGCTTAAGCCCGGCTTTGCCGCATCCTCAAACGCCGCCGGCGCGCCCTCTGTTCTTTCGGCCATCGGCCAGGTTCATGGCGGGATGCTGGAAATGTCCAATGTCAACTTGACTACTCAGATGACCAACATGATTCAGACGCAACAGCGATATGATCTGGCAGCCAAGGCGGTAAGCATCGCCGATCAGATGATGGGGCTGGCAGCCACCATCAAGTAAGGCGGAATCGTACAGCAGGCGACGGAGCGGACAACCCAGGGGGTGTCCGCTCCGTCTGCATCCTGGCGCCGATGTCGCGTGGCCTTTGCGCCGACTGCATCCGCTTCACCGCCCGCCCGTTTCCGTGTGCAAGCTGGCGCCCATGTCGGATGCGCCTCCTACAGATCCTGTCGCGACTTTCCACAGCCTACGGGAGTAGCGGCATCCGCCAACAAGGCGCGGTACAGCTTTTTGAGCGCTCGTTTGCGCCATGTCTTGACGGTTTCCTTTGACACTCCAAAGACAGCCGCGACTTCCTTTGTTGAGAAATCCCTCAGGACCGTCCATTCGACAGCGATTCGTTCACGCGGCGACAGGAGGTGAAACAGGTCGCTCCATTCGGCTGTCTGATAGGAATGGTGCGCTTGCGCATCGACTGCGTTTGCGAGCAACAGGTCAATGTGGGCTCCGTTGTGGCGCCGGTCCGCGATCTCACGGCCCTGACGTGTTTCAGAGCGCCGTACGGCCGCGTAAACCCCCGCCCGCACCCGCAGTTTAGCGAAGTGGGCAAAGTACACCCCCTGTGTCGGGTCAAACTCTCTGATCGCCCGCAGCAATGCTTCGTACCCGACTTGCTGGAGATCCTCGCGTTCCTGAACATGCTCGCGGTAGCGGCTGACGCTCGCCTGCACCAGCGGCGTGAAACGCTCGCACAGCGCCTGGCTGGCGAGTCGATCGCCGGCTTTTGCCAGGGCTGCAAGCCAGACGATGTGTTCGTGATCCGGGTTGTCTCTGTTCATGCTGATTGATCCTTTCGGACCGGTCCCTGTGAGATTGCGCGCAAACGAATCATAGCGGCGGTCATTTCAGAGCGCAACACAATACTGAGGCATTTATAAGACTTCGAATGGTGATCGTGATCACGAAATATACTCCATAAGGCAAAATAAAACCTGAATATATTTTATCTATTGTGTAAATCATGCGTAAATTATGCTAATATACGTCTATTAAAGTAACTGAGTAATTAGCGCGAAACCAGGAGGAATGAACCGTGGTGAAACATGTACTGCATCTGAGGGATGTCGCGGCGTTAGCGCCGTTCTATGAGGAGGGGAGAGGGTTGTGCTCAAGGGTTTACAAGACCGACGGACAGACTCTGGTTGATTCTCGGGGTCCACAACTGATTCTGCGCAGGCTTCTGCATTACGACGGGCTGGATTTTATCAAGTATCGAAAGGCGCAAGCCAGAGCTTCGCATGTCAGGCAACGCATGCCCATCGTGTGGCGCGGATATGCCTTCATGACCTGCAAGATGCAGCGCGCCAGGGTGCGTGGCGACGAAGCATACGGATATATTCGGATCGATGCGGTCGCCGGGATTGGGGAAGAAGAACGCCTGGGCGTCATCCTTCTAAAAAATGGTCAACGGTTGCCCACCGTGCAGAAGGCGGCGACGGTCGAGCGGTATCTGGCGAGTGGAGTCCTGGCGAGTTATCGGGCCCAGGAAGCGGAATTTCGACCGGAGGAACAGTCGCTAAACGAGGTGCTGCGCGCCGCCGTCCTGCGCTCGGCGGCGGGGCGGTCAGCGACTGGGGAGCAGGGGAATGGGGCAACTCACGGGGGAGCGGGTCAGTCGGCGTTTTCCCTTGCGGTGTGGATGTTAGATACAGCCTTGCAGGAATTGCGAAAGCGCGATGAGGTACAGGGCGTCGCAGAGCACATCCTCACACCCCGGCCTGAGGTGTAGATCCCGGTCATAGCGCGAAGGTTCGCAGTGGTCATCCATCGAAGGGACGCAGCGCTGAGGCGATCGGAACAGCGGCCTCGGGGTCGTGCGTCAGTCTGGCGATGATGGAGGCGATCGTGAGTCGGTCGATGGCCGGCGCGGTCAAATGACAGATGATCCGGTCGGTAAATTCGGCCGTCAACTGCCACCCCGGGTTTGCGAACAGTGATTGCGCCAGTTCGTACTGGCCGTATTGCAGGGAAAACTGATAACTGTCGTGCGGTTCGTAGGTCATGAGCGACGCCTGCGAGAGCGCGTGCGCGACCGCGCCGCCATAAGCGCGCGCCAACCCGCCAGCGCCGAGCAGCACACCGCCAAAGTAGCGGGTGACGATAGCCAGGATGTCAGTGACGTGCTGCTGTGTCAGAACATGCAGCATGGGTCGCCCCGCCGTACCGGACGGCTCCCCATCGTCGGCGGCGCGCTCCACGCCGTCTCTCAGGCGAAACGCGGTGCAGTGGTGGGACGCGTTCCAGTGTTCTTTTCTGGCGAGCGCCACCTGATGAAGGGCTTCCTGTTCGGTTTCTACTGGGTAGAGGCCACAGAGAAACCGGGACTTCTTCTCCACTATTTCAATATGGACAGGGTCCTTGATCGTGCGATAGGATACAAGCGGGCGCGCTGAATCATTCATAGCGATTCTCCCCGTGCCATTCTTCCTGACCGCCGCGTAGTTCCCGGCGGCGCCAGCGCCATTTGCGGTCCACCATCTGTTGGCTATTGTACCATGAGCGTAGTTTCATGGAAGCGGGAGAAGCAGAACATGAGGGATGGGTTCTATCGTGACTGAAACCACATATGATACACAGTTGGACCAAAACCACCTTGCCGGGCCGATTGTGCATGTCGTGGGCGCCGGCGAGTTTGGCGGAGCAGAGGCGCAGATCCTGGCGCTGCTCACAGAACTGCAGCGCAGGCGGGTGAACCTGGTCGTTGTCACCTATTACGAAGGAACATTTGCGCAAAGAGTAAAAGCAATCGGAATTCCCCTGTATACCTTACGAACGCGCACGCCATGGGGAGATTTTTATCAATTGCTCACCATCTGCCGCACAGTAAGGGCCGGACTTTTACATACTCATGGTGTCCGCGCCAGTCTTGCGGGGCGCTTTGCCGGTCGTCTGGCCGGTGTTCCGGTAGTCACCACGGTGCACAGCGACCTTTATTACGATTATGCTTCACCAGCCAAGCGCATCGTATTCATGGGATTCGAGGCCATGACCAGGCGGCTGTCCCTGCGCGTCATCGCTGTGTCGGAAGCGCTGTCCAGAACATTGTTGGAGCGGGGCTACAGGCGAGAGCGACTGGTGGTGATTCGCAACGCGCTTGACGTGACCGCCGCAGATGCCGAGATCGCCAGAGTGCGCGAGGCGCCCCTGCGTCTGAGGTGTCAGTTGCGCGTACCGGATCACGCGTATGTGGTTATATGCGTGGCCCGACTGCACGCCGTCAAACGACAGGATGTACTGATAGAAGCGGCTGCGCTGCTGCCTGCGGTCAACGACAGGCCCGTACATCTCGTTCTCGTCGGCGACGGAACGGAGGCGGACGGACTAAAGCGGTTGGCGCAGGACGGTCCGTCGGCAGACCGGGTACATTTCCTTGGGGCGCGCGGCGATGTGTTCGCGTTGCTCGCGGAAGCAGACGTGTTCGCACTTCCGTCACAAATGGAGGGCCTGCCGATCGCGCCGCTGGAAGCCATGCTATGCGGGCTTCCGGTGGTCGCCTCGCGCGTTGGCGGATTGCCGGAGATTGTGGTCGAGGGCGAGTCGGCCACGGGTGCGCTCGTCGCGCCAGGCGACGTTCATGCGTTCGCGCAGGCGATGCGCTCGATTCTGGCGGAGGATGAGCGGCGGATTGCCATGGGTCAGCGGGCTGAACAGCGTGTGCGATCCCACTTTGCGCTTGCTCAAATGGTAGATATCACGGCTGAACTCTACGAAAACACGGAAAAAGCAGCGAAAAAAATGTAAATTGTGTGGAAAACGCATAAACCGGGTCAAAAAATCTTGGTTTCTATCGTAATCTACCAACATGGCCGCCAAATTTCTGGTACACTGTACCTAACAACCGGGAACAACAGTCTGGGGCTTGGTATGAAGCGCGCTGTTCGAGCGATGATCCGTTCGGTTGAATAGTGCATAGATTCTACTAGGCACTCTGTTATTTTCCCGTGTTTCCAGTATCGAACGCTTTACGAGATGTGAGAGTCTCGTCTATAATGCAATGGCAGGCGAAACAAAAGGAAGAGCCGCCTGCGTGGCGCACGGCAGCGCGCCAAAGGGGCGCAAACACTCTCGGCGATGGTTGTGTAACCTTCGCCGCCCGAGAATCGTCTATTTATTTGTTAAGGATTCTCGGCGTGACAGCAGATTGTTGATGATGCAAGCAACTTAAACTGTACTGAGGGGAGGGATGTCATCCTGTGAGATACGCCCGATGAGAACTCGCTGCGTACGCTCGATTGGCGCGTGGGGACGGGGAGCGAGCAGTATGGCTCTAATTGCGGGTGCCGGCGCGGGACTCGGATACGGCTGCACAGGGACATGACACTACTTCGGTTCGCATGTTGTATGATGCATAGCATTCTCATCATTAAACGCTTTTATTCTTGGCAACAAAGAGGAGGAACCGGATTGAAACGCACGCTTTCCAGCATCGCTGCAGCAGCTCTCGTTATGGGTACGCTCGCTCCGGCCGCATTCGCGAGTACGTCGGCGTCGACTTACTCGGACATCACCGCACAGTACCAATTTGCGGCGCAGGACATCACGAATCTCAGTAACATGGGATATATCCATGGGTACAGCGACGGCACATTCCGTCCTGCCAGTTTCGTAACGCGCGGCCAACTGCTCGCCTACTTCTGGAACGTCGTCTCGCAAGGCGCAGTTCCCCAAGCGGACGCTCAAGTTTACGCTGACGTGGCTCCCGGCAACTGGGCTTTCAACTATGTCGGCGAAGGGTTCAGCAAAGGCTGGTTGAATCAGTACTGGCTCGGCATCAAGCCTGGCTATAACTTCAATGAGAACTATCATGCCTCGTACAGCGACGCCGCGTCGTACTTCGTCGCTGCGATGGAGAAATCCGGCATGATCACGTCGACAAACGGCATGGCGCCGCTGGCGTTCGCGAAAGCCGCAGGCCTGTTCCAGGGCATCCCGGCCAGTGAAATGACCGCCAATCCGGTTTACATGGATCGCGCGTCGACCGCAGTATTCCTGTCCAACGTGATGGCGTTCATGAACGGCCAGTTGCTCCCTGCTGGCGCCACAGTCACAGTTGTGCCAACGAGCACCAACACGGCTCCAGGCACCACCGATCAACTGAACGTCTCAGTCAAGCTGGCTGACGGCAGCAGCTATACGCTTCCGAGCACGGCGGCCATTTCGTACTCCGTTGATAACAAAGCGGGCTTCATCAGCCCCGCGAACCAGCTTGTCGTAACAGCAGCCGGCACGTACAACGTTGTGGCGACTGTCGACGGCGTGCAATCCCAGCCAGTCGCGATCACCGCTTACGGCGCTATCGCCAATGTGAAGCTGTCCGCCACAACCACCAGCCCGGTTGCAAACGGCGTGTCGTCTGACACGATCACCGCAACGGCTGTCGACGCGAACGGCAACACGGTCGGCAACTTCACAGGCACTGTGATCATGTCGATGACTGGAACCGGCACCTCGCCTGCTTTGAGCACAGCCCAGGCGACCGATGCGGCGGCCAACTCAAATGGCACGTACACGCTGACATTCACCAACGGCGTCGCTACGTTCAATGTTATCTCGGGCACCACGCCGGGCGTGACATCGACGTACACATCCTCTTACACGCCGAGCGGCAGCACTGTCGCGCAAACCGCGACGCTGAACCTGACCACGGCGCAACAGCAGGCGACTGCGTTGCAGGTAACGCCGGTCAACAAGTATATCAGTTCAAACGTCGCAACCCCGACCACGTTCAACGTGCAGGTGGTTGACCAAACGGGCAATCCGATGTTGAGCGGCACCTATCCATTCACCGTCGCGGTGTCCGGTCCTGCCTCGTACTCCGGCCCGACGACGGGTGTGTTCTTCGGCAACGGCAGCACTGCTCCGGCGCCTGCAACAGTGTCGGTGACCTCTGAGCAGGGTGTGACCGGGACGATTTCGGTAACCGCCAGCGCACAGGGTTTGACTGCCGGCTCCGGCAGCACGCAGTCAGTCATTGCGGGAGCGGCCGTCAAGATCGCCGCGACTGAAACGGCAGGCGTCACGTCCTTCGCGGAAGGCGCAGGCAACGGCTTGTCCTACACCTTGACCGGCGCTGATGTGAACGGTTATCCGACCGCCTTCCCGACGGCAAGCGGACCTTTCAATGTGTATGTGACAAACTCCAGCAACGCATCGGCTTCGAACATCCTGGTGAACGGTCAGGCGCAGGGCACCAATGGCGTTGCGCTCGGCGCCAGCCAAACGCTGCAAATCACCGATACGAACGCCGGCGCTGATGCGGGAACCTACACGGTCGCAATCAAGGATGCCAGCGGCAACACCTGGTCGACCTTCCAGTTCACTGAAACGGCGACTACGGCAACTGTGCTGAATCTCTCGTCAGGTTCGCAGTATGTGTCGGAAGCTGCGCCGACCACCACGGTCAGCGCGCAGGTTTCGGACGTGTTTGGCAACGCAGTGAGCACGGCCGGCGTTCCGGTCACGTTTACTGTAGCTGGCTCGCCTGGCACGGGAACGTTCAGCGGCGGCACCACCACCGTCACTGTGGACACAAGCGCAAACGGCGTTGCAACAGCTACGCTCAACATGCAGCCGTACGCTGGCGAAACCTATACAGTGCAAGCTGCAGCAACTGGTTACACGGTGAAACCGTCCACGATCGGAATCACAGTCGAACCGACAGTGGCCAGTCAGGCGACCGTCACTTTGGCCGGACCGGGCGGCGCGACCATCGTGACTTCCAGCAACACACCGACCGTTACGGGCACGGTGTATCTGAAAGACCCGTACGGCAACCCCGTCAACGCGGCGCAAACCGTGACGGTGGCCATCACCGGCGGTCTGACGATCAACAGCATCGGCGGCGGCGGGTCGCTGGCCTCCGGCACTACGCTTGCGGGCGGCGCTCCCTACACGGTTAACGTGTCAGGCGGTCAATTTACCTTCACGGCGACCCCGACCTCGGTGGGCGACGCGACGGTGAGCGTCACTGACACTTCGGTTACGCCAAACGTGTCTGGCAGCGGTTCGATTCTGATCAATGCCAACACGCAAGTGGCTGGATTCGCATTCTTCAACTCGTCCGGCCAGGAGATTTCGGGAAGCAACGAACTGTCTGTTGCGGCCAACACGCCTCAGGAAGTTTGGCTGAAGCCTGTCGACGTCAACGGCAACCCGATCACCTCCAACGCCCCGGCGACGGTGCAGTTCCTCGACGGCACCACTGCCGGCAACGCAGGATCCTTCCGGATCGGCGCTTCAGACGCGGCGAGTGTCTCGAGCTACTCAGTACCGGCTGGCACGGTGGCCATCCCTGTGTGGTACGTCAACAGCAACGCGGGCAACAGCGGCAACGTCACGAGCTACGATCTGTCGACCGCGTCGGCGTTGGTAACGACGAACTTCCCGGCCTCCAGCACCACGGTCATGAGTTCCGTGTACGCCTACCAGGCTGCGGTGACTCTGTCCGACTTCAACGGCGGTCTGAGCGCGTACACCGGCACAGTGAATCCGCAAAGCTTTACGGTCACGGGCTACACGTATACAACCTCGAATGCGCCGACGAATGGTCAGTTCACTGTGACCGCGTCCGCGACACCTGGTGTGTATGATGTGACCATCTACACCAATTCAGGAACACTGACGAGCCCACCGAGCATCGGTTACACGTTCTAAAGAGTAACGGTGGATGAGCAGTACCCCAGCGGCAAGGCAAAGGCTGAGAGTGCACCACTCTCAGCCTTTGCTGTAGCTTGCGGAGCGCGTGATTTATGTCCGAAGTCAATTATTCTACTGATCGTCATTTTCATGTTAGGAGGCAACTCCCTTGCGCATCCGATTTCCCACCATCGCAGTATCGGCTTCCCAAGAAACCCCTGTTTGGCGACTCTGGGTATTTGTTGTTCTTTTACTGACGGTCGTTACTGTCAGTCCATGGTTCACCGCGCTCTTCTTCCCGCCCGCTTCGACGGTCGTATCGACTGTCATAACCCTGTTGTGCGTGATGGCGATCCGGTACAGAAGGCTGCCGGTTTCCGCAGGCAATCCTGTTGTGTGGGCGCTGGTGTTGGCCGCCTACATGGCCTTAACCAATTTGTGGGCAGCATCCGCTTTGCTGTCTCTTCAGGTGACTGTCATGCAGGTGTCGGCGATTCTCTTCTTTGTCGCTGTATCGCAGTGGGGAATGCGCGTGGGGCGCCTGTATACGATTGCCGCATCTATAATTGGCATCGCTTTATACATCTATGGCATGGGCGCGCAAGTGGGTTGGTGGAAGGCAGTCGACGCGGTCTACGGCAAGCATCTGTTGGCGTCCGTGTTTGAGTACCACAACACGTTTGGCGCAATTGAACTGGCGATTGCCGTATTTGCGTTTATGGCGCGCCCGACACATAAATCGCAGTGGGGCGAGAACGCTCTTGCGTGGTTAACTTTTATCATTGGTCTGGATGCAGTGCTCGGCAGTTACTCCCGGGTTGCATGGGCGTTCACCCCTTTTGCGCTGATTGCCGTCTTTTGGATCAAGGCGCGGCTGGAGAAATCCCTTCGGTCAGTCGGAGTCGGTGTCATGTCTCTTATCGTTTCAGCGGCGAGCGGCGTTTATGCGATCAAGGTCCTGGAAACCGCATCGTCCAAAGACTTTGTTCTATCCGCGCTCATGGCCATTTGTGGAAGCGCAGTTCTCACCGTACTTGAGACCAAATACTCAGGCATCATCGTGAGCAGAAATAAGCTGCGCATAACCGCCGGTCTATTTGTGGTCCTCATCGCGGCCGCGCTATACATAGTGAGACATCATCTGGCACACTCGGCAGCCTCGATCGCCACCCGGTTGCACAGTATTTCGCTGAGCAGCGTCAGTCTTCAGGAGCGGTTTTACTATTATCGCAACGCGATGGCGATCTGGAAGAGCAGTCCCGTCTTTGGCAGCGGCGGCGCCACATGGACCGCGAAGTACCAGGCGTTTCAAACGCTCCCCTACGTGTCTGAGCAGGTACACAGTTCTGTCCTTGACCAACTTCTAAATGGGGGCGTCATAGGGTTGGCCCTGGAGTTGACGGTCTTTGGCCTAGCCCTCGCGACCGTGCTCCGAGGGGCGCGGCGCCTCGTCAACCAGGAGCAGCGGACGCTTCTGCTGGCGAGCTTCCTGGCCGCAGCCGTCATGCTGGCACACTCATGCGTTGACTTCGACTTTGCCTTTGGTTTTTATCAATATATGTTTTGGGGATTTCTCGGATTGGCTATGAGCATGGTCCTTGTTGCCCCGACGCTGCCCGAAGCGATCCGACAGGCGCCCGTACCTTCCGCAACATCAACTATTGAGTGGAAGAAAATGCGCGAAGACAATGCTCTTCGGACGGCATTGGACAAGCGTTTGACGGTGCTAAAACGGTCCACCATCGCTGTGGCGGCTGCAGTGGGCGGAGTGACGCTCGCGCTGTCTGGAACCTTGGCGGCCGCGCAAATCCTCACGGGCGACTCCACACAACCTGGTCTGGCGATCGATTCCCAACTCAATCTAACACAGATGGCCTCAACACTGGCTCCTTACAGTCCGGATCCATACCTCTCGCTAGCCCAATATGACATGGAAACCGCTCAGTCTGCCCAAGATCCCTCCCTTTACAGGCAAGCCTGGAATAATGTGTCGGCTGCCGCTGCGGTGGCGCCATGGGATCCGACAGTACAAACACGGGCGGCGATTCTCGCCTATAACCTCGGCAACGGTTCCGCGGCGCTCAAATTCGCGCAGCGTGCCTACCGCGACGCACCCTTTAGTTCGCTTGGATTTCGCACTTTGCTTGGACTCACTATGTGGAACGGCGCTGCGACCCTGCGAACCAATCCGCGGGCAGGCAGGGCGGAACTGCAACGGGTCCAGCACTTGTACAGACAATTTGTCCAGCAGTCGAAGATTGTCAATCTTGCGCTATTTCCTACGGCCATTCCACTGCGGACCGACGCGCCCATTCAAGTGTACCGCGGGGCGAGTGATTACCTGCTGGGGCACTACAGGCAATCGCTCGCGGTTATGAATCCATTCTTGAAGATTGATCGCGATCAGGCAGCAGTGAACATTTATGAAATTGTGACCGTTCTGGACGATGCGAAACTGCACATCGCGAACAAGGCGACTGTCTTTTTCAAAAAGCAGATCCTTGCGAATGCGTCCGCTGCAGCCGAGTACACTTACCTCTCGCATGCGTAAGCGTTTATTGTCAATGCCTGTCGAATTTGATAGCATAGACACGTAGATTCATAGAGCCGTCATAGCGAGGGCCAGACATCTTTGATCATGCAAGGAGTCCTAAAGAGTGCTGCGCAGACATCAGTCTTTCCTGAATAAACTATATGCACTGCTTGACTCAGTCATGGTACTGGTTGCTTTGTTGTTGGCCTGGTTTTTGCGTTTTCGGACCAACCTTCTGCCCCAGTTCCAGGCGCTTACGTTCGCTGACTACATGTCCATTCTCCTGGCGGCCGTTCCTGCGCTCGTCCTGAGTTCCGCCCTTCTGGGCCTATATGGAACATCGCGCTCCAACTCCATGCGGACGATCGCCGGGCAAACGGTCAAGAGCGCCGTTGCCATGGCGCTTGTCGTCATGAGTCTGCTGTACTTCAATCACCAGGTGCATTATTCGCGAGCCGTTCTGTTTTTCTTCGTGACATTCACCTGGCTGCTTGTGGTTGGAGCTCGCTTCACAGTACGTCTGGTGATGCGAACCGCGCGCAGGCGCGGATTCAACCGCAAGTACCTCCTGTTGGTGGGAGCTACCGCATCGTCACTGACTTTCGCAAAGAGAGTCATGGCTCAGGAGGATCTCGGCTATGAAATTGTTGGCTACGTAACAGGCGATTCTCCGGATCCGAGGAATGAGGGTCGGACGCTCGAACCCGAACCGCGAGTAACCGCGACAGCAGGGAAAATCGCGAGTCCACTGCGCGAGAAGACTCTTCACGCACTGCGCGCGGCGGCCGACGAGCAGGCTGCGGATCTGCGCACCGCCAGGCATGTCGGTCTGGATCGCCTAGGGGTCTCTCATCTGGGTTCGATCGCGAGTCTGGACTCGATATTGGCAACCCGAATCATTGATCACGTCGTAATAACACTTGCCAACCGTGGTGATTCGCAACTGTCTGAGGTTATAGACATCGCGGCGCTCCACGGTGTTCACGCCATTCTGGTTCCCGATTTCCTGGATATCCTGCCGAGTAGACCCCGCTTCGACGAATTTGCGGGCCTGCCTATCGTGGACACCCATTATACACCGCTTGACGATATGATTAACGCCATATTTAAAAGAGCATTTGACATAGTATTTTCATGTTTTGTGCTCGTCCTTGGATCACCCCTGTTTCTGATCCTCTCCTTACTGGTCAGGTGGTCTTCGCCGGGGCCGGTCATGTTCTCGCAGGAACGTCTGGGGAAGAACCGCAGACCGTTTCGTATGTACAAATTCAGAACGATGGTCCACGAAGACCCCGACGAACTGGATACTGGGTGGACAGTGCCCGGTGACCCCAGGAGAACCTTGGTGGGGCGTTTCTTACGTCGTACGAGTCTCGATGAGTTGCCGCAATTTTTCAATGTCCTTAAAGGCGACATGAGCGTGATCGGACCTCGCCCGGAACGTCCGTATTTTGCCGAGCGGTTTCGCGACGATGTTCCGAAGTATATGATCAAGCACAGAGTTCGACCGGGGATCACCGGCTGGGCGCAGGTTAACGGGCTGCGTGGAGACACCAGCATCGAGGAACGCATCAAGTACGACCTGCGCTATATCGAACACTGGACGTTCTCGTGGGATCTGCGCATAATCGGCCTTACCATGCTGAGGGGATTCCGCGACAAGAACGCGTGCTAGGGAACATGTGATATACATAAACAGTATACGACGCGCTGGGAAGCAGACAGCGCAAGTTCAAATCACTTGCTTGCCGATAGCTTATAGACTATGATCAGCAGTATCGTGTAGCATTTGATGGTAAAATGGCGGTCGTCGCTTTCTCAAAGTCATCTTGTGCTCAACAGGGGTACGGGAGGCCAGCGGGAGGCTCAAAACTGTTCAGTCAGACCGTCAGTCAGATCGCCAGATCGTTGTTTGCTGGCTTAGATGTCTCGGAGGTGTATTCGTTGCTCAAACAGAAGACGGCCTTGCTGGCTGCTCCACTCGCTGTAGGAATGTTGCTCACGGGCATGCCGGCCGCCGCGTCCGCGCACTTTCAGGGACTTCAGGGGCTTCTTGCCACAGGCCATGGAGTCAAGCCGAACCTTGCGTTGATCCAGCCCGTCACCGATCTGGGCCCGGCGGATCCGAATCAAATCGTTTCGATGTCGATTGTCCTCAAGGCGCAAAATACAACGCAACTCGCGAACTACATCGCCCAGACAGTCAATCCATCCAGTTCCAACTACCACAAATTTCTCAGCGTCAATCAATTTCGCAATCTATACGCGCCTCCTGCGACGGATGTAACCCAACTGATCAGCTATCTCACCGCGCATGGCATCCAGAGCTACGCGTATGCTGATGGACTGCTCGTGAAAGCGATCGGCGCGGCCAGCGCGTTTGAACAGTTGTTCAACATCCAGATTGAGAACTTCTCTGTCAATGGTTCATCATTTTACGCCGCCAGCAAGGCACTGGCGTTTCCAAAGCCGTTTGCGAAACTGGTGTTGACCACGATTGGACTCAGCAACTACACGGCGGCCGCTCCGCAGATGATGATGCTGTCCAAAAGTCAGCAACCCGCCACCGCCGCTGCTCCGGTTGCCCTGCCCAAGCATGGCACCGCCACGGGAGTGCCCGGACAGTACACCGTCGGGGATGTGGCGCATCTGTATCACATCAACGGCCTGTACCGACAAGGGATCACCGGCCAAGGGCAGACCATCGGGATCGCCACATTTGCCAATTTTCACGCGCAGGACGCGTATCATTACTGGAACGCCATCCATCTCAAATACAAACCCAACCGCATCCGGCAAGTGTTCGTGGACGGCGGCGGCGCGCTCGGCCAAAGCGCAGGTTCTGGCGAGACGGCGCTCGATGTGGAGCAGTCCGGCGGCATTGCGCCGAACGCAAACATCGTGGTCTACGACGCGGCCAATACAGACCAGGGATTCGTGGATGTATTCTATCAGGCCGCGTCAGACAATGTGGTGAACACACTCTCCGTCAGTTGGGGGTCGCCTGAACTGTTCTACCTGGCGTCGCAACAGGCCGGGCAGTTGCAAGCGCTCCATCAGGCGTTCATGGAAGCCGCCGTCCAGGGCATCTCCACCTTTGCCGCCGCCGGCGATTCCGGCGCCTTTGATGTAAACGCCGCCGTTCCCTATCCATTCGTGTCGAAAGTGGTGTCGGTGGACGCGCCATCGTCCGACCCCTACGTCACGGCGACCGGAGGCACCACGCTGGCGGGCCCCATTCATCTGAAAAATGGGTGGGTCAACGTTCCGACAACACGGGCCTGGAGTTGGAGCTACCTCTCCAACTACACTAATACATACTACGGTCCGCTTGCCCTGTACACGCGCAACATATTCCCCGTTGGCGGGGGCGGCGGCGTGAGCTCCGTGTGGCCCATGCCATGGTATCAACAGGGGATCCCCTCCATCCAAAAGACGCCGCCGGGGCAACAGTTGATCGATTTCACACAAAGTCCGCCGTCCGTCTATTATCAGTTGCACGGAGGCTTCGCCGGGCGCAACACGCCCGATATCGCGATGAACGCGGATCCCTATACAGGGTACCTGCTGTATTCGACGCCGGACGGAGGCTGGGTGAAGAACGTCGGCGGCACGAGTATGTCAGCCCCGCAGATGAACGGCATCACGGCGCTCCTCGGTCAATATCTCGGTTCCCGAATCGGCTTGTTGAACCCGGCGCTGTATGCGATGGCCAAGGCGAACGCCTACGGGCCAAACGGTCCGCTGACCGCCGTCACCGCCGGCAACAACTGGTACTACAGCGCCATCCCAGGCTACAACCAGGCCACGGGCGTGGGCTCGCCCAACGTCACGAATATGGCCGCCTGGATGAAGGCGCAGCAGCCGCAGCAGCCGCAGGCGGCGGGTGCGGGTGGTCGGTGATCCTCTATGCATGGCGCCGCAGTCCGCGCCGACGATGCGCGTTCTCTCGACGTCTGAAGGAAAGTAGGATACGACAGCCATGAGAGTGGCCCTTGTGCATGAGTGGCTCGTCAATATTCGTGGTTCAGAGCAGGTGCTGTTGCGGTTGGCGCGTCTGTTTCCGGACGCCGCCATTTTTGTATCCGTCATGGAACCTTCGGCGCTCCCTGAAGAGCTGTCATCGCGAGATGTTCGGACCACCTTTATCCAGAAACTTCCGCGCGCCAGTTCCCTTTATCAGGCGTATCTGCCCCTGATGCCGCTTGCCTTTGAGTCGCTGGATCTACAGGACTATGATCTCGTCATCAGCAGCAGCCACGCCTGCGCGAAGGGCGTTATCGCAGCGCCGCAGGCCAAACACATCTGCTACTGTCATACTCCGATGCGCTACGCCTGGAGCGAATACCACAGGTATAGGCAGCACACCCGAGGTCCGATCAGGCGTTTCGCATCCACCTTACTGCTGCACTATCTGCGGCTGTGGGACGTATCCAGTTCTGCGCGCGTGGATCACTTTATCGCGAACAGTTCCGAAGTCGCCGCGCGCATTGCCCGCTATTACGGCAGATCTGCTGAAATCATCCACCCTCCTGTAGAGCGAATCGTACAGGCAGAAGAAGACTCTGCGGTCCAGACGCGACCGTTGCTGTTGCCGCGTTTCTTTGATGCGCATCCCTTCTATCTGTTCCTGGGTCGACTCGTGCCGTACAAGCGGCTTGATCTGGCAGTCGCCGCCTGCGAACGACTGGGGGCGCCTTTGGTAGTAGCGGGAGATGGATCGCGCATGGATGAGCCGCGCCACGGAAACAGCGCTGCAGACCGTGGAACAGGACGTGCAGAGCAGACCGCTTATCTCGGGCCGGTGACTGACGCCGAAGCGCGCTGGCTGTTTGCGCACTGTCAGGCATTTATCTTTCCGGGACTCGAAGATTTTGGCATCACAATGGTTGAAGCGCTGAGTTTCGGCAAACCTGTTGTTGCCTATGCGCGAGGAGGCGCACTTGACATCATACGCGATGGCAGAAACGGTGTGCTGTTCCGTGAACCTACGGCAAAAGCGCTGGCCGAAGCCATGGAGAGACTCCAGAAGATAACCTTCGACCCTGATGAAATAACGTCCTCGGCACTCGCCTTTCACCCCGATTACTTTGATGAACGCGTGCGCAGCGCGGTTTCCCGGGTTCTGACCGAACAGTCGTAAGGTCACTGGCGGGGTCAATCTTTACCATGGGGCAAATCCTCTATTGACCAAGTATTTGGCATGTGCTAGGCTAGCATTGAGGCCAGAATATAGCAAATGGGGAAAGGTGTACATAGCGCCTCTCAGGTGCGATTTCTGGATCGCATTGCGTTATCCTAGGGGGAGACTGAATGCGCAAACATGTTTCAAGAACGGCCATGACCATCATGGTCTCCGTTCTGTTGGCGGCATCACCCGCCGCGTACAGTTACGCGGCGACGAGCGGCGCCTCTTCGCCGCCCGGTTCGAGTTCCACAACCGCACCGGCGGCAGGTTCACAGATACTTCAGCCAGTGCCGAAGTATGTGGGGAAAGCCAAGTCGATGGGAGCACTGGATCCCGGAAAACAGTTGTCGTTTACTGTCTATCTGCATCCAGCCAATCAAAGTGGACTGTTCTCATACGTACAGGAGACGGTAAACCAGAAATCTCCGTATTATCATAAGTGGCTTAAGCCAGCGCAGATTCGCGCGCAGTTCGGAGCCAACCCCTCTGCCGTGGCGCAGCTCTCCAATTACTTGCAGTCGCAGGGGTTGCAGGTAGGGTCATTATCGGCTGACGGTCTCTCCATGTCAGTGAGTGGGTCTGTGCAGCACATCGAGACCGCTTTTTCCACTCAATTGACCAATTTTTCGAAAAATCACCTCTCTTTCTTCGCAAACTCAACACCCCTGATGCTTCCCGCTTCTGTATCGGGCGTCGCGCTCACGGTTACGGGGCTCGATTCCTACCAAAAAGCGGTGGCGCCGCAGGGGAACGCTCCGATTCTCATGCATGGCAGGCAGCGGTACACAGATCCGATGAAGCACATCGTTCGCAAGAATGGCTCATCGTATCCATCCACCGTCGCGACTCGCGCCAACGCGCAAGCAGGATCGCCGGCGGCGTTGAACGACGTGTCGACGTATTCCAGTCTGGTTTCCACGACCGGTACAGCGACATTGACGTACACGGTCACTGATTCTACCGGCGCGCCGGTGCCCGGGGTCGCGGTGCAGCTCTCGTCCTCGTTTGGCAATCCATCTCTGACAGGGTCTACGTCAGCAGTCATTGCAGCCGCATCGACGACAGGCGCAGCCGGCGCAGCCGTTACCGCAACCACCGACTCCTCCGGAACGGTGTCCTTCACTGTGTCCGACGCGACATCGGAGGACATCAACTTCACCGCCGCAGTACCGTCTGCGGGGTTGAGCGCATCGGCGCCGGACAATATCTGGTTCTTTTACGCTAACGCGTTTACAGCTACCGCCGACACGCATACACCGGTGCCGGCAGCGACGGGCCAGGATATCCGGTTCAACCTCAGCGCTTTCACTGATCCGGCAACGGGGCAGCCAGTTCAGGGCTCAATGCTGGTCGGTATGATGCCTCCCAGCAACTACAACCCGGATCCCAACATGATGGCGCCATACCTGCCGAACTATTTTCAGGGGGTATCCGGTCTGCCCAACCAGGACTACATGACGTTGTGGGGTCCGGCAAGTGGACCTGTAACCATCTTCCAGGCAGGTCCGAACGGCAACACCCTGTATGAGGGTGTGTCCGCCAGCGTGTCCTGGGCAGGGCCGAATGTCAGTAACTATCCGCTTGACGCGACCGCCGGCAACCAGTTGTACGGCGCGACAGGCACGGTGGCGCGCGCGCAGGCGATCGGCGGCATGCGGATCGGGATTTTTGCTATGTCCGCTTACACGCCGAGCGACCTGCAGGCGTACTTCGGCTACAATAATCTGCCGATGCCCAACGTAGTGCAGGTTCCTGTGGACGGCGGCGTCCAAAACCAGATAATTCCCGGTTGGCACGGCGAACTGATGCTTGACATGGAACGTTCCGCTTCCTCCGCCCCAGGGGCGACGCTGTACCTGTACCAACTCAACCCGTATGGAGATCCGCTTGACGCGCTGACAGCGGTGGCTGCGCAGGATCAGGTGCAGGTGTACACCTCCAGCTTCGGAATGGCGGAAGACGCCCTGACGCCCCAATACGCTCAGGCATGGGACATCCAGTCGGCCGCCGCGTCTGCAGAGGGCATCACCCTGATGGCTTCCAGCGGAGATTCGGGAGCCAACTCCGATCAGAGTCCAAACACTCAGTTGCTGCAAACGGTCAACCTGCCTGCTTCCGATCCATACACGACGGCGGTCGGTGGAACGCAACTCGGATACAGCGGCACGTACAATGCCTCGGCGTTCAATCCGACTGCGCCAGTTGCGCCAGGTTCTCTGACTGACGCCACATCCACCCCGTCGCTGACCAGTGAGTGGGGTTGGTCGCCGGACGGTCCGTGGCATACGCTTATATCTTCATCCACAGGCGGCTATAGCGAGTTCTTCGCCAAACCTCCCTACCAAAACGGCGTCGTGCCAGGCGCCATGCGGGGAGTGCCGGACATTTCATTTATGGCGGTCACGCCCTGGTGGTTGACGACCGACAACGGACAGTGGTTGCTCGACGGCGGAACATCCGCCGCTTCTCCGACGTGGGCCGGCTATGTAGCCGATATGGATACGGTGCTGGGCGGTCTGATGGGTACGATGAATCCGCTCATTTACCAGATGGCGCAAGTGAATCCAAACGCGTTCAATAACGTTACGGCCGGTTGGAACAACGGATATCAGGCGACCGGGGTAGGCTGGAACGCCGTAACCGGTTGGGGTTCCGTGAAAATCGACCAGTTTCTCAGCGACTTGCAGCCGCAGTACAACATCGCGTGGGGACAGAACACCACGCCCGCGTCGATGAGCCCCGGAGCCAGCCAAAACGTGTCGGTCACACTGACAAACGAAGGGCAGACGACATGGACGGCGGGCCAATTCTTCGTGGCTTACCGCTGGATCAACACACAGGGCCAAGTCGTCAGCACGGGTCCGTGGGCGTCCCTTGCGAGCAATGTCGCAACAGGCCAGTCGGCGACGGTGACAGATAAAGTAACGGCGCCGACCACACCAGGCTCTTATGTACTGCAATGGGATGTTGTCGACAACGGCGTAACATGGCTCTCGAACGCAGGCGCGCAGACCGATGACATTCAGGTCTCGGTGGGCGGAAAGCAGGGTGTCGTGTGGGGATCGACAACCACCCCGGCAACCATTGCCACAGGCGGCACCGTGAACGCCGCCGTGACGCTTCAAAATACCGGTTCCGATACGCTGGCTTCACCGAAATACTTCCTGGCTTACCACTGGACAACGCCGCAGGGGCAGATGGTGAACTTCAACGGCGCCTGGAACGCTTTCCCGAGCGGCGGCATCGCAAGCGGCCAGACGGGTTCAGTGCCAGTGTCCATCACGGCGCCAAGCAAGCCAGGCAACTATGTGTTGCAGTATGACATCGTAGAGCCTGGCGTTGCGTGGTTCTCGTCGGAAGGCATTGCGGTTGACTCTGTGCCAGTCACCGTGGCGCCGTCGTTCTCCGTGTCGTTTGCTTCGGATCAGACACCGTCGACCATTATCTCCAGTCTGCCGACACAGTCGTCGATCCAGATTACCAATACGGGGTCGACGACCATGACTCCGAACCAATATTTCGTCAGTTACCACTGGCTCAACAGTCAGGGGCAAGTGGTCCAGTTCAACAACACGTGGTTCCCGTTTGTCGCCTCACCAACTGGCGCCGTGTCGCTGGCGCCGGGACAAAGCATGACCGTTCCCGTGACCATTTCGGCGCCGACTACTTCCCAGGGCTACAACATGCCGCCCGGTCAGTATCAGATCGTGTGGGATGTCATAGACAGCGGCGTCGCGTGGTCGTCGTCCAACGGCCAGGACAAGGTCGACGCAGTGACAGTGATGCAGCCGCCGCTTGCGGTGAAATGGCTTAGTTCCGACACACCGTCGAACATGCTGGCCGGACAGACGGCCAACGTCAATGTTGCGCTTGAAAATTTCAGTCCGGTCACTTTGCAATCGCCGCAGTACTATCTGGCTGGGGAGTGGCTGAACGCTTCCGGACAGGTCGTTCAGACAACCAACTGGGCATCGATCAACGTCGCGTCTCTGGGCTCCGCGACTGTGCCTGCACAGTTGACAGCTCCGAGCGCGCCAGGCACATACACGTTCCAGTGGGATATTGTGGAGCCTGGCGTCACATGGTTGTCGCAAACAGGAAATCCGACGGTTCCGATTACCATCGTGGTGCAGAAATCGGCGCCATACGGCGTGTCGTGGGGCGCCAACACGACGCCCGCGACCATGACGCACGGTCAAACGGGAGTCAGCGCGTCGGTGACACTGACAAATACCGGCACTAACACATGGACCAACAGTGGCAACAACGCCTATTATCTCGCGTACCACTGGGTGAACAGCCAAGGTCAGGTGGTCTCCTGGAACGGCGTGTGGACGCCATTTCCGTCCAGCGTACAGCCAGGCCAGACAGTGACGGTGAACGCCAGCATCAACGCGCCGAGCGCTCCCGGTTCCTACAAGCTGGAGTGGGATATCGTACAATCGGGAGTCACCTGGTTCTCGGTACAGGGTGTCCAACCTGATGTGATCCCTGTCGCAGTGAACTGATCGCGCTGCCCCGCAGTGGATAGCCGCTTCAGTTCGCTGCACAGGCAGGCGGGAAAGGTGTAGTTAGTAGTTCATACGGCAAGGCGATCGGTCTCCTCACTAGGGGGGGCTGATCGCCTTCTTTTGATTGCCGTCACTGCGTCGGGGCGCTCTCCACTTCGTTAGCGTCCGCCCTACATATCCATAGCAGTGACTGCTGGAATTTGTATACGAATTTGCGCTATCCAGTGTTTATGCTACACTATGACCATCCTAGTAAATGCGTGATGCGACAATCCTTTGTCCATCGTCATGCAGGGAAGAAACACAGACGGACCTTGAGGGGATCGCATTGGAACTGCATGAGTTGCTTTCCGCTACCCTGCGCGAAGAAGTGAGTCGCGCGCAACCGCACGCTTCGTTGGTGAAAACAGCTCACCTTCAGCTTCAGGTGCTGGATCATGTCGTCGCTCAGTTGCAAAGCAGCGCTGAGATTGATCTCACGATTCCAGTGGGGTCGCACAGGCGAGTGATAGGGCGGTTCATCTCTCTGTACAAGCGTCTCGTTGCTCGTGCGCTTCGCTGGCACACCGATGTGCTCTGGAGGCGGCAAAGCGAGTACAACAGAACATTGCTTGAAGCGCTCACGCTCGTTCGGCAGTTTCAGGTTGAGATCCTGGAGAGACTCACCATGTTCGAGAATTCACCCGACCAAACTGTGGCTCGCCTGGTTTACGACTTTCCGGAGCGTCAAAAGAGAGATGAACTGAACATTGCAGGGCAGTCGGTCGACCCGCCTCCGAACAGATGTCACGAGGCTTTCCCGGAAGCGGAGGAGGTGAACAGAGGTGCGCATCGCCTACTTTAGTCCACTGCGACCAAAGGCGTCAGGCGTCTCGGACTATAGCTCAGAATTGATCCCGGAACTGATCGCCCTAGGCTTACAAATCGACGTGTTTATCGATAATGGCTACGAGGTTGACCCTGCGGTGCGTGAATTGCCTTGCGTCATCTATCCGGTGAGCGATTATGAACGCCAGGCTGACAGTCTTCGTTACGATGTGAATCTATACCATATGGGAAACAACGTGCAATATCACGACTATATCTATCGGCAGTCGCTGGAACATCCAGGTGTCGTTGTTTTTCATGACTACGCGTTGCACCACCTGCTCGCTGAGCGAACCATCGCCATCGCTGACAGGAACGCGTATCGGCGCGAGATTGAAGCCCAGTATGGACCGCGACTCGCGGCGCTCATTCCCTACACGCTGACGGGTGTACTGCCGCCGCTTTGGGAGGCGTACTCCATGGAGTTCCCCGCCAACAAACTCCTCCTCTCCACCATGCAGGGGGCCATTGTCCATTCGCAGTTTGTCGCGAGCCGTTTGCGCGCGGACGGGTACAGGGGGCCGGTGGAAGTTGTGCCGATGCTTGGGCGGGCAAGCGAAAGTTCCGGCACAGGGGCGCTGCGAGCGAGAGAGAGTTTGGGCATTGACGCCGCCGACTTGGTGTTTGGATCGTTTGGTTTCCTATCCGCGGCCAAGCGGCCTCTGGCGATTCTTAACGCTTTCGCCCGTATTCGTTCCTCACTCCCGCCGTTTCAGGTCTTCTTTGTTGGATCGCAGGTTGACGCCGTCGATTACGCGGCGGAAGTGCAGAAACGCGGCCTGCAAGATGTGGTGGTGTTCACGGGACCCGTCTCGTCTGGGGATTTCGCCGACTATCTCGCTGCCTGCGACGTCTGTCTGAATCTGCGATATCCCACTCAGGGAGAGACCTCTGCGACACTGATTCGAGCCTTGGCGCAAGGCAAACCGATCATAACATCTGATATAGGAAGTTTCTCTGAGTACCCTGGTGACTTTGTACGTCGTCTGCCGGTGAACGGGAACGAGGTCGAGGCGCTTTGCGAAGCGCTGCTGGACATGGCGAGTGATCGCCGACGACTCGTGGAGATGGGCCGGAGCGCTCGTGAATACGCGCTCTCGAAGCACTCTGGCGCGAGGGCCGGGCGCCTTTATACGGATTTTCTTGTCGCTGTGGCGAAGATCTCGGAACAGGCGCGACTGTGGCGACCACATGTAACGAGATTGGCGCGCTCGCATGATCCGGGCCGACTCGACGAAGAGATAGACCGCTTGGCAAAATCATTGGCAAGGAGTTTCCCATGAGCCGTTTGTTTGAAGTCTATACATACAGGCAGATGCTTCTGAGTATGATCAGGACGGATCTGCGAACCCGGTATAAGGGATCTTTTCTGGGCTTTCTGTGGACGTTCGTCAATCCACTCTTGCAGTTGTTGGTGTACACCCTGATTTTCACCCAGATTTTGAAGACACAGATTCCCAAATATCCGGTATATCTATTTGTGGGACTGCTCTCGTGGACACTCTTTCAGACGGCCGTCCAAACGGGAACTGGCATCGTCAACCGTCAGGCCAATCTCGTGAAAAAAATCTACTTCCCCCGGGAGATTCTTCCTTTGGCGATTGTCGGCGGAGCGGCGGTCAATTATATTCTGTCGTTGCTGGTGCTGGTGCCGTTTATTCTGCTTGAACACGTTCCGCTGTCGTGGCCGCTGGTGTATTTGCCTGTCATTTTGCTGGCGCAGGTTTTCGTTTCGCTGGGCTTCGCATTTGTGTTTTCGGCGCTCAATGTATTTTTCCGGGATCTCGAGCACATTATCGGCATTTTTATGATGCTCTGGTTTTACTGTACCCCCATCGTCTACAAACTGAGCGCTATACCTCCGAAGGATCAGATCTGGCTGGAATGGAATCCGATGACTCCGATCACAGTGGCGTATCAGCGTATCTTTTACCAATCGGCGTCACCTAGTGTGACGAACCTGCTGTTGGTCTTGCTCGAAGGCGTCCTGATGACCGTCGTCGGTTGGGCTGTCTACTATCGATTGAGCCGCCGGTTTGCAGAGGAGATTTGAGACCCATGCCATCATTTGCGATTGAGATGCGGAATGTCACAAAGGATTTCAAGATTTATCACGAAAAAAACACGACATTAAAGGAACGTGTGGTGTACCGCGGGCGCGAGCGGTTTACCAGGTTTCGCGCTGTCGATGGGGTTTCGCTTGAGGTTGCGCATGGCGCCGTTGTCGGGTTGATTGGGCGTAACGGTTCCGGGAAGAGCACACTGCTTAAACTGGCGACGCGCATTCTCTATCCTGATACGGGTGTGGTGCGGGTGCAGGGGAAGGTGTCGAGTCTGCTGGAACTGGGGGCAGGTTTTCATCCGGACTTCACGGGGCGGGAGAACATCTACATGAATGCGTCCATCATGGGATTTACACGTCGCGAGATTACGCGGCGGATCGACGACATAGTCGCTTTTTCGGAACTCGGCAGCTTCATCGACAATCCGGTGCGGGGCTATTCGTCCGGCATGTATACGCGACTCGCTTTTTCGATCGCCATCAATGTAGAGCCCGACATTTTGCTGTTGGATGAGGTGCTTGCGGTCGGTGATTTCAATTTTCAGCAGAAATGTCTGAATCGGATCCGCGAGTTCAAAGAGCAGGGCAAAACGATTATGATTGTATCCCACGATCTGTCGGCCATCGAACGTTTATGCGATACCGTAGTCTGGATGGATTCGGGGAAAATCCGCATGGTGGGCAACCCGGTGGAGACTGTCCGTTCATATCTGGAATTTGCGGAGACGCATACAAGCCTACGTGACATTGATGATTCGGCAGTGTCTGGCAACGGCCAAGTATCAGCAGCGATCGATCACACGGAAGTCGGGAACGATCAGCCGCAAAGTTCAGATCACGCGCATGATCGTTCACCAACCCACGCGTCCGCAGCTGATGCATTGGAAAAAGAGGCTGACGCACAACAAGTGCGCTGGGGCAACAAGAGTGTGGAAATCAGCGACACTTGGCTGGAGGTCAGCAGCCAACGGGCGACTCTCATTCACTCGGGCGACCCTGTGCATGTCTTTATGTCGTACAGACGATGGGCGGACGTGACTGACTCTGTATTTGGCATCGGTATATTTGCTCTTGACGGCACTCAGATATACGGAACGAACACGTTTATCGATCGCGCGCAACTCGGAGAACTCGGCGAATCAGGGATGATCCGCTGCATGATTGACGCGATGAACTTGGTGGAGGGACGATACTGGGTTGACGTGGCGGTTCATCACATCGATGGACAGCCGTATGATTACCAGCGCAAAGCACTGTATTTTGACGTGCGGTCGCCGATTAAAGATGTGGGTTTCGCGCGTTTGCCGCATAGCTGGCGTCATGAGAGTGGATGATTCGGCGCGGCGGCGCGGATAAGCTGGTTGTTGCGGAGGTGATGGGTTGCGCATCGGGATTGAGGTTCGAAGCATGTTGGGTGCGAAGACCGGCATTGGTTATTATACACAACAAATTTTGCTGTCATGGTTGAACCATCATCAGGAACATGAATACATACTTTATACTCCGGAACCCGTCGATTTCCCGCTGGAAGCTCCCAACTGGCGGATGCGTATGCGCAACGCGCGGCCTGGAGCTCTTTGGGTCCAAAAAGTACTGCCTGGTTTGTTATTCGAAGATAAACCCGATATTTTTTGGGGCCCCAACTACGCCGTTCCGATTCTTCGACCGTTGTCAACGCGGATGGCGATGACCATCCACGATCTGGCCGTCTTTACCTATCCGAGTACGATGATGTTTAGAACCCTCCTTCATAATCGTGTTGGTGTACCGATATACGCGCCGTTGTGCGACGCTATCTTTTCCGTATCTATGGCAACCAGGTCCGATATCGTCGCCCATATTCCCGTTGACAGCGACCGCGTTCACGTGACACCCCTGGCTCCGAGGGAACATTTCGGGCAACCCGTTGACGCGTTCGCGATGGAGCGTGTGCGCGACCGATATGGCTTGGGGTCGGGCCCTTACATTCTAAGTGTGGGGTCGCTTGAACCACGCAAAAACATCGGTCGACTGGTCGCCGCGTATGAGCGTCTGATTGCCGAATCCAGTGATGATGTGAAACTGGTTCTGGTTGGGCAAAAAGCGTGGAAGTCAGACGCGCTTTTCGAATCGATTCAGCGCAGTTCCGCTTATGACAGGATCATTCTCACCGGCTATGTGGACGACCTGGACATGCCCGCTCTCTATGCGGGAGCGACTGTGTTTGTGTATCCCTCACTCTATGAGGGGTTCGGTCTCCCGATTATCGAGGCGATGGCGGCCGGTGTTCCAGTCATCACGTCAGGAGTATCCTCCATGCCCGAGGTTGCGGGGAGCGCAGCTTTGTTGGTTAATCCGCTCCATGTTGCAGACATCACACAGGCTTTGCGTCGCGTTCTTGCGGATGCAACATTGCGGCAGCAGATGCGCAGTCAATCGCTTCAGCGGGCTCAGGAGTTCAGTTGGCGCACGACGGCAGACAGAACCATGAAGGGGCTGGTGGATTGTGTCGAACCAAGAGGACAGTCGTGATCTGGAGATAGAACTGCTGCGGTTAATGGAAGAACATTTTACTCAACTCGCCGACTACGGTCGTCGCCACTTTCAGGGTCAGGAACCGCCATCGCAATATCGGCCGTACGAGATGCATGACAATATCGGTCGCACCAATGCGCTATGGTATGTGGATCCAAACTTTCTGATTGAGCGCGGACGGGGCGTTAGCGGCGGCTTGCGTCACTTGCTCAAACGCATTGTTCGCAAGGCGGTGTTTTGGCGGGAACGGGCGGTATGGGGACAGCAGAGTGACTTTAACGGGGCTGTGGTACGAACATTGAACCAGTTAGGTGAGTTTACTCTCGATGTTCAGGGGCGATTCGCGAGGGCCGAAGAGAATTGGGAAAACGATCTCGTCAAAAGTTCACGTCAGTTGCGTATCGCTATGGTGGAGTTTGTCAAAGACTTGGGCGGAATAAAGCGTGATCTTCCGGTTTGGCGACGAGACATGGAACAAGCGTTGCGCGACATCGCTGAACGACTCGACGGATTGGAGCGGCGGGAAGACGGGTTGCAACATCGATTTGCTGCAACGGAGCAGTTGCATGCCATGCAGGTCGGTCAACTGACGGATACCGTACAGGAGATGCAGTTGGAGATTCGTGAGGTGCGGGAGCTGCATCACAGTCATGATGGACGAGTCGACAGCGTTTCTCCGGATACCGCCGTCGATTCTGCGGTCCGTTCGTCCGATGTATTTGATTATCTCGGATTTGAAAACATGTTTCGCGGTTCGATCGAACTAATTCGGGAACGTCAACGGGCCCATCTGGATTACCTGCCATCGTACGGACGGGCGATTGACCTCGGTTGCGGTCGGGGGGAAATGCTGACCCTGCTGCTGGAACACGGGTTGGATGCTGTGGGTGTCGATGCCAATCCCGATATGATTCAAACGTGCGTCGAGCAAGGTCTCCCGGTCCTTCAGGAAGATATGATGCGGTATCTGGAATCACTTGATGATCGTTCAGTTGCGGTAATCACAATCTGTCAGGTGGTTGAACATCTACCCAGTGAGATGCTGTTTGAACTGATTGAGACATGTTACAGGAAACTTCATCGCGATGGTGTGCTATTGATCGAAACACCAAACCCCACATCATTGTCCATTTTTTATGGCGCATTTTATATGGATTTTACTCACGTGCGGCCTGTTCACCCGCAGAGCCTTGAATTTCTCTGCAAGTCCAAAGGATTTTCGGAAGTGGTCGTTCACTTCATCTCGAAGATCAACGATGATGACCACGTGCCGCGTTTAAAGATTGAAGGGCCAAATATTGACCAGTTTAATGAAGGCCTGCAACGTCTTAATGAACGGCTGTACGGCTATCAGGATTATGTGATTGTCGCGAAAAAACGTATGGGGGCGTAGCCGTGGAACGGGTGGCTGTATGTACCGCGCAGGTTCCTTTTATGCGGGGCGGAGCGGAAGTTCTGGCCGATGCCCTGGTATCAGAATTGAAGGTGCGCGGATTTGATCCAGTGTTGGTACAACTTCCATTTAAATGGTACCCAATTGATGGCATCATGTCACACGCCATAGCCTGGCGACTGGTGGATCTGACCGAAAGCGATGGGAGAAGGATTGACAGGGTTATATGCACAAAATTTCCATCATACGGAGTCAAACATCCAAATAAGGTAACATGGCTTGTTCATCAACATAGACCTGCCTACGATCTGTTTGGAGGGGAACTCAGCGATTTCAGGGATGACCCTGAGGGCAGAAAAGTACGCGATGCCATTATGGCCTACGACACACGTACGTTAAGTGAATCACGCTATGTTTACGCCATCTCCGATAATGTCGCCAAACGTCTACGACAGTACAACGGTCTGGAGAGTGTTACGCTGTATCCGCCACCGCAGTTCGTCGGAAGGTATGACTGCAAGACTTCGGAAGGTTATATTTTGTATGTGGGTCGGCTGGACGCTCTTAAGAGGATTGATCTGCTGCTTGATGCGCTTGCCTTGGGCCAGAGTAGGGTACAGTGTATTATCGCGGGCGAAGGGAAACAAAGGAGAATGCTCGAGAGCAAAGCCAAGGAGTTAGGCATAACCGATCGCGTCAAGTTTGTGGGATTCGTGGACGACGACAGCGTGATTCGGTACTACGCACATGCCGCCGCCGTCTATTACGCGCCTTTGGACGAGGACTACGGATATGCCACTATAGAGGCGATGTTGTCAGGAAAGCCTGTCATAACGACTCATGATGCGGGAGGAGTTCTTGAATTCGTCAGGGATCAGGAGACTGGTTTAGTTGGTACTTCCGACCCACGAAGCGTGGCAGACATGATTGACTATGCTGCGACTCATCCGGCGGAAATGGCGGCTTTCGGGAGACGGGCGCAAAAATTCGTACAAGGGCTATCTTGGGATAACACGATCGCAGAGCTCATGAAACCGTAGGGGGAACGATCATGAAAATCGCCGTATTTTCTCCGTTGCCTCCTCTAAAATCAGGGATCGCGGATTATAACGCCGATCTTTTGCCAGCATTGCGAGCTCTTGGCGTCGCCGTGGACGTGTTCGTTCCTCCTGGTTATTCATTGAAGGAGCAGGCGGCTGCTCTTGAGGAAACGAGTGAGCTATGTTCTCACAGTCTTTGTACGACTGAACGCATGGTGAAGTACGACGCCATACTGTATCACATAGGGAACAATGCGACTTATCATGAGTATATGGTGAGCACTCTCGCTGCTTTTCCAGGAATTGTAGTGTTCCATGATTACTCAGTGCATCACCTGATGGCCGCGCTGACGGTTGAGCGAAATTTGCACGACGACTATTTGCGAGAACTTGAACGTCAGTACGGACTGCCGGCAGCATACCGCGCTCTCCTTGCGATGCTGGGTCGAAGCAATAAGACTCTATGGAATGAACCGCTGCAGTATCCGGCCAATGCGCGCGTCCTGGAGCACGCAACGGCTGTCATCACCCATTCGGAGTTTGTCGCCGATCTGGTAAGAAAGAACGGTTTTGTAAAGCCTGTGTTCGTCGTGCCGCATTATGCCATACAACCCGATGATGTTGCGGACGAAGATCATTTGAGAGAACAGATTGGTTTGTCCGAACATGAACTGGTTTTGGCGTCCTTTGGTTTTATGACAAGAGCAAAACAGATTGAGGGTGTCTTGACGACGTTGCGTCTCATGCACTCGGAACTCCGGGACAGTGGGATTTCCTGGCGCTATCTGATCGTTGGGGAGGTAGCGCCGGATTATCCCTTAAGAGCGCTGGTGGCGGATTTGCACCTAGAGGAACGAGTGGTATTCACTGATTACGTGGACATGGCGGCGTTCAACAGGTATCTGCGGATTACGGATGTGTGTATCAATTTGCGGTACCCTACATACGGTGAGTCGTCAGGCACGTTAGCCAGAATGCTCGGAATGGGAAAGGCTGTGATTGTCAGCCGGATTGGCAGTTTTGCGGAGTTTCCGGATGGCGTTGTTCATAAGGTGCCGATCAATGATGCTGGCCATGTTGAACTGCAACAGGCATTGCGTAAGTTACTGTTCGATTCTTCCTACAGGGTGCAACTGGGCGCCAGAGCGGCCGAGTTTGCGGAAGCAGAGTTGGGCATTGTCAAGGCAGCAAAGGGATATATCGAGGCTATTAACCAGAGTGAAGGCCTGACGGACATAATCTTGAATATGGAAGGCCTGATGGAGACAATCTAGGCGGGCTGTGATAGACTAAGCTCGTTGTTGAGCACACTATCTGTGAAGGGCAGGCTGACTGAGCATGAGCAAAAAAATGATCCTGGTTGTCGCGGTGGTAGGGCTAACGGCGTTCGGCGCCATAACGGGATGTGGAACGACTTCGGCGACGTCCGGCCCTGCTCCGGCGGCCGCGACAACAAGCACCGCCAGTGGCAATAATTCCCAATCACATGCGCAGCACGCAGGAACAGGTCAGAACAATGCATCAAGTGTTGCCAGCGCAATGCTGAACTTTAACACGTTATACGACGCAGCCAACCAGTATGTAACCAAGAACAAGAAGAATCTCTCAAATCTTTACCCTTTTTATCTTGAGCAGCATGGATATCTGTCCACCCACTTTGGGGGCTTTGCGAAATCGTCGCCCAAATTCAACTGGACAAAAAATGGCGGATGGGTGGGTCCATGGCCAGGGAAACAACTTCAATACGGAGTTGGCTATGTCACGACTTTAGCTGGCGCCACTCCAATCTTTGATCACTACAAACAGATCGCGAATAGGATCTACTTTCCTTATCCACATGTGTTTTCTGCTGCGAGCGCGAAGTCGATGAACGCTAAGACCGAGGGCCAACTCCTGATTATCTTCCCAATGCCATAGGTAGAATGTGCCGACGCATTTTATGGGTATCGTTCTAGCTCTGTTCACGAGCGGCAACACGATCGGTCTGCCGACCAGTATGGCGATAGTTTGCGTCAGTGGTTTTCTCCTCATGAACAGACAAGGGGAGACATCGCGAAGTGGGATGGTTATATTGGCGCTCCATTATTACTCATATTCGCCTATGACTAGGTGCGGCGACGGGGGGCTAACATCTGAGTCAATTGAGCCATCTGTGCAATGGCAATGGCTGCGCTCGGCGCTAAAGTGGGAACGACGGGATCGTGCGAACCATGCTCGTTTTCGCATTTGGACAACGGGGCGCAGTCTAGCAACTGTGCGGTTAAATTATGGTATAGTGGAATTATAGAAGCGTGAAATCGTCGGGAGGGGGAGTGGCGGTGAAGCTTGTGCTTCTGTCGGGTGGATCAGGGAAGCGTCTTTGGCCGATGTCAAACGATATCCGATCCAAGCAGTTCCTGCGGGTTCTATCGACTGAGGTTGGAGAACCCATGTCCATGTTGCAACGTGTCTGGACTCAACTCGACGAGGCGGGCCTGCGAGAGAACGCGTACATCTGTGCGTCGCGGGCGCAGCTTGACGTGATTGAGGCGCAGATTGGACAAGCCTCGTTCATAGAGGAGCCTGAGCGCCGTGACACCTTTCCGGCCATTTCTCTGGCAACCGCGTATTTGTGGGACGTGGAGATGGCTCCTGACGATGACATCGTTGTTATTATGCCTATAGACCCCTACGTGGATAGTGAGTTCTTTTCAAACATAAAGGTCCTTTCTCAGGTGTTGGTGGAGTCGGAGGCCGAGATGGTTTTGATGGGCGTGCAACCCACTGAGCCCAGCAGCAAGTTTGGCTACATATGCGTTGAGCCCGGATTCCAGGCGGACAGCGCCCGCGGCTGGAAGAGGGTCTCGTCGTTTGTCGAAAAGCCGGTCCGAGATGTGGCAGAACAATTGGCAGCGGAAGGATCCCTTTGGAACTGTGGGGTGTTCTGTTTTCGACTGGGCTACATGAAGGGCGTGCTGAATGCCCGGGGGCTGCCGCTATCGTACCGTAAGCTCTCTGAGGCGTTTTCTTCGCTGCCCAAGCGGAGCTTTGACTACGAGGTTGTCGAGAAGGCATCCTCCATCGTTGTCCATCCATTTTCGGGTCTGTGGACGGACTTGGGCACCTGGGGGTCGTTGTCGCAGCGGATCACGGACCGGTTCATCGGCAAGGGGAGACAATTTCGGTGTGAGGACACGCATGTCATCAATGAACTGGGAATCCCTCTTCTGGCGATAGGATTGCGCGACGCGATTGTTGTGGCCACGCCCGACGGGGTGCTGGTGGCCGACAAGGAAATGAGTCCTCACATTAAGGAACTCGTGGCCCCGTTTGAGGGGCGTCCGATGTTCGAGGAACGTCTTTGGGGAATGTATCGCGTCATGGACTATCAGGAGTTGTCTGACGGCACGGAGGTTCTGACACGCTGGATCGAACTCTTGCCGGGGCACAATCTCAGCTATCACAAGCACGAGAGGCGTGCGGAGATGTGGACGATCCTGGAGGGAAGCGGCGAAGTGGCCGTCGATGGGCGCTTGGTTCAGGTGGCGGCCGGTGACGTTGTCAGGATCTACCCCGAGCAGTGGCATGCGATCCGCGCACAGGACAAGCTCGCCTTCATAGAGGTTCAGCGCGGGTCGGAGGTCGTGGAGCACGACATCGTCCGACGCTTTCACACATGGGCGGAGATCATTGATTATCTCGCGGTGGTCGGGGGGCTGCGGAGTGTGGACGCGGCGGTGTCGATGAAGGCCGGTTCCGTGTCGTCGGCGTAGTCGGAGAACGCGCGCATACAGCAGGGTCAACGTTGACTTTCGCGACCGTACATTGACCCCTCGCACAAAAGAAGCTGGATGTTTCACGCCAGTAGTGTAGAAGTAGTCTAGCTGGTAGTATCATCGTCGTTGAAACGGGACAGGCTATCATTTCCTAGAATACACACTTCAAAGCTTTCTCCGCCACAATGCTTAGCCCTGCGTAAGTGATGGGCCACGATTGCAGCCGTTGTAACTGGCTTGTGGCTTAGTTCGATTGCCGAGCGGATAAGCTGACATGGCCTTTTTCTTCGCTCGTGTGCTGCGAATTTGTTAGGAAGTCAATCTATCTACTTTTGGGTTATATCCTGCTTTGCCTGTTCGTTTGTCAATTCCCTAACAATTCCTTCGACCACATGCAAGGGTAGATGGAGCCTGTCCGCGACCTCTTCTGGGAACAATCCACAACTCAACAGGCCCTCTGCTCGTCCATCGTCATAAATCATGTCGAGAACACCATAATGACCAACGATTGTCCATTGGAAGCTAGATATTGCTTCCGGCAATGTTCCTCCATCAAAAACGCAGTGCTGTTTCGATGTGTGATAGACGAAGCTTAGATACCCTGAGTTGAGTTTGTAGGGTTCATTTGGAACGCTTTCTGCTGAGACGATATCGATGACAGCGACTTCATCAACATACTGTTTTCCATATTTCTCGCAAGCGTCCAATGGAATCAACTCAAGCCATTGGTCTGGAAAGTATTCACGGACTTTACACCACCTCACGACCAAACCCCCCTTCTACTTCACTATCGCCCTCTTCGAGCATCCGCTTGGCGATGGTTCGAAGCCCTTCTTCCAATTCTTCGACGGACAACTCACGGTGGTGCCAATGCATTATTGCTTGATCACATCGTGGTCAGGGATTGGAGATGATCCAATTCGGATTTCTACGTTGCCCCCCATCGCTTTGGCCATTCTCCGACCGTTTTCGGGTCTGTGGACGGATCTGGGCGCCTGGGGGTCGTTGTCGCAACGGATCACGGACCGATTCATCGGCAAGGGACGACAATTTCGGTGTTAGGACACGCATGTCATCAACGAACTGGGCATCTCTCTTCTGACAATCGGGCTGCGCGACGCGATCGTTGTGGCCACGCCAGGACGGGGTGCTGGTGGCCGACTTGGAACCAGAGGCGTTCTACTCAGTTTTGCTGCTTCTTGAGAAGCTGCTCCACGTCCTCTGTGGACAATCCGGATACTTTTGCAACCTTCTCCACGCTGTCGCCCATTTCAAGCAAACGTTTGGCAAAGGCAAGTCGTTCCTCTTTACGGCCTTCCTCACGACCTTCCTCACGGCCTTCCTCGCGGCCTTCGTCAAACAACTCCTGCGCCATCCTGAACACCTGTCTCAACTCCTCTCTCAGACGTTTCCGCTCTCCTTGGCCAAGCCCCTTGTCTCCAAACGCCAACAGAGCCGCCACTACGAGATCCCGCTCCGCCTCGTCCGGCACCCGTGGCACCAGTTCCAGCACCCGCTCGAACGCCCGCTCACGATCGCGCACATCCATGGTGAGCGCCAACGCCAGACGCAGCCGATCCTCCGGATGCCATCTGTCAGCCAGCACATGCCGTGTGACCTCGTCGAGCGCCGCGTCCCCATTCAGGTTAGCCAAAAACACATTCTCCACGCGATACTGTGCCGTGCCGATGTCGAGTTCGTCCGGCGCCTGCGTGACCGCCGAGTGATACAGCACCAGTGTGCGAACCTTCATTTTGTGACGCCGGGCCAGACGAACATCGTATTCGAGGAACCGATGCAGGTCGGATTCACGCTTGCTCTGGAACTCCAAGTGAAACAACCGACCGTCCTGCATGCGCCAAGCCATATCGATCCGCAAGGTGTTGGCTGGCAACTCCGTCGGCAACGGCTCGGCCAACTCCACGCCGTATACCCCGACGGCCTTCAGCGCGCCGCCAGACAGTGACTCTGTGAGAGCCTTCATGAGCGTGTCCTGGTGTGCCAACGCGTCACCTCTTTGACTGTAGTATACTGCGCTGCCCTATGGTTGCCAATCGCGAAGTTCTGCCGGGGCTGGGGCACGCGAAGTGTGGAAGTAGGAGGCGGAGACGTTTCTGTCCGACACTTCCGAAAGTGATGAACGATTGGGGGCGTGGATTCAGATCGTATCTGCTGTTCCGGACATTGAGATGGATGGAGATGCGTTCGTCGATGATATTGTGTTGGTCGTCCATTTTGAGCGCATGGAGATGTTTTCACTTTCAAAGTCGACGCACCGCCAAACACCCGGCCGATCTTCGCATCGTGTACCAGGACATCGGTGCGGCCATGCGAGTTCGCGGATTTGGCCATCGGTGCCTTCCGGATGACATATATCGGCGACTGTACGTTGTTTTCCCGCTCAGCGGAAGTTCAGTCGTCCGTTCTTCACCATATCCGAGACGATCCGGAAGTCGACACCCGTGTCGCGCACCACATCCAGCATGGACGCGCTGCGGTGTTCGTGCAAATAGGCATTGACTTTGTTCACCAAAGCCGCTTCCACCTGCACGCAGGACGGGCAAATGCCTCTGTGGGATTTCGTGAAGAGCGCTCCACAACGTTCGCAATTGGCCAGCATGACCATCCCTCCTTATATGCAAATGTTTGTTAGACATATCAGCGTCGAAGGGCAGATTGGACTTCCTCCAGCACTTTCGATAGTTGAAACGGTTTGATGACGAACCCCACGGCGCCGAGTTGCAATGCCTCCGCCAGCAGGGATTGTTGACCCATCGCCGTGACCATGATGATCTTCGCTGACGCATGATGGGCGATAATGGCCTTTACCGCCTGCAGTCCGTCCATGACGGGCATGGTGATGTCCATGGTGACCAAGTCGGGCTTGAGGACGGCATACTTCTCCACGGCCTCGGAACCATTCGTCGCTTCGTGAAGATCGGTAAACCCAGCTTCGAAGAGAGTCTGCTTCAGTATCGTGCGCATAAAGTAGGAATCGTCGACTATCAACACGCTAGGCACAGAATTACCTCCGATCCGTTTCGCATGCGGGCATGGGTACCTGTATACAGGTTGATCCGTGACGACAAAAAACGGATTCCGCAGACACGGAATCCGTTGCAACACTCATTGCAACCCGGCGATCATCGACATGTGTCATTAGACCCGTGGTTTTGCGTCCGTATCTTTCGATACGTTTGCCCTGTATGCGTTTGACGGTTCGACTATATCATAATGTGATAAGAATCTGCAATATTCGCGCAATCACCCCGTGTAGCGGGTGTCGCCGCACACATGGAACGGAACAGTGAAATCATGATGAAGATCAGTTGGCCCGTGATCGTACTCAATCGGGCGAGGGCGCCGAGGTG
The DNA here is from genome assembly GCA_021805735.1 of Bacillota bacterium. GTDB lineage: Bacteria > Bacillota > Bacilli > Alicyclobacillales > SLC66 > JAKADD01. Next base: position 78,194 of record JAJZEE010000001.1, read on the forward strand.
AACACAGAACTCCCCTCTCGGGTTCCTCCCTACGACTGGCATGCGCGGGCGACGGAGCAACTGCGAGAGGGGAGTTCTGCCAGACTGTGAAAACGGGCTGGACAGTGCAAACAGTGCAAACGGCCTGTGCGAACAACGCAAGCGGCGTGGACTGCACAAGAAATCCTAAGATTCCAGCGGCCAGAGCGCAGCAGATTCTTCGTCCGTGAAGGGGCGCGACCTTGTGATAAAGCGCACCCTCTCTGACGCGTCGAGGGAGAATCCGCCGCCGCGCCCTGGAACCGCGTCGATCACCAGTTGTGTATGTTTCCAGTATTCGTACTGCGCGGCGCCAATGTAAAACTGGCACTCGCCGATTTCGCCGAGCAAGACGTCCTGACCCCCGACTCTGAACTCGCCCGCCGGATAGCACATCGGTGCGCTGCCGTCACAACAGCCGCCGGACTGATGGAACATGAGGGGTCCATGCAGACCCTGCAGCTTTTTTATCAACGCGAGGGCCTGGTCCGTGGCGATGACTTTGCGCGTGTCCATGTTCCCTTGTCGCCTCCTTCAGATCGGTCTTGTCCAGTGCCTCGCCTGTACTTCGCCAAGTTCACCGATTTCGTCGCTGAGCTCAGCGGTTTTTTCGCAGTTCACCGACTTAGAAAAATCCGAGCGCTTTGGGGCTGTAGCTGACCAGCAGATTTTTCGTCTGTTGGTAATGTTCGAGCATCATCTTATGAGTTTCCCTGCCGATGCCGGATTGCTTGTATCCTCCAAACGCCGCGTGCGCAGGGTAATCGTGGTAGCAGTTGGTCCACACGCGCCCCGCCTGAATGCCACGACCCATGCGATAGGCCGTATTCATATCCCGTGTCCAGACCCCGGCGCCGAGTCCGTAGAGGGTGTCATTGGCGATGCTGAGCGCGTCCGCCATGTCGGTGAAGCTTGTGACCGAGACCACGGGTCCGAAGATTTCCTCCTGGAAAATGCGCATCTTGTTATTGCCCGCAAAAACCGTCGGCTGAATGTAGTAGCCGTCCGCCAGATCGCCCGGCAGGGAATTGCGCTCTCCGCCTGTCAGCAGATTGGCTTTCTCCTGTTTTCCGAGGTCAATGTAAGTCAATATTTTTTCCATCTGTTCGGTTGAGGCCTGCGCGCCAATCATGGTTGACAGGTCAAGCGGATTCCCCTGTTTCACCTTGCGGGTGCGCTCGATGGCCTGCTGGAGAAAGTCGTCATAGAAACTCTCTTGGATCAACGCGCGTGAAGGACAGGTGCACACTTCACCCTGGTTGAGGGCAAACATCGTAAAACCCTCCAGGGCCTTGTCGGCGAAATCGTCATTTTGCGCAAATACGTCGGCGAAGAACACATTGGGCGACTTGCCGCCGAGTTCCAGGCTTACGGGAATGATGTTCTCGGACGCATACTGCATGATCAGCCGACCAGTCGTCGTCTCGCCGGTGAAGGCGATTTTCGCGATACGCTTGTTGCTGGCGAGAGGTTTGCCCGCCTCCACGCCGAATCCATTGACCACATTGACCACGCCCGGCGGCAGCAGGTCGCCAATCAGTTCCATGAGCACCATGATGCTCGCCGGCGTTTGCTCTGCGGGTTTCAATATCACACAGTTGCCCGCGGCCAGTGCCGGGGCCAGCTTCCAGACCGCCATCAAAATCGGGAAATTCCACGGAATAATTTGGCCCACCACACCAAGCGGCTCATGAAAGTGATAGGCGACCGTGTCGTCGTTGAGTTCGCCCAGACTTCCCTCCTGAGCGCGAATGACGCCTGCGAAATAACGGAAGTGATCAATGGCCAGAGGCAGATCCGCCGCCAACGTCTCGCGAATCGGTTTTCCATTATCCCAAGTCTCCGCGACTGCAAGTACTTCCAAATTTTCTTCCATTCTGTCGGCGATCCGGTTGAGGATCAGCGACCGCTGTGTCACCGAGGTCCGACCCCATGCGTCTTTTGCCTTGTGCCCGGCGTCGATGGCCAGTTCAATATCTTCCGCCGTCGATCTCGCGACTTCACAAAACACCTTGCCGTTGACGGGCGACGGGTTTTCAAAGTAGTTCCCCCTGACTGGCGCCGTCCACTCACCGTTGATATAATTGTTGTATCTCGACTTAAAAGTCACCTTGCTGCCGGGCTGCCCCGGTTGTTCGTAAATCATCCGAAAATTCCTCCTCTTCGATTAATGGTGTCTGCACTCTTGATAGATATTGCAATTATAGATACGCAATATTCGTGCCAACTATGAGAGCGCTTACTGACCTGGTTTTGGTTCTTTCACGCTGTTCCAACAGGTGTTCCAAACCGATACAACTGTTCCGTCATAGCGCGGCGAGTTATGAGCACGTGATGCGCATGTGATGGCACGCGATGAGCGCATTTCGAGCACGATGTACCAATTGTTGGCGAGGTGACAGAGGAAATGAAATCGGAATTCACGAGCCCTTTCCTGCAATCGTCGTGGGAACGCAGCAGCGCATACGGCGTGGACCCGCTGGAGAACCGCGACGCCGCCATTCTCGATGCGGGCATGCTGCGGCAGCACCGACAGGAGAAGCAGTCGCTGCTCCAGCAGATGGAACCTTCGCTGATGCGGCTGTACACCTGGATTCGACACACCCAGTCGTCCGTGATTGTGGCGGACACGAACGGATATATCCTGGAAAGTATCGGCGATCCCGCATTTTTAAGCTCAGCCGATAGAATCCATCTGATGAAAGGAGCCTGTTGGACGGAACAGGTGAAAGGAACCAACGCCATCGGCACGGTTATTGTAGAACAAAAGCCGATTGCGATTGTCGGTCAAGAACACTTCTGCGTCCAGAATCAGTTTTTGTGCTGTGCAGCGGCCCCCATCTTCGATAAGGCGGGACGATTGACGGCAGTTCTGGATATCAGCGGCTACCATGAGCAATACCATCCCTCCATCCTTGCGATGGTGGATGTGGTGGCCCGAAATATCGAGGACTGGATGATTATTGGCGATGTGGGCAGTCACCTCATCGTGTCGCTGTCGTCGGACGCAAACGATCATGGTCAGCATCAGGCGCTGCTGGCGGTGGATGAGGACGGCGTCCTCGTTGGCGCCAATCGTGAGGCGCGTATGGTTCTGGGTATTCAGGAATCGTTTCGCCGCCCTGTTTTGCTGTCAGATCTGCTGATGGGGTGCCAACCGCTGCTCGCACGGACTTCGCGACATTTGGCTCAGGAAGTATCCGTGCGCAGCTCTGGAGACCACACTGCCACGTGGCATGCAGAGGTGTTTCTGGATCGACGCGATCCCGTCGTGGCGTTCAGCAGTTCCGTGCGTACAAAACACGAATCTCAAAAAACCAATTCACAATCCGCCCATTCTCAACCCTCGAACCCTCAAACTGCTTGGTCGACGAGATACAGCTTTTCAGACATCTGCGCTGGCGACGCCAATCTCGCAGCGGCGTTGCAGTTGGCGCGCCGGGCGGCCGTGACCGATTACAATGTGCTGATTACCGGCGAAACGGGAACAGGCAAAGAAATGGTCAGTCAGGCGATGCATCATGCCAGTCCGCGAGGGAAACAAGCGTTTATTGCGATCAACTGCAGCGTGGTCTCAAAGTCGCTGATGGAGAGCGAGCTTTTCGGCTATGAGGCAGGTTCGTTTACCGGCGCCAAAGCATCCGGGCAACCGGGAAAAATTGAATTGGCGCATGAAGGAACCCTGTTTTTGGACGAAATTGCCGAAATGCCATCCGACATGCAGACGGCTCTGTTGCGGGTGCTTCAGGAACGGACGATTGTGCGGGTGGGCGGAACAAAGCCGGTTCCTGTGGATATACGGATTATTGGAGCGACACACAAGGATTTGTGGCAAGAAGCGCAAGCGGGACATTTTCGCCAGGATCTGTTTTTTCGCCTGCAAGGGATACAGATCGCGCTGCCGCCGCTGCGCGCGCGCGCTGACCTGATGGACTTGGCTTCTCATTTTCTGGCGGTGATTGGAGAGGAACTTCAGAAACATCCGTTGCTGCTCGCTCCAGACGCCCACAGGCTGCTGCAACAGTACGATTGGCCCGGAAACGTCCGTGAGCTCGAGACAGTATTGCGCCAAGCGGCTTTTCTTGCGGTGGACAACACCCTGCGCGCGCAGCACTTCCCAGCCCGCATGGCGTCGAAGCAAGCAACGCAACCGCAGCAGCAGCCGCATCTGGAAACGCCTCCGGAAACGCAGGTCGATCGCCAGCGACTTCGGCAGGTAGAGGTTCAGGCTGTGCTCGATGCGATGAGGGAAACGGACGGCAACATCTCTCAGGCGGCAAAACTGCTTGGAATAGGCCGCAACACGCTCTATCGGAAACTGAAAAAAATTTGATAGGTCCGGTCATACGACGTATCATGTATATGGAGGATGGGGAGAAATTGTGCACCCTACCACTGGCGACAGTGGTTAAAAGTGCATAGGCCGATAGGACGATGAATATTTGGGGTGAAATAGTTGGAGAAAACGGCATTGGTCACTGGAATCACCGGACAGGACGGCGCGTATCTGTCGGAACTGCTTTTGAATAAAGGATATCGGGTCATTGGCGCTTACCGCCGGACGAGCGGGCTGGACACCTGGCGCTTGAGGTATCTGGGCATTGAGTCGAAAGTGATTTTGGAGAGCATGGATCTGGAAGACTTGTCAAACCAGATTCGCATAGTGCAGAAGTACCAACCTGACGAGATTTACAACCTTGCTGCGCAGAGCTTCGTAGGTGTTTCCTTTGAGCAACCGATCGTAACGGGACAGATCACGGGACTCGGTGTGGCCAATCTGCTCGAAGCCGTGCGCATTGCTTGCCCTGCAGCGCGGTTTTATCAGGCGAGCACGAGTGAGATGTTCGGCAAGGTACAGACGATTCCGCAGACGGAGCAGACGTCCTTCTATCCGCGCAGTCCGTATGGTGTTGCAAAACTGTACGGTCACTGGATGACCGTGAACTATCGCGAGGCTTACGGACTGTTTGCCTGTTCGGGCATTCTCTTTAATCATGAATCGCCGCTGCGGGGCATTGAGTTTGTGACACGCAAGATTACGGACGCCGTTGCGCGCATCAAGCTCGGAAAACTCGACCGCCTGGTGCTCGGCAACATCGAGGCGAAACGGGACTGGGGATTTGCCAAAGAGTATGTCGAAGCGATGTGGCTGATGTTGCAACAGGAATCCCCGGAGGATTTTGTTGTTGCGACAGGGGAGACGCACTCCGTGCGCGATTTTGTGGAGATGGCCTTTCAGGCGGCGGGGATCGATCGCTGGGAGGAGCGCGTCGAGACAAGCGCGCGCTTTGAGCGACCGGCGGAAGTCGATCTGTTGATCGGGAACGCCTCCAAGGCGCATGCGCTGCTTGGGTGGCGTCCGCAGACCCAGGTCAGAGAACTCGCGGCGATGATGGTTCAGGCTGATCTGGAACGCTATGGCGCAACGCTGTAGGACCCGGACCCTCACAAAAATGCTGTGATTCTCGAACCCTGCAATCATGGCTGGCTAACATACAGAGCGATTGAGAGGGGGATTCTGATCGTGAAGCGAATGACCAGACTGGCAGGGGCTATAGTTATAGCCGGGGCATTGATGATAGCGCCTCGGGCAGACGCGGCCACTGCATACGTTCATCCGGAGACAATGGCAGTGTTTAATGCGAAATTGCACGCGATCAACGCGCAGTGCGTCAAGGCGTTCACCCGCGTTCGCGCGGCTGAAGCTCTGCAGGGCAGACTGCAACAGGACTTCGTGGCGGAAACGAGAGGAAATTTGCTTGCGGCCATTCACAGCACACATGTGGGGGCGACCAATTCCGTGTATGCGCGTACAGGCGCTCCGGGAACCAAAACTTCCATCGCTTATGAGTATCAGATCTTCGAGCAATATCTTCAGATGCTCGCCCGCTCGGGATCCGGACCGCATCCACAGCCGGAATCCACCATGGCGTCTCTGAAGCTGAGCGGGTTTTGGCTTCAAAAAGCCACTGTTTTGTTCCGGACATCGCAGTCAGTCAATGCCATGTTTTCGCACAGCGTCTCCCAAACCTCCCTGCTCATGAACCATGACCTAAGTCTCTTGGGCGCAAGCGCAAGGGACCACGTCGCGTCTCGGATGGGCGCTGATCAGCAGCAGGCGCTTCTGGAGGATCGCGCGCGGCTTGCCATGGAGCAGGAATGGGGGTTGGAGCTGCAGCAGATGAACGTTCAGTTGCAGAATCTCTTAAAGCTGCGACCAACCACTGTCACTTTTAAAGCGAGGTAAGACCAAAACTCAGCGATCGTCAGTCAGAACCCGGTGTTAGACCCGCATGATCGTCTTCTTCCGATCACCAGCAAAACATGAAAATCCGAGTTGATGAGGAAGACGATCATGCGATGGCACAAGCGATCTCGTAGTTTCCGGGTAGAAACCGCGACTCAACAGGGCGCGCAGACGTCCGACGATCCTGAGAATCTCTGTTTTGTCGTACAGGGGCTCTTAAATTCAGGCTGGTTTCTGCTATACTTGAGACTGATACATAGATTGCTGACTTTGCCAAGGCACAGTCACGGCAAAGTGGCGCAGTTAGTGGAGGGGGAGCCGTCTTGAAACGAATGCTGACGAGTCTGGCTGCGGCCGCATTGGTGGTAGGCGCCATTGCGCCGGCAGCGTTTGCCGCGTCGGGCGCAGTCTCGTACACAGATATAAACGGGAACTTCGCGGAGCAGGATATCATAGCCCTGTCGCAGCAGGGTTATATACACGGGTACAGCGACGGTCAGTTTCGGCCGAATCAACTGGTTACGCGTGGACAGTTTCTGGCCTATTTCATGAACGTTGTCGAGGCCGCCACTGGTGTCAAACCGGGTGCGCACAAACAGTATTTTTCGGATATTCCGCCGAAAAACTGGGATTACAACTATGTGGGCCCGGCCGAGGCGGCAGGGTGGATCGTACCGAACTGGATTGGCGTCAAAGTGGGCGGCGCCTTTAATGAAAACTACCAGGCATCCTGGGGTGACGCCGCCTCATTTTTCGTGGCCGCCATGGAGAAGGCCGGCAAACTGACTTCAACCGGTGGAGCGGCGCCGCTGGCTTATGCCAAGTCGATTGGGCTGTTTCAGGGCATTCCGTCTTCACAAAACCAGATTTATCTAAACCGCGCCAGCGCGGCGGTTGTGCTCTACAACATTCTGTCTTACGTTAAAAATGGGGGTTCGATTACCCAGACGCCGACAGTGGCGTCAGTCACATTGAGCGGCGGAACGTCGCTGGCGTCCAATACCGCCGAGCAGTTGACGGTGGTGGCCAAGGATGCGAGCGGCAACATCGTGAACGTGAACTCTTCACAGATTTCCTACAATGTCAGCGGCAGCGGCGCTACGAGCAGTTCGGGCGCGTTTGTCAGTTCGAATGGCCAGTTGGTTGTAACCGCGCCGGGAACCTATATCATTACAGCGACCGTGGATAATGTCAGTTCGGCGGCGCTGGAGGTGGTTGTGCCGGGAGCGCCCGCCGCGTTGAAACTGAGCGCTGCGACGCCGTCGTTAGTGGCTGACGGTGCATCGACGGATACGATTACTGCGGCTGTCGTCGATGCAAACGGCAATCCGGTGACCAACTTTAACGGCACAATCGAATTCAAGGACACGAATGGCCAACTGGTCAATGCGAACGGCGCGCCTTCCAACGACGTGACCGGAGTGCCGGTGACCAACGGAGTGGCAACCATTCAGGTGAAAGCGACGGCTACTCCGGGTACGACGGACGCCATTACGGCCGATAACCTGGTTCAGTCTGGAACAACGACGCCGGTTACGAATAACGGAGGAGCTCTGTCTGCCAATCTGACCATGGCCCAGACACAGCAGGTCGCCACATCGATCTCCGTGACACCGACCGCTCCAACCGTAGAAAACAACACGCCGAGTACAGCTGCGTTTACCGTACAGGTGCTGGATCAGGCGGGTGTGCCGATGCTGAGCAACGCATACCTGGTCAATCTCACCGTCACAGGCGTAGGCCAATTGTCCTCGACGACTCAATCCTCAACGGCATATGTGGGGAACGGCAGTGTGAACGCAGGGGTTACCGGCAGTGTGACTTCGGAACAGGGGGCTTCGGGGGCCATTGTCATTACCGCGACATCGCCTGGTCTCACCTCGGGTTCCGCCACCATTCAGTCGATCGTCGTGGGAAGTCCCGCAGCCATTAAGGTGGCTGCGGACAAGAACTCCAGCAGCGTGTTTGCGGCAGGTTCGTCCGGTGGAGTTTTTGACATCACCACTGTGGACTCCAACGGCAACACGGTGACAGATACGAGCAACCCCACGTTCACCGCTGCTGTTTGGCAGGGGAACACGCAAATCACGTCGGGAGTCACAGCGGCTGTTACGGGCAGTCAAGTGGTCGTTTCGGGAACCGCGGCAGGCAATTATACGCTGAAAGTAGCGTCCAGCGACAATCTGGCTGCGGGTGCGGTGAACTTCCAGGTGACGGCTGGATCTGCCGCCAAAGTGGTCTTCATCTCCCCGAGCGCCTCGGTGGATCTGCCCATTCAAAACGACGCCATGAACATTCAGGCGGAATTGCAGGACGCCTATGGCAATGCGGTTAACACCGCCGGGCTTCCGGTGACCTTCTCGGTCGCTGAGCGCTCTGGACAGGACGCCGCGACTCTGGGCGGATCTTCGAGCGGCCAGTATACGGCAGTCACTGGAGCCAACGGTGTCATCAGCGTTCCGTTCGTTGGCAGTCACATGGTTGGCGACGCGTGGACGATCAGCGTAACGCAGGTCAACGGGATCAGCACGACGGTGGCTCCCGTTTACGTGAAGATGGTCGCGCAAGTGCCGACTCAGATTCACGTTGGTCTGCAAGACACCGCTTCGCTTGCGAGCAACAATCCGAACTATCTGCACAGCACGGGGTACGCTCAGGCTGGCGACACTGTCACGGTGACGCTCAGCGCTACAGACGCGTTTGGCAATGCCAGCCCGAACGGCGATGTGCTGCAAGTGACGTTGCCGGCCGGCCTGGGCAATCCCGTCGGACTTACGGCGACGACTACGCCCGGTGTGTACACCGTGACGCTTCCCTCGTCCGGTCAGACAACCTTCACAGCGACGGCAGCCGCGGAAGGGTACGCGACTGTACAGGTGACCGATCTCAGTGTGGGTTCAACGACGTTGACTGGCACTGGATCCATGGATATTGTTCCGGGTCCGGCTGTCGGGGCCGCTCTCTTTAGCAGCGCCGGGATCATCAATGCCACAAATCCGCTCGTCGTTCAGGCGAACACGCCGATTCTACTGTGGGTGAAACCGGTCGATATCGAGGGGAATCCTGTAGTGCAGGGTCAGCAGCCGCTGAGTCTGAACCTGAGTGACGGCGGCAAGGGCGGCGCCTTCAGGCTGACGCAGGATGGCGCGAATATCACCTCCATCCAGGTTCCTGCCGGGGCAAGTGAAATGATGTTGTATTACGTCAATGGCACCGCGGGCAGCTATGTATTGACGGCTCAGGCGGCGCCATTGACGTAAGGATGTCAGGATCCAGCAGTTCGAGTTCCCGTTTTGCATCGCGACAGGACGGTGGGAGCATCCTCTGCCGATTGGCGCAGCAACATGGAGAGCAGTTGCGACAGAAACAGGGAAAGCTGCAGCGCGCATCGTGGTCGCTCACGGATGCGCGCTGCAGCTTTATACGGGTGTCAGTGGACAGAGGCGCAGGGACTTGCCAATTCCCTGTGATGGCGTATGCTGATAGTAAGCTGTGACTCAAGATCCGTAAGGAAGGTTGGTCAGGATGAGGCAAGTAGAAGACTCCAGGGAACAGATTTATGAGACGGACAAGGAACGAGTCTGGCATGCGCTCGCACCGCACAGCGAAGGGAATCCATGGGTTGTGGAGAGCGCACAGGGCGTCTACGTCACGGATTTGGAAGGGCATACATATCTCGATGCGATGGCGGGTCTCTGGTGTGTCAACGTCGGATACGGGCACGAACGCATCGCGAAAGCAGCCTATGAACAGATGCGCGCCATGCCGTTTTATCCTCTTTCGGCTGCGCATGTTCCGGCGACAAAGCTGGCTGCAACGCTGTCGCGTTGGCTGGGAGGCGACTATCGGTTCTTCTTCAACAACAGCGGTTCGGAAGCCAACGAGACGGCCATCAAAGTGGCCCGGCAATATCATGCGCAAATGGGACAGCACGGACGCTACAAGGTAATTTCCCGGTATAGAGCGTATCACGGAAGCACCATGGGCGCCCTGTCTGCGACCGGGCAGCATCAGCGCAAGTATCTGTATGAGCCGCTGGCGGCCGGTTTCCTCCATATTCAACCGCCCGACCCGTATCGGCTGTCAGGAGGACTGTCTCTCGACGAGTATGGAAAGGCGTGCGCACGCGAACTGGACCGGGTGATTCAGTGGGAAGGTTCGGAAACAATATCGGCGTTTATTATGGAACCCATCATCACGGGCGGGGGAATTCTTGTGCCCCCGGACAATTACCTGCCAGAAGTGGCTGACGTTTGCAGGCGTCACGGAGTATTGCTGATCGTGGATGAAGTGATATCGGGATTTGGCCGCACCGGGAAGCGTTTTGGTTTTCAGCATAGCGGCGTAATGCCCGATATCGTGACGATGGCCAAGGGGATGACAAGCGGTTACGCCCCCCTTTCCGCGACGGCGGTGGCGGCTCACCTCTACGAGGCGTTCAAGGATACATCGGATCCCAATGCGCATCTGCGGCAAGTCAACACATTTGGCGGCCATCCTGTGAGTTGCGCTGTCGCGATTGAAAACCTGAATATTATGGACGAACTGGATTTGATCGCGCGTTCGGCCGCTCTCGGCGATGTTCTGCAGCGTCGGTTGAAGGAGCTGGAGACCTATGAGATCGTGGGCGATGTGCGGGGAAGGGGGTTGCTCGCAGGCATCGAATTGGTTGCAAACCGCGAAACAAAGGAGCCGTTATCGCCTCTGCGCGTCAAGGCGATCGTCGCCCGAACCAAGTCGCTGGGTGTCATAGTTGGGAGAAATGGCGACACCGTCGCGGGTTTGAACAACGTCGTGACGGTGTCGCCGCCACTCACCATAGCGGAGAATGAGATTGATCAGATTGCGGAGGCGCTGACGACAGCCATTGCGGAAGAGAACGGGCGTTAGACTCGTTAGGCTGCGGTAAGGTAAGCAGGCGCGGCGATTTGCCGAGCCTGCTTGTCGCGCCTGCTTGCCGCAGGAATTCCGATGCGCAACGACCGGTCCACGGCTATTGATACTGAATCCCGATCTTCTGATGGGTGGAGTTGAACACTTTCGCCAATGGGTTGAACCACTGAGGTTGAAACACCCACGGATCGCCAGGTCCGGGAACTTGTGTAGCTGATGTGACGAAGTAAAGACGTGACCAGGTCGGATCCCAGTAAATCCATTGGCCTCCGATCCATGATCGATTCCAGGCGTGCCCTTCATTGGGGTTGTCGACTTGAACGGGAGATCCGTTGTTGGCGTAGCCCACAACCATTTGCGTTGGAACGCCCAACGATCTCATGAGGGCGTCCGCTACATTGGCGTAGTCGACGCATATGCCGACTCCAGAGGCAAGCGTCTCTTCCGTAGTGCTCCAGCCATAGCCGCCGTTGGCTAACAGAGCGCCATTATAGCCAATGTTCTGGCCCTCCCAATCATAGATCGCCTGCGCCTGGGCGAGCGGCGAGGTGATTCCCTTTGTAATCCGCTTTGCGAGAGCCTGAATCGTCGGATCCGTCCAATTGGCCCACACGGAGGTCAGCATACCGAGTTGCTGGTTGTTGTCCTGACCCTGAAACGTCATGATAAACTGGCTCGATACAGTTTGCTGTTTGGTCGCAAACATATAGTTGAGACCGGTCTGCGCGGTCGTCAGCGGCGGTGCTGCCTGCACTTCATACGAATCGGCCGCAAAAGGGATGTGCAGGGCATCCGCAAAAGTTCCAGAGGCAGACACAGGCACCGCATAGTCCCACTGGTTTGGATTTCCGGAGGTCAGACCAAGATCATTGATCTGAATCCAGGCGACACTGGGCATTGGAGTTCCATTCGGTTCCTTCACCACACCGGAGACCACGATGTTGGGGTCGCTCGGACTATAAATGACATCCTGCAACTGCACGGGAGCATTGGCGGATGAAAACGCCTGTATTTGGGTGACTGTTTGCAATGCTGAATTGGCGGCAACGTCCGCTGCCGTTGGCGCGGCAGAAAGAGGCAGTTCGCCGCTCGCGGGTACAGATGGGATGACAAATGGCGTGATGGAACCGGGCGCGACCGGAGTTGTGGAGCCTGAGTTGCTGCTCGGCGCAGCGCCTGCGCCGGTTGCGCTGGTTCCAGACGAGCTTGGTCCAGTGGCCGGGGTTCCCGAATTGCCCGTGACGCTGCCCGCGGCGCCGCTGCTGGAAGTTCCCGTACCGCCGTTTCCGGACGTTCCCGAAGTTGTTGGCTGGCTGCTGGCCGAACTGCCTCCGGATGTTGTGCTCGGGGGTGCGCCGCTGCCTGCTGTTCCTTTGGTGTTTTGTCCTGTGCCGGTTTGACCCTTGACGCCGCCACTGTCCGCAGTCCGCTGTGCAGACAGACTTTGTCTAACATGCGCCGCCAGCGTAAACATCTCCGCCCGGCTGAGCCAGACTGCCTGGGGCATGTCCTTGAACCAGCCCTGCGCAACGGCGTAGAGGTAAGGAGATAATCCATGAGTGTTCAGGTGTAACAGATGGATGATTCCCTTCGCTGCCACCCCGCGCGATAAACGGTCCTGCACGCCGAAGTAACGACTGGCGTCTGGTTGCACGATTCCAAGCGCGACCGCCTGACCAAGCGGAAGCAACAACTTTCCGGACACGTCACGGTACTGGTTTTTGGGCAATATGCTGTGTGGTCTCTGGTGTGCAAATGTAGCCATAGCCCATTGCGCAAATGATCCTTTAGTTTCATAGGCGAGCAGGGGAGACGGCGCCGTCCGTTTACCCGCTCCTTCAAGCAGTATGGCCGTTCCATGCTCATGAGCCGCGCTCAGGCGGACGGCAGTTGTCGCGGTTGTGGCATGCACAGTTGTCGCAGGTCCAAGCATAATTTGGGAGCCTAATATGAGCGTCGCCGTGGCAATGGGAGAGATTTTCGCCATGAATGGAAATGAATGATAGCGGTTCATAGGAAAGGGTCCTCTTCTAATATGGCGTGAATGATTTCGTTGCTTCTAAGTATAACACGCTCACTTTTAGAGAAGAACACACAAATTACTGGCAAAAAAATAACCCCCCAAGAATGGGAGGAGCCGAAATCGCTTAAAGTTTCAAACTATCTTACAGCTTATTCACATTAGCAGCTTGAGGGCCGCGCTGACCTTCCACGATGTCAAACTCAACCTGTTGGCCTTCTTCAAGCGTACGGTAACCTTCGCCATTGATCGCTGTATAATGGACAAAGACGTCGTTGCCGCCATCTACTCGGATAAAACCGTAGCCTTTCTCACTGTTAAACCACTTGACTGTTCCTTGCACCGGAGAAGTCCCCCTACAGAAAGTACAAACGTACTTACTTAATTTGCTTGCATTTCTAGCATATCATTGAAGAATTGAGATGTCAAACGATTTCTACTTTTAATGACTGCTAAATAGCTGCAGTTCAGGGGAATCAGCGGGATTGAAACTTTTTATTGCCATTGTGGCCGTATGGTCTATCAAGTATGATGATATAGCATCCGTCCAAATGAATTATGGAGAAAGGGAGAAGCCTGTGAAACCCATACTGCGTTCTGTGTCAAGTTATGGAGTGGGGTTGCTCATTGGCGGCATGGTGTTTGGCGGCGTCACATTTGCCAGTACAGGCCTCAAAACCATACAAGCCCACTACGCAAATATCAAGATCGATGTGAACGGAAAAGTTATTTCCACCAATGCGGAACCGTTTATCTATAACTCTAACGTGTATGTTCCGATCAGTGCGATCGGGCATGGACTGGGCGCCCAAGTGAACTGGGTGGGGAGCAAGCACGAGGTCGTCATCGCGCGAACGCCGCAGTTGCAAACGCAGTCGGGCGGCCTGCTCTACTACGGATCGCCGATCCTGTGGTATGGCACTACACATACGTTTTCCTACAAGGGTCAATCCTATGTGTCGCCCATCGCTCTGGCGACAATTCTCAATGAGCCTTTATATATTGATCCCACGACGCTTACCGCCTATATCGGGCAAGGTCCCGCGTCTGGCATGCCGCTCGTCAACTTCCCGGACGTGCGCGACTATGGAGACTACGCTGTGGCAAGCAACGGATACACAGGAGCCATAACGGGATGGAACAATGGACCGTCGAAGATCAACGGCCAGACGTACCCCAACAGCAACGGAAAATCGATCTTGTGGTCGCCGGCGAACAGTAACTCGCAGGTTCCCGGTGTCACTTACAATCTGAACGGCAAGTACACATCCCTGACAGGTCTGTTCGGCGTCGACGACGCGTCTGGATCGAGCGACCAGTTGCAATTGACGATTACAGGCGACGGTCAGCAACTGTATCAGTCACCCTGGATGGCCAAGGGTGAAACCGCGACTCCGGTTGAGGTTAACGTCAGCAATGTCCATCTCCTGACTGTTGCGTTTTCTGTGAAAACCTCGTCTGGAGCCGTATATACGATGGGACAGGCAGTGCCAAATGGAACGGTTGTGGACGCAGATTTTGTCGACGTTCTGGTGCACTGATCGTTCAGTGAACAGACACCCACGCCGTTTTGCGACACCCTCAGGCGGATGAAGAATGGCTCGCCATGCCGGATCATACATTGCGTTGCGGCGAGTTTTGCGGCCTTTGGGGCCGCACATGTTTGAGCGGCAACGCCATGTATGATCCGACATGGCATAGCATGGCATGGACAGCACAGCACATGAATCCGGCTGGCAGAAGCGATCTCATTTGTGGGGTATTTTATAAGGACGGACCAAACGGGAGGACGACAGGTTGAAAAAGTATCTGGGCATGATCTTGGGGGTTGCGACCAGCGCGATGGTCTTTGGCGGCGCATCCTATGCCAGCGTGGGCATCCGCCAAATTAAGGCGTCCTATGACAACATTGGTCTCGTGATAAATGGGAAGAGTGTGGCCGCCAGCGCAGAACCCTTCATCTATAATTATAACGTGTATGTACCGATCAGTACGGTCGGACACGCTTTGGGCGCCACGGTGAAGTGGGTCAACAGCCCGGCTGAGGTGCAGGTTCAGGGCGCAGGGGCGAGTCTGCAGCCTTTCTCCGTATACCTGAATGGTCAACAGATGCCAACAGGTCTGACAAACGGCAAGGCACTCTATGGAATACCCGCCAATAACGCGCAGTACCAGAGCGCCACAAATCTGATTCCGAGCATCGACAGTCAGGGTAATCTCAATTTTCAGGCGACGACGGCGCCGGCGATTTCATCCGGAATGCCACTGTTTACGCTGACTCCGAGCGCACTGCACGGCGATTTCAAAAACACCACGCTGTATCCGAAAGGGCAGTTGACAGGGTATTGGGCCCCTGCCGTCCTGGGACAGTTATACCCAGGGCAGTTTGCGATCCAATGGGGCGTTGGCGCGGGTCAGACGGCCCGGCTGCCCGGTGCGGACTATGCACTTAACGGCCAATACCAGACGCTTACAGGTCAATTCGCAGTCGACGACCTGTCACGCAACTTTACAGGTTCAGTGCAACTGGTGTTCGTAGGCGATGGAAATACGCTTGGTTCGACAGGCTGGATCCAGGGAGGCGCGGCGCCAACGCCGTTTACAGTCAATGTCGCGGGGATTCAGACCCTGGAGATTCAGTATGAACTCAAAGGTCCGCAAGGAACAGTGTATACGATGGGCCAGACGTATCAGGCGCCAGCCAAGAACCCGGATGGAACCACGGATCCGATCGTAGTTACGGATCTTATGAACGCGGTCTTGCAAACTTCGTCCACCTCAACTGCCACCGCTGGTGCGGGTTCGACGAGTGGAGCAAGCGGAACGACAGCGCCCAGTTCCGGGAATGGCCCAGGGGGATCATCGGGCACACCCAGCACAACGAACCCGGCCGGTCCATCGAACGCTTCAACCAATTAAATAATTAAAATTTCTTTTGTTTAGGGCTTGTCAATTTGTGTCGAATTGAATACAATGGGTATAGATAGACCTCCCGAAACAAGGCAAACGCACCGAAAGGTGCGGACGCAAAGCCACCGGATCTAAAGACGCGATGGCGTTTATGATGGCCGGGCTGCCGGTAGTGGTCAAACACGGACGGTTGAGGGATAGTTCGGGAGGGAACCTGTCCCTCGTCTTTCAATCGTAGAGTGGGCGAGTGTAACCCTAGTCCCCCCTAGGATTTCCAATCCCCCGAGACTTGCCCACTCTACGCATTTATATAGTTGCGCAAGTGATAGGTGCCACTATATGTTTCGCCCGGTACATTCGCCATATGGAAACTGCCCGAAGCTGCCGCAAATGGCAGCTTCTTTGCGTTTTGTTCCATTAGGTCACTGGCATGTGCAGGCGCCCTATTGGTTATCCTAGCCCGTGAGATTATGGTGCCGGAGGGAGCGCGCTATGCGGGTTGGTCCTTGGAACTCCTTGGTGGCGACTTTGGTTGTACTCGCTGCGGTCGGCGCGTGGAGGGTATGTCTCGCAGTCGAAACAGGGTCCGTCAATGTGCAGAGGGATCTGGAGGCAACTTTTCGGAGGGAGTCTGTTTCTTTTGCCGCGTCGCCTGTCTCGGCGAGTAACGTGCGTACAGACGCCGCGAGCCTGCGGCGCGGGACGCGAATCAATGAGCGGTGGATGCGAAGCGCGCTGGAGGATCTGGCCATCCAATATCCGGATCGTGACCCTGCGACATGGCTGTTGGTAGGTTCGGATTCGCGTACAGGAGAAGCCGGGAGATCAGACACGCTAATGCTTGTCCGCCTCAGCGTGTGGCGCAAAACAGCGCTCATCTACTCCATTCCCCGTGACACGCGTCTGTACATTCGCAATCATGGTTATACGAAGGTCAATCATGCGTTGGTCTATGGCGATTTGCCTCTTCTGAAGACTACGGTCCAAACGGCGTTCGGCATTCCTGTTGATCATATCGTAACCGTCGACTTTCAGGGATTCACTGAATTGGTCGATGCGCTCGGGGGAGTTGTCATCGATTTGAGAAAAGCGATTGACTACGATGACGCGACGGATGGCACTCATATTCATCTGCGACCAGGACGGCAGCGGCTGAATGGCAAGACAGCTCTGGATTTTGTGCGATTTCGCCACGATGCGTTGGCAGACACAGGGAGAATGGAACGCCAGCAGCAATTTCTCAGGGCTGTGGCGGTTAACTCCGTGCCATTTTCCCGTTGGTGGCGGATAGGCAATGCGGTCATGCATCTTCCCGCTCATATCCACAGCGATTTGTCTGAGTGGGAGTTGCTTTCAGCGGTGGCCCGGATTGCCCTTATTGAGCATCTTTCGATGCACATGCGCACATTGCATGGTATAAATCGTATAGACCCGCGTGACGGACTGTGGTATTTTTACGTCGATGCAAGAGATGCAGTCCGCTTGCGCAGTGATTTTCAGGGAATCGGCGGTTGACGGGAATCTCTGCACCTGGGTGTCTTAACCTATGTAAGTAAGGGTGTTGTGCGTGAATACAGTTTCCGTTCTGGGTGTTCCTTTTATAACAAATGACGAAAAGTGGGTTTATAATCAGTGTGTTTCATTTCTGGCTGACGCCAAGCCGCATATGATCATTACGGCGGGACCTGAATTTGTCATGAACATCCGTCGAACACCAAACTTGCTCCCCGTTTTGGCGCGCGCGGATTTTATAACGCCTGATGGCGTGGGAATCGTCATTGCGTCGAAATGGTATGGACAGGCAATTGCCCAGCGAATCACCGGCGTGGAGTTGGCGGAACGGCTCATTGGCTACGCCGCTGAACGGAATCTGCGCGTGTTTTTGTTGGGTGCGTCGCAGACGTCGCTGGCTCAGGCTTTGCAAAAATTGAAAAACCGCTATCCGCAACTGTATATCGTCGGGAAACATGGGTACTTTACAGATGAGCAGACTGCTTCTGTCATTGCGGAGATTCAGGCTGCCCGCCCGCATCTCCTGTTGGTCGGGTTGGGGCAACCGCGTCAGGAAGTATTTATTTCAACGCATAAGGATATTCTTGGCGTACCGCTTGCGATCGGTGTTGGCGGCACTATCGATGTGATCGGCGGCGCTGTCAAACGCACTCCCGTGCTCTTTCAGAGGGCCCGCCTGGAGTGGCTCTACAGGCTGATTAGAGAACCAAGGCGGTGGAGGCGCCAACTGGCGCTGCCGCGTTTTGCCTGGGAAGCATGGATTGAGGCGCGCCGCTTGACACGTTCGGTGAACTGAACAGCACCCTGCTCAGACATGCAAAGGAAAAGGAGCTGCATGGATGTCTGAGTCACCCAGACGGCGATTCGCCGTTGCGACGGTCGTCGGCGTATTGTGTTTGCTGTACTTTCCCCACAGTACCCAGGCGCAGGTGGACAACATGCGCAATCCATACGGGAAACCTCGCTATGGGTTGCTGATTGCCGGGTTGGACAGAGACCCCGAAAGCTCAAGTCGGGATCGGCGAACAGACGCCCATACCGATACGCTTGTGCTGCTTACTTCGCAGAGTGGTTCCGGTGTGGTTGACGCACTGCATATTCCACGAGATACAAGAGTGTTTGAAGCTGGAACTGGATTTATGAAGGTCAATGGAGTATATATGAACGGGAACCGGCTGGCGCTGAGCAGAGCTGTTGAGACGTTGACAGGGATATCAGTAAATTCCGTGTTGCTTTTGGATTTCGAGCGTTTTCGTCGGGCCATTGCATTGGTGGGATCTGTTCCGTTTAACGTGGACAAGGCGATATGGGCCCCTGAGGGCGATGTGACATTGCCGGCAGGCTGGCGCCGACTTAACCCGCGGCAGGCTCTCGCGGTCGTTCGCTTTCGGCATGAACCGCTTGGGGACATTGGGCGAGTTCATCGCCAGGAGCGCTTTTTGAGAAGCGCCGTCACCATCGCTTCGCATTTGCCGTTCGCTCTGTTCACGCAGGTGATGCGGACGCTGGACGCGCATGTGTCTGACCAAGACATCGCGGTGGCCTACGCGATGGTTCATCCACTGGTCAAGTATCGAGCCCATTCCGTTCCAGGCAATTTCAGCACTGGTCCTGGTGCGAGCTATTGGCTTCCTGACCAACTTGGATTGAAGACGATTGCCGGATTTGTGGTGGGCAGATCCGATGCGTTACCCGCATCCGCACGGTGGCAGAACAACTTTGCCAACCGTGACGCTGATGATGGCCGGGATCGTTCCTTCTGACGGCTCATACATACGGCGCCAATATGTAACGGCCTAATCCTCCCCCGGTTGCGCAAGCTATCGGATGTAGACAGGAAGCTGCAACACGGGGGAGGAGTTTCATCATGGCAAGCGGGTTTACGCAAGTTGTAAAGGGTGCTCA